>CAZBWJ010000014.1:12782-32574 GCA_964495535.1 uncultured Acidobacteriota bacterium | reverse complement strand
TTCACGAACTTCCGCAGGACATCGTGGTGCTCGGGTTTGGAAGCGAGCTGGTAGCCCCCCGCCACCTGACGGATCTGAATCCCATGCTCCGGCCGCTCGAGGTTGTCGATGAGTTCCTGGAGCTTGGCTTTGACCCGCTCGCGCTCTTCGCCGTCGAGCGCCTTGACGATGGCCTCCAGGGTCACCGGCTCCGGCGCCACGTAGATGATGGCTTCGATTAAGGCTTTCAGGGTTTCGTCAGTCAGCATGGATTAGTTGTCAGTCGTCCGTTGTCCGTTGTTGATTGTCAGTCATCGGTTGCTGGAGTCTAGTCGTCGCTGGGAGGACTTCTCCGGGCGTTGCCACAAGCCATCCATCCTGCTCTGCCACTGACAACTGACTGCTGACGACTAGGTAAAACTCTCCTCGAGGCCCGCCTCCAGCGCGTCCGCCTTCACCGCGGACATAATCTCTTCAAAACGCTTGTTCTTGTGGACGGCAATGGGCGCGAACAACGCTCCTTGACGAAGCAGGATGGCGCGCAACCTTACCATCTCAAGCAACGCCAGGAAGAGCGCGATCAGCGCCGGCCGCGAGACATAACCTGCGATCAGGTCATCGAGCCGGACCGGACGGGAATTCGCCATCAGCACCTGCTTCACGTGCTCAATCATCTGCGCCACGGTCACTTCCTCGCGCCGAATCTCCAATTGCGGGCGCTTCTTGGCGCGCTCCAGCACGTCGCGAAACACCGAAATCAGGTCAAAGACCGAGACCGTGAGGCCGGGGGCGTCCTCCGCCTCCACAAATTCGTCAATGCCTGGCTGTGTCCAGGAGGCGTCTTCGAGCATCCGCTTCGCTTGGAGCATCTGCGCCGCGCTCTTGAACTGCTCGTGCTCCAGGAGCCGATGCACGAGTTCCAGGCGCGGGTCTTCCTGTTCCTCGGGCGGCGCGGTGGGATCGAGTGGCAGGAGCATCCGCGACTTGATGTAAATCAGCGTGGCGGCCATGAGGATGAACTCGCCCGCCACATCGATATTCATCTCTTCGAGCAGGCGCAGATAGTCGAGGTATTGCCGGGTGATCCGGGCGATGGGGATATCGTAGATGTTGATTTCCTGTTTGCGGATCAGGTCGAGCAGCAGGTCGAGCGGGCCTTGGTAAATCTCGAGCTTAACGCCTGGCGGGGCGGCAGCCGCGTGGCTCACGCGCTTGGGGGAGGGGATGGCGACGGACCCTTCCGCGTTGTCCCCGGGTAACTCCGTGTTCGGCTCGCGGGGTTCGTCCACCATCTAAGTCAGCTTCACCGCGGCGCGCACCTCGGACATGGTGGCCTGGGCGACCTGGCGCGCTTTGGCCGTGCCTGCTACGAGGATATCCCAGACCTGTTTCGGATTCTCTTCATAAGGCTTGCGGCGCGCCTGGATGGGCGTCAGAGACTCGTTCAGGTGCTGGGCCAACAGCTTCTTGCAATCCAAGCAGCCAATCTCCGCCGTGCGGCATTCCCGGTTCACTCGCTCAATCGTCTCTCGGGACGAGAAAACCTTGTGCAGGTCGAATACCGGGCAAACATCCGGGTTCCCAGGATCGGTGCGCCGCTTGCGCGCCGGATCGGTGATCATCGTGGCCAATTTGCCTGAGACCACATCGGGCGAGTCGCCCAGGAAAATGGCGTTGCCGTAGCTCTTGGACATCTTGCGACCGTCGGTGCCCGGCAATTTCGGCGTGGGGGTGAGCAGCGCCTGAGGCTCGGGGAACACCTGCCCGTAGAAACTGTTGAAGCGCCGGGCAATCTCACGCGTCAACTCCACGTGAGCCACCTGGTCTTCGCCGACGGGAACGTATTGCGCCTTGTACATCAAGATGTCGGCCGCCTGAAGCACCGGGTAGCCCAGAAAGCCGTAGGTGTGCAGGTCGCGGTCTTTGATGTTGTCCAACTGTTCTTTGTAAGTCGGGACGCGCTCCAACCAGCCCAGCGGTGTCACCATGGAGAAGAGCAGGTGGAGTTCCGCGTGCTCGGGCAGAAGAGATTGGATGAAAAATGTGGCCTTCTCGGGATCGAGTCCGGCCGCGAGCCAGTCTGCCACCATCTCCCAGGTGTTGGCACGCACGTCCCCCGTATCGGCGTAGTCGGTGGTCAGCATGTGCCAGTCGGCGACGAAATGGAAACTCTCATACTCGTCCTGAAGCTTGATCCAGTTCTGGAGCGCGCCGACCAGGTTGCCCAAATGGAGCTTCCCTGTGGGGCGCATGCCACTCAGGATTCGCGGACGTGAGGTTTGTTCAGTCACTCGGTTGCTCTTGGAGTCTCGCCTGAAAGCCCTGGTCGAAGAAAGGAATCAGCGAAGCCTCCCGGCTGGCTTTTCTTCACAGCCTTGAAATCGTAGCACAGGTGCGCGCGAAACGGGAAGCGCGCCGCCGTCTCCTGCGTGGACGCACCGGTCGAGCCGTCCCCTTTCATGGAACCTCGAGCAATTCGTCGCCCTTCATTGACAATATCGCGCGGAGGGGTTACAAGCGGGAGACTAAGAATGGCGCGGCACGGGTGAATAGATGCGGAACTTGCGGAGGACCCTGTGAGAATGCGGCCCCTCATAGTGGCAGGCGGTATCATGTTCCTGGGAAGCACTGCTCTGTGGCTTGAGGCTCACCAAGCCAAGCCGCCCGGCAAGGAGCAGCCAGCCCAAGCGGTCTCGGCCTCGGCCAAGGTCTGGAGGTCCACCACCACGGGCAGGGAATACCGTGTATGGATGGATAAGGATCGCCTTCACACCGAGTGGGTCAACCTTCCGTCGGCTCTGGTCCAGGTGGGGGGATACGTCCGGAGCGAGTCCCGCCGGGTGGGAGCGAAGTGGGTGGGAACCGTGCGCAGCTACCTGCCCTGCGAGACGAGCGAGTCCAATGAGCGCGTGAGCAACCGTTGTCACCTGGAAACGAAAATCGAGATTGATTCGATGACGGCCGACCGCATCACGGGGCGCGCTCAGGCCATCCATAAGTTCGACTGCCAGGCTTGCCGGTTGATTGAATCTGTTTGGATGGATTTCGTGTGGATACCCAGAGACCAGAAGGCAGTCGGCAGTAAGCAATAGGCACGAAGCAGAGGAGCCGCAGGCGTGCCAGAGGTGGCGCTCCGCAAAGCTGCGCCTTCCTTCTCTTAACCAGCCTTGACTTTCTTGATCTCCGCAATCAAGGGCGGAACGATTTCGAAGAGGTCGCCGATGATCCCGTAGGTGGCAACTTCAAAAATGGGTGCTTCCTTGTCTTTATTGACGGCCACCACCGTCCGCGACCCCTTCATGCCAACCTGATGCTGGATGGCGCCGGAAACGCCCAGCGCGACGTAGAGCTTGGGCGCCACCGTCTGCCCCGAGCTGCCGATTTGGCGGTCCATCGGTAGCCAGCCATTGTCGCAAATGGGGCGCGAAGCGCCGACCTCCGCCCCCAAGACTTCCGCCAAATTCTTGACCAGTTGCAGGTTTTCGAGCGCCTTGATGCCGCGGCCCACGGCGACGATGATTTCCGCCTGCGTCAAATCCACCGCCTGCTTCGCCTCGCGAAAACGCTCGCCGGGTTTGGTGCGGATGGCTTCGGAAGAAAGCGTGGTGGGAACCGAAGTGACCTGGACGGGGGCGGTTCCTCGACGGACGGAATCTTCGCGAAACGCCGCGGCCTGAAACGACACAAGGTAGGGCGCGTCACCGACAAACTCAACGTCGGCACAATACTTCCCCTGGAAAACCTGGCGCACGAAAATCAGCCGCCCGCTTTCTCTTCGATAGCCCAGGCAATCGCTCACCAGGCCGCGGTCAAGCGCGGCGGCGAGTTTAGGTGCAAAGTCTCTGACCTGATAGGTATGGCTGAAGACCATGAAACGCGGCTGACGTTGGGAAACCAGCTCGCGAAGTGCCCGCGCGTATCCATCTGCTGTGTAGTCGGCGAGCAGGGGCGAGTCAACCTGCAAGACTTCCTGAAGCTCTACGGCGGCGAGTTCCACCGCCAAGGCGGAAACGCTGTGGCCGAGGAGGGTCGCCGCCAGCGGCGCTCCGAGATCCGCCGCGAGGCGCTGGCCGGCAGCGAGCGCTTCCCACGTGGGCCGGGTCAGTTTTCCGCCCTGATGCTCGGCAAAAACCAGTATTTCGTCAGGCATGATTCGAAAGAAGGCTGAAGGGTAGAGGTTGAAGGATGCAAGCACTACCAAGCCTCAGCATCCACACCTTTCAGACTTCATACTTCCGAGGACTATTCCCCTTCTGGCGTCGGGCCGACAAAGCCTTTGTTGGTGGACTCGCTCCTTTCGGCTTTCTCGGCCTTCTCGCTCTTCTCAGCCCTCTCAGCCTTCTTGGCCTTTTCGACGCCCACGCCAGCGAAGCTGGCCAGGGATTCGCAGACCAACTCCAGCGGAATGGTCTTGTAGAACTTCCCTGCTTCAAATCGCCTGATCTGCTCCTTCCAGACGGGATTGGTCCGCGCCGCCTCGATCGCCGCCTGGTCACGCCAGAAGACCAGCCAGAGGTATTCAGGCTTGCGCGCCTCATGAACCCGGATGAAATGGGCGTCCAAGCAACCGCCGATCTTCTTGAGCGCCGGCAGTGTCACCTGCCGGCCGAACTTCTCGTACTCTTCAAATCGCTTCTTGCGGGCCCGCATTCTCCAGATATGGATGAACATCGTCACTCCTTTCGCTGCTAGTGCCGTTCCAACTTATCCTGGCTAACCTGTGCCCGCCAAGTCTTGAGTCTTTCTAGGTGTAGTACATAGGCGGATCAAGTTGGAACGGCACTAGAGCACCCGCGATTCGTTCTTGAGCTTGTCAACCAGCCGGGCGGCAATCTCCTTCGGGTTGCCTTCGAGGAACTCGGTCTGGCCTTTCTTGGCCGGGACGTACACCCTGGAAACTCTCTGCCGCGGGGCTAGGTCCTCCGGACTCAGTCCCAGGCCCGCCAGAGTCAACTTCTGAACAGGTTTGTTCTTGGCCCCCATGATCCCTTTCAACGTGGCGTAGCGCGGCTTGTTGATGCCCAACTGAATGGTGAGCAGCGCGGGCAGGGGCATCTCAATCCACTGGAACCAGCCGCCCTCGAGTTCCCGCTTCACCTTGAGCTCGGACCCCTCGACCTGGATTTCCATGATGATGGTGGAATGCGGCAATCCGAGCAGTTCGGCCAGCACTACGCCGGTCTGCGCAAAGCCGTAGTCATCGGACTGCAAGCCGGTCAGCACCAGGTCGGGGGTCTCTTTCTGGATGGCCCGCGCCAGGGCGCGCGCCACCCCGTAGGCGTCGAGGGCCTCAAAGGCCGGATCGTCCAGGTGCAGAGCGCGGTCCGCTCCCTTGGCGAGCGCCTCCTTGATGGCCGACTGGGCGCGCGCCGGCCCCAGGCAACAAACCACCACTTCCCCGCCATGTTTTTCCTTCAGGCGCAGGGCTTCCTCCAGGGCATACAGGTCCGGTTCGTTGATGGCGAAGCTGAGGTCGGCTTCCTGGATCCAGGTGCCCGACGCGTCCAAGCGCAGCGGAGCATCGTGGGCAGCGACCTGTTTTACGCAAACGATGATTTTCATTGTCGGAAGCTGTCAGGGATCAGCAGCCAGCCCCGGCCTACAACCCCCAACGCGCGGCTGATAGCTGAAGGCTGACGGCTGAAAGGTCCTTCAACCCGTATACCGCTTGAAAAGCAGAACGGCGTTAGTCCCCCCGAAGCCAAACGAATTGGAAAGCACGTACTCGATCACGGCCTTGCGCGCCTGGTTGGGAACGTAATCCAGGTCGCAATCCGGGTCGGCATTCTGGTAGTTGATCGTCGGCGGCAGAACCTGGTCGCGGATGGCCAGCACCGACAAGCCCGCTTCCAGCCCGCCGGCGCCGCCCAGCAGGTGACCGGTCATTGACTTGGTAGAGCTAACGGCCAGCTTGTAGGCGTGGTCTCCGAACACCCTCTTGACGGCCAGAGTTTCCAGCCGGTCGTTGTATGGCGTCGAGGTGCCGTGGGCGTTGATGTAATCCACCTGCTCGGGGGCGACGTTGGCGTCGGCCAGTGTCAGGCGCATCGCGCGCACGGCCCCGTCAGCGTCTTCCGAGGGCTGCGTTATGTGGAAGGCATCGCCCGTCATGCCATAGCCGACGACTTCGGCCCAAATGGCAGCGCCACGCCGCAGAGCAAATCCCAGTTCTTCGAGAATCAGGATCCCCGCACCCTCCCCGACCACGAAGCCGTCGCGGTCGCGGTCGAAGGGCCGGCTGGCTTTTTCCGGCTCGTCATTGCGCGTGGAAAGCGCGCGCATGGAAGCGAACCCGCCCACGCCCATGGGCGTGATGGCCCCCTCCGCGCCCCCACAAATCATCACCTCGGCGTCGCCCCGCTGAATCAGCCGGAAGGAGTCCCCCACGGCGTGCGCGCCGGAGGAACAGGCGGTGCAAGTGGCCGAATTCGGCCCCTTAGCCCCCCAGCGGATGGAAACAAACCCGGAGGCCAAGTTCGCAATGGCCGCGGGGATGAAGAAGGGAGATATCTTGCGCGGCCCGCCCTGCATCAGGGCGGTGTGCTCTCGTTCGATGACGTCGAACCCCCCGATCCCGGTGCCGATGAAGACGCCGGTTCGGTCCGCGATCTCGGGCGTGATTTGCAGTCCCGCCTGCTCAATGGCAAATTGCGCCGCCGCCAGGGCAAACTGGATGAACAGACCCATCTTCTTCACTTCTTTCTTCTCCACGTACAGAAGAGGGTCGAAGCCCTTGACCTCCGCGGCGATGGTCACGGGGAATCCGGTGGTGTCAAAGTGCGTGATGGGCGCGGCGCCGCTCTTGCCGGCCAGGACGCCCTTCCAGGTTTCTTCCCTGCCGATGCCCAGGGGGCTGACCAGCCCCACGCCCGTCACGACCACTCTGCGTGCCAAGATGCATCCCTCCTGTGGTGGCCTGGCGCGGGCGGCTAGCTCTTGGGAGTTTTCACGTGGGACTGGATATAGTCGATGGCGTCTTTGACCCTGGTTATCTTTTCTGCGTCCTCGTCGGGAATCTCGATCTCAAACGCCTCTTCGAACGCCATCACCAGTTCGACGATATCCAGCGAATCGGCCCCCAGGTCGTCAATAAAGTGCGCCGTGGGGGTCACCTCGGCTTCGTCAACACCGAGCTGCTCCACAATAATCTGCTTGACCTTCTCATCAAGTGAAGCCATCCGTCTCTCCTCCTCATTTGGTGGGGCGGCCATTCTAACTGTGCTTCGGGCAAGATTCAAGGGCACAAGAGCAGTGACTAGTGCCGAGTGACAAGTGACAAGCAAAAGTTCAAAGGCCGTTGTTGTTCACTCGTCACTTGTCACTGGTCACTGCTCTTAGGCCATGTACATCCCGCCGTTGATATTGAGCACGTGCCCGGTGATATAGCTCGCTTCCTCCGAAGCGAGAAACCGCACCCCGCAAGCGATGTCCCGGTCAGTGCCCATGCGTCCCAGCGGTATCAGGCTCAACAACCTCTGGCGCGCGGCCTCGGGCAGGTTCTCGGTCATGGCGGTGGCGATGAATCCCGGGGCAACCGCATTGACGGTGATGTTCCGGCTGCCGACCTCCGAGGCCACCGCCTTTGTCAGGCCAATGATGCCCGCCTTCGAAGCGATGTAGTTGGCTTGGCCGGGGTTTCCGGCCTGGGCCACGACAGAAGCGATGTTGAGAATGCGCCCGTACCGCTGCTTAACCATGCCCGGCAAGACCGCCCGCGTGCAAAGGAAGGCGCCGTTCAGGTTCACCCGCAGGACCAGATCCCAGTCCTCGGGTTTCATGCGCATAAGCAGGTTGTCTTTGGTGATCCCCGCGTTATTCACCAGGATGTCGATCTTGCCGAACACCTCGAAGGTCTTGTCCACCGCCTCTTTCACCGAATCGGGGCTTGAGACGTCCAGGTGGAGCGCCAACGTCTTTCTGCCCAGGGCTTCAATCTCTTTGGCCACCCCTTGAAGTTGCTCGAGTTTGACGTCGCCTCCCGCAACATCTGCCCCGACTTCCGCCAGCGCCAACGCGATGGCCCTGCCAATACCCTGGGCAGCGCCCGTCACCAAGGCTACTCGTCCTTCGAGGTTCATGGTTGTTCCTCCCAGATTCAGCCGGCCGCCAGCCGCGCCAAGACTTCCTGCAAGGACGCCAGGTCCTCCACGTGCAGACCTTCGGCCTGGCGATCAATCTGCCTCAGAAGCCCCGTAAGCACCTTCCCCGGACCCACTTCCACGAAGAGTTGCACGCCTTCCGCGCGCAGCACGCAGATCGACTCCTCCCACCGGACTGCAGCAGTCACCTGCCGCTTCAGGCCGTCGCGAACGGCCAGCGCCGAACCCACCACCTGTGCATCCACGTTGTTTACCAGCGGGATCTGCGGGTCGGCAATCTCCACAGCTTCCAAGTCCTGCGCCAAGCGCTCCTGGGCAGGCTGCATGAGGGCACAATGAAAGGGTGCACTTACGTTCAACAGCACGGCCCGGCGCGCACCCCGGGCCTTGGCGAGCTCCACTGCCCGTGCCACGGCCCCAGCCTCGCCCGCAATCACCACCTGACCCGGGCAGTTCAGGTTGGCCGGTGAGACGACCTCGCCTTGGCCCGCCTCCCGGCAAACCGCCTCCACTGCCGCCACTTCCATCCCCAGCAGCGCCGCCATGGCGCCTCGCCCAACGGGTACCGCTTCCTGCATGTACTGTCCGCGCTTGCGCACGAGCCGTACCGCATCGCCCAAGCGGAGAGCACCAGCGACCACCAGCGCTGAGTATTCACCCAAGCTGTGCCCTGCCATGTAGTCCGCCCGAATGCTTCTTTCGCGCAGTACTTCCGCCGCCGCGACCGACACCGCTAGGATGGCTGGCTGAGTGTTAGCTGTGAGCTGAAGGTCCTCTGCCGGACCCTCAAAGCACAGCTTCGACAAGGCAAAACCCGCCGCTTGGTCGGCCTCCTCAAAGACCCGGCGCGCGCAAGGGAATGCCTCCGCCAGTTCCAGGCCCATGCCGGGATACTGAGAGCCTTGACCGGCAAACAGGAAAGCTATCTTGGGCAAGAAAACCCTCGGACGAATTGATCCATTGAGTCATTGGATCATTGATTCATTGCCAGAAACCCTGGGCCCGGTCAATGAGTCAATGGATAAGTGAGGCAATGGATCAGTTCTCTTACCAGCGCATCAGCACCGCGCCCCAGGTCACCCCGGCTCCAAAGGCAGACATCAGAATGAGGTCGCCTTTCTTGACGCGCCCACTCCGCACGCATTCGTCCAGGCAGATGGGGATGGAAGCCGAGGAAGTGTTTCCGACGCGGCTGATGTTGGAATAGACTTTTTCGGGGCTAATGCCAAGGCGCTCCTGGACCGCATCGGTGATGCGCTGGTTGGCCTGGTGAGGAATGAAAAGGTCCAATTCCTCGGCGCTGACTCCGGCTTTCTCCAGCACCCGCCGCGAAACCTCTTCCATGCCTCGCACCGCCACCTTGAACAGCTCGTTGCCGCGCATCTTGATGTAGTGCTCCCGCCCCTCGACCGTCTTGTGGCTCGCAGGCTTCACGGTTCCACCTGCGGGAATATAGAGATGGTCAGAATAGGCGCCTTCCGTGTGCATCTCTTCCGCCAAGATTCCCGAGGGTGGCGACACGGGGCCCATCACGCCCGCCGCCACTCCATCACCGAAGAGCACGCAGGTGGCGCGGTCCTGGTAGTCCACGTAACGCGAAAGCAACTCGGCTCCGATCACCAGGGCATACTTGGCCTTCCCGGTTGTGATGAACTGGTCAGCCACGGTCATGCCGAAGAGGAACCCGGTGCAGGCGGCAGCTAAATCAAACGCACAGACCGGCCGCGCGCCCAGGTCGCGCTGAATGAACGCAGCCGTGGCGGGGAGGGGCATGTCGGGCGAAATGGTCGCGCAGATGATGAGATCCAGGTCCTCCGGTTTGATCCCGGCCATGTCCAGCGCTTTCCGCGCCGCTTGAACGCAAAGCATGGACGTGTTCTCGTGCGGCGCGGCCAGCCGACGCTCCTTGATGCCCGTCCGCGTCGTGATCCACTCGTCGGACGTATCCACCATCTTCTCCAAGTCCTGATTGGTAAGCACTCTTTCGGGCAGCGCCGTCCCCGTGCCCAGGATCCCTGCCAAAGCCATGTTCACTCCCACTCGCAGTTTGAAACCAGAAAATCGAAACTCGACATTCGGCCTTGGCTGGTCAGCGAGCTTCGATTTGCGGATTTCGGGTTTCGGGTTCGATCTGAGAACCGCCCGCTAGTGCCGCGCCAACTTAATGAGCCTATGCATCAAACCGATGCACCTCCAACAAAGGCTCGTCCCGTTCCAACTCACCGGGTTCGCTCCAAGGTGCCCGACCCCGGAAGATGGAACGGGACTCGCCAATTCGCTCGCGGACAGCCGCTCCGAATAGTTGGAGCGGTACTAGGTCCGCCCCAGGGAAGCTCCAGCCAGCTCACGCTGAATTTTCTCGTTCACCTGCCCTGCGGCGAATTCCGCCGCCACGCGAATTGCGTTCTTGATGGCGTTCGCATTCGACCCGCCGTGACAGATGATGCAAACCCCTCGCACCCCCAGCAGGGGCGCCCCGCCGTACTCGGAATAGTCCGCCCGCTTTTTGAAGTTCCGCAGGGCCTTCCGCGCCAGGACGTAGCCCACCTTGGCGCTCAGGGTGCTGGAAAGCGCATCTCTCAGTATGCCCGAGAGCACCTCCGCAATCCCCTCGCTGGCTTTCAATACGACGTTGCCCGTGAAGCCGTCGGCGACGATGACATCCACCCGACCGTTGTAAAGGTCGCGACCCTCCACGTTCCCAACAAAATTCAGAGGAAGCCGCTTAAGAAGATGGTAACTTCGCCGGGCCAACTCGTTGCCTTTGTGCTCCTCTTGGCCGACCGACAGCAGGCCAACGCGCGGCCGCTGCACCCCAAAGATCGCCCGGTAGTAGATTTCACCCATCACGGCGGACTGCTCGAGGTTGTGGGGTTGGCAATCCACGTTTGCCCCCACATCGAGCAGAACCGTAGCCGTGCCTTTCGAGTTCGGGAAAACCGCCGCCAACGCCGGCCGCTCGACGCCCTCGAGTGCCCCCAACGTGATCTTCGCGGTGGCCATGACGGCACCGGTGTTGCCGGCACTGACGAACCCATCCACCTTGCCTTCGTGGACCAGGCGGGCTGCCACGCGGATCGAGGAATCTCGCTTCAGTCGAAACACCTTCGCCGCCGCATCGTCCATGGTGACGGCCTCGCTGGCATGCACCACCTCGATGCCCAGCCTACGCGCCTCCCGGCGCCCCAGCTCGCGCGCGAGCACCTCCTGGGGGCCGACCAGCACAACTTCAGCCAGCCGCTCCCGCGCCGCTAGGATCGCGCCTTCCACTTCCGGCGCTGGCGCCGCGTCCGTTCCCATAGCGTCAACGGCGATTCGTCGCATGACCGGGGCCGGCTCCAGGTGTCGGGTTACGAAGACCAGGCAGGCGAAGAGGGTTCACTTCGCCAGCCCACAGGTCCCAGGTTCGCTAGCCCCTGGCACCTCACACCTGTATCTTCCTACGCTGATTCTTCCACCAGAATCACTTCGCGACCGCGGTAGTAACCGCAGTGCGGGCAAGCCTGATGGGGCAGCTTTGGCTCGTGGCAGTGTGGGCACTCGGCCAACGACGCCCGGACCAGATGGTCGTGGGCTCGCCGGCGGTTCCGCCGCGCCTTGGAATGTCGTCGTTTCGGATTTGCCATAAGTCTTTTCTTTCTAAGGTAATAGCCTCTAATGCTGCCGCGGCAGCTTCGAATTACAAGGCTCGTCCTGCCCCGCGGGCCAGATTGGACTGAAGAAGCAACCTTCGGATCCGCTTCCACCGTCACCCAGCCCCTTCTCCTTTGAGCGAGGCAAAAGGGGAATCTTCCCGAGGCTCAGGGCACCGGCACGCCTCGCGGTTTCGATCAGCCCCGCAAGTGGGGCAAAGCCCCAAGCAGTCTGCCTGGCAAACTACCTTCATAGGCAGAGCAAGGATAACTTGCTCTGTCACCACCTCGGCCAGCGCAATCCCCTCACCCGAGTAAAAACCGACTTCGAGTTCGTCGTCGGGAATCTCCATCTCTTCTTCGCGGGCGATGGTCCTCACCGGCCGATAAAACAGATCGAAATCGCGCTCGACAGATATCTCAACCGGTCCCAGGCAGCGGTCGCACGGAGTTTTCAGGCGCGTCCCGAGGTGACCTCGAATGCGGATTTCCGACCCCACCAACTCCGCCACCGCGTCCACTTGCAGCGGAGCGACTTGCCGGAACTCCGCCCCACGGTAGTCCAAGGCTCCAGGAGCGTAGGCCTTCGAGACCACGATCCGGTGAAGCTCCAACTGTTGGAGGGTAATCAGCACCGCGGCCTCAGCAATGCACAGACGCTTCATTATAGCCGCCCAGTGCCAATTGTCAAGAAAGGCGCAAGGAATAAGGACTTGCGCGTTCCCGACCAACCGGTCGGTCGAACGCTTCTGGCTGCCCGCTCCCGGGCGGCCAAGCTGGCGGCACCAGGGAATCTTCCCTTCCCAGAGGCCCTTACCCCCTCGGCTTCAACCTTCGCCTAGGCTCACAAACCTTTCCGAAATGCCGATATCTCCTCTGGGATGAGTGAACCAGAACGAAGAGGCACGGAACGGCTCCTGCTCAAAGTCCCTATCCGCGTCATCGCCTTTGGCGCCAGCGGAGGAGGTTTCACGGAAGACACCCACACCGTCTCCTTGAACCGAGCGGGCGCCCGCATTGCCCTGAAGCACCGGGTGGCCTCGGGCGACACCCTCCGGATCGTCAACTTGGAGACCTTTTCCGAAGCCGACTTTCGGGTGGTGGGGCCCACACGCCTGGACAGCGGTGAAGTCGCCGAATGGGGCGTGGAGTGCACGGAGCCGGGTCGCAACATCTGGGGCATCGAATTTGCCGCACCCATCGCCGCCGAGAACTCGCACGCCGGCGCCTTGCTGTTCTGCCAGGGGTGCGGCAAGCAAGTGGTGTGCGTCCTCACGCTGATGGAAGTCGAAATCCTGGATGCGACTGGTGTCCTACAACGCCTCTGCGACCAGTGTGGTCAGTTCTCCTCCTGGACTTACGCCGACGTGGAGCGCTCTCCCCCGCCTCCGCCCCCGGCGGAGCCGGCGGTTCCTGCACCTCCTTCAGAGCCGGTGGTTCCCTCGCCCCCAGCCGAGGAACCGAGAGGGCAAGTCGAGAAACGCGCGCACAGGCGGGTGCCCGTGAAGCTCCCGGTTCTGGTCCGCACTCACACAGGGGAACGGGAGCTCGCTAAGACCGAGAATGTCTCCAAAGGGGGCTTGGCGGTCTGCCTGTCCTTAAAGCTGGCCGTGGGGGAGATCGTAGGGGTTGCGTGTCCTTACACCGAGGGAAGCCAGGACCCCGAGCAACGGGCCGAGGTGAGGCGCCGGGTGACTTTGTTCGACGGCACGCGCTGGCTGTACGGCCTTCGCTACGTGGCCTAGTGCCGTTCCAACCATTTGGAGCTGTTTCCAGGAGCGATACACCCAGGGGCTATGCAAGGGCGTCAACACAGCGACTGCTTCCGTTCCAACCGTCCGGGGCCGTTTAATGAGATACAACGATCGCGCGAATAAAGTTCGAACGGGACTCAGCGGATCGAGTTGGAACGGCACTAGGTGCAGCCTTTGTCGGTGCCTCGGCCAGGGCCCATCAGGGCAAGCTCCGGCGGTGGTCAAGGCTTCGCGCCACGGCGAAACGCCTATTGACATTCCGGTCATGGCAGTGTAATCTTCGATTCCTGGGTATGGTACGCGCGCTGGCACATCATCACCACCATTTTAGCTTTGGGGGGACGTGTCAGCGGGCGGCCGTCTGAATCGCACTCAAAGCCGGACGAGAAGATGGCCCGCTGACAAGATAGCTCAGCGGGCTTATTCATTTTGGGCGCGAGGAGGCGCAAACGCATGGAGCTGAAATTCCAGGATGCGTTGCTGCCGGCGATCATTCAAGACCGGCACAGTGGCAAGGTGCTCATGCTGGGCTACATGAACGACGCTGCCTACCGGCAGACCCTCAGTTCGGGCTATGTGACATTCTTCAGCCGCAGCCGGCAGAAGCTCTGGACCAAAGGTGAAACCTCCGGCCACCGGCTGCGGGTGCGCGAGATCCGCGTGGATTGCGACCACGACGCGTTGCTTATCCAGGCTGACCTGACCGGACCAGGATGCTGCCACAGGGGCTACAAGTCGTGTTTTTTCCGCAAACTCACGGCGCAGGGCGAGGAGATCATTCTCCCCCGCGAGTTCGACCCTGCCGAAGTCTACGGGGACGCCGCACAGGAGAACCAAACATGAAGTTGAAGTTGGGATTGCCCAAGGGAAGTCTGCAAGACGCGACGCTCGAACTCTTCCGCCGTGCCGGGTACGAGATCACGGTGAATCCCCGATCTTATTTCCCGGGCATCGACGATGAGGAAATCGAGTGCATGCTGATTCGCGCTCAGGAAATGGCGCGCTATGTTGAGGACGGCATCCTCGACGCCGGCCTGACAGGAAAGGATTGGATTCTCGAAAACGAGGCCAGTGTTATCGAGGTCGCCGACCTGGTCTATGCCAAGCAGACCTTCGGCAAGGTGCGCTGGGTCCTGGCAGTGCCGGAAAAGGCTCCCTGCCAGAGCGTGAAAGATCTCCAGGGAAAGATCATCGCCACTGAGTTAGTGAGGGTGACGGAACGCTACTTGGCGCGAAACGCGGTGAAGGCCAAGGTGGAATTCTCCTGGGGCGCTACAGAGGTGAAGCCTCCGGTGCTGGCCGACGCCATCGTGGAAGTCACCGAGACCGGCTCCTCGCTGCGCGCCAACGGCCTGCGCATTGTCGAGACGGTGCTGGAGTCCAATACCAAGTTCATCGCCAACGCCAGCGCCTGGGAAGACGCCTGGAAGCGCCAGAAAATGGAAACGGTGGTAATGCTGCTGAAGGGCGCCATCGAGGCTTCCGGCAAGGTCGGCCTGATGCTGAACGTCCGGCGCGTGGACCTGGAAAACGTGCTGGCGGTTCTGCCGGCCTTGAAGCGTCCCACGATCTCGAACTTGAGCGACCCCGAGTGGGTGGCCGTAAATACAGTGATCGAAGAGAAGACGGTGCGGGAAATCATTCCACGCCTGAAAGCAGCCAACGCGCAGGGAATCGTGGAGTATCCGCTGAACAAAATCGTGATCTGAATGATGGATTATGAATTGTGAATGCTGAATTGTGGACACCGAACAAGTCGTAATTCATACATCAGCATTCACAATTCATAATTCGGCCTTTAGAGACTCATGCTCCGAACTATCAGAAGTACGGATAAGGTTGCGTTGGCCCGGCTTGAACGTGCCCGGCAGACCAGCTTGGCGGAGGCCGAGCGCGTGGCGCGGCGCATCCTGTATGACGTGCGGCGGGAAGGCGATCGCGCGCTCATCCGCTACACGAGGCAGCTCGACCGCGTCGACCTCCGCAGAGAAGGCTTCACGGTCAGTCAGGAAGAAGTCCGCTCCGCCTACCGGGAGGTTCCGCGCAGTTTCATCGCGGCGCTGCGTCTCGCCGCCAGAAATATACGAGCTTCGGCTCGCCACCAACTGCCCCGGGCGTGGCGGGCCGCAGATGGTGCTGGCGTAAAGGTTGGGCAGATTGTTCGGCCGCTGGAGCGTGTCGCGTGCTACGTTCCGGGCGGACGATTCCCCTTGCCCTCAACTGTCCTGATGAGTGTCATTCCCGCGCAGGTGGCAGGCGTGCCGGAAGTCATTATCACCTCACCGCGGCCTGCACCGGCAATCCTGGTAGCCGCCGATTCTTTGGGAGTCAGAAGAATCTTCCGCCTGGGCGGTGCCCAGGCAATTGCTGCTTTCGCTTTCGGCACCCAGAGCGTTCCGCGCGCGGACAAGATAGTGGGACCTGGGAACCGTTACGTCGCCGCGGCGAAGAAACTGGTGGCCGGCGAGTGTGGAATTGACTTCGTCGCCGGGCCAAGCGAACTGGTAGTCGTCGGCTCCCGCGGAAACCCCCGGTGGATCGCGGCGGACCTCGTGGCGCAGGCTGAGCACGACCCGGACGCCGTGGCCATCCTCATCACGCCGTCGCGCCGGCTCGCGCTCCAGGTCCAGGCGTCGGTCGAGGAGATTCTCGCCGAACTCCGCCTGCCGGTGGCGGAAAAGGCTCTGGCGCGGCAGGGAGCTATTATCCTGACTCGGGACTTGACGGAAGCCGCAGAACTCGCGAGCACGCTCGCGCCCGAGCATTTGACGCTGCTGGATGCCGCCAGCGGACTGCTTGAGCGGATCCAGTCCGCGGGTTCGATCTTCCTCGGCGGTTACAGCCCGGTCGCCGCGGGCGACTACGCTTCCGGAACGAATCACATCCTGCCCACCGGCGGCGCGGCACGTCTGCGTGGTGGGCTGAGCGCCGCGGATTTTGTCAAAACCATCTCCGTGCAGCACCTCAGCCGCAGCGGTCTCGCGCGGCTGCGGCGCGCCATCGTGACCCTGGCGAATGCCGAAGGACTGAAAGCTCATGCCTACTCGGTAGAAACGAGATTCCGGCGGTAGCGGTGGTCTGTGACCGCCGGAGAGACGGCGCATCGGGCCGTCTCAGCAGAAGCGAAACGAGGGCTATGCGACATGGTTCGGCCTCGCAAATCGTTTGAACGTCTGAAGAAATATCGCCCGCCGCTGGAGGGTCGGAGCGGAAGGATGCGGCTCGACTTCAATGAGAACACCGTGGGCTGTGCGCCGGAGGTGGTTCGTGCCTTGCGGCGGGCGCTGAGCGCCGACCGCCTTTCCTGCTACCCGGAATACGAGGAGGGTCGCAGGAGGCTAGCCAAGTTCTTCGGCGTCAAGCCTGAGGAACTGGTGCTCACCAACGGGACTGACGATGCCATCAAAGTCATTTGCGAAACCTTTGTAGAACCCGGAGATTTGCTCCTCGTCCCCGCGCCCACGTTTCCCGTCTACCAGTTTTTCCACGAAGTCGCCGGGGGACGAGTGGAACGCATTTATTACGATAAGAGTTTCCGGCTCCCGCTGCGAAATGCTCTGAAAGTCCTGAAGAAGAAAGTCCGCTGGGTGGCTTTGGCGAATCCCAACAACCCGACGGGAACGATGATCCCCAAGCGCGATCTGCAGCGGATGCTCGAGGCGGCACCGAACACCCTCTTCGTGGTGGATGAAGCCTACTACGAGTTTTCCGGCCAGACGGTTCTCCCCTGGATCCGGAAATACCCGAACCTGATCGTGACGCGCACTTTTTCCAAGGCTTTCGGCCTGGCCGCGCTCAGACTGGGATGCATTCTCACCAATGCAAAGCTCGCCGATGACCTGCGGCGCGGACAGAATCCGTTTCCGGTCAACAGCCTCGCGCTCGTGGGCGCGCTGGCGGCAATCAACCAAGCGAGTTACGCGCGCCGATACGCGGAGGAGGTGCGCGTCAACCGGTCGGAGCTTTGCCGCTGGTTCGAGGCGCAAGAGATTGCCTATGTCCCCAGCGCCGCGAATTTCGTCTTGACGCGGCTGGGCCGGCACGCTCCCGAAATCGCCCGGCGACTGCGGGCCCAAGGCATCCTCGTGCGGGACTGGAACTACGATCCTCGCTGGCGAGGATTCCTGCGCTTTACGGTCGGCTCCACCGCGCAGACCCGGCGCCTAATCAAAGCGCTCGGCCCGATGCGCGGTCTGATCGAGGCGCGAGACGGCAGGAAGGATTGGAGCCGCTTCGCGACATTTTCCGCGACAGGATGGTTCGCATGAAAGCGCGCGCGGCACGCTTGCACCGCAAGACCAGGGAGACCGACATCCGCGTTCGTCTCACCCTGGATGGCCACGGCTGCTACACGATTTCCACGGGGGTTCGGTTTCTCGACCACATGCTGGAGCTTTTCGCCCGGCACAGCGGCTTCAACCTGGAGCTGGAGGCGCGCGGCGACCTGGACGTTGATCAGCACCACACCGTCGAAGACGTCGGCCTGGTGCTGGGGCAGGCGGTGCGGCAGGCGCTCGGGTCGAAGCGAGGCATCAACCGCGCCGGCTACTTCGTCATGCCCATGGACGACACCCTGGCCCTGGCCGCGATTGACTTGGGCGGGCGCCCGTACCTGGTGATGAAAACGTCCATCAAGGCGCGCCGCGTCGGCGACCTCCAAGTGGAACTGTTGGAGGACTTCTTTCACGCTTTTGCCACGGCCGCCGCGGCCAACATCCACCTGAAAGTCGCCTACGGCCGCTCCAGCCATCATGCCGTGGAGGCGCTGTTCAAGGCGTTCGCGCGCGCCCTCGCTGTAGCCTGCTCGCGCGATGTGCGCCTGAAACGGCAACTCCCTTCGACGAAGGGACTTCTATGATTGCGTTGCTGGATTACGGCGCCGGCAACGTCGGCTCGGTCCTCAAGGCGGTGCAGTACCTCGGGTACCCCGCCCAGCCCATCGCCCGCCCCGAGTTGCTCAATGACGCGGAGAAGATCATCTTGCCCGGCCAGGGGCACTTCGGCGCGATGATGAAGGCTCTGGAAGAACGCCACCTGCTCGAGTCTCTGCGCCAGAAGCTCGCCGCGGGAAAACCTTATCTCGGGATCTGCCTGGGTCTCCAGGCGCTCTACGAGGGAAGCGACGAGGCCCCGGAAATTCCCGGCCTGGCTCTTGTCGCGGGTCGGGTGAAACGCTTCCAAGCCGTCTCGAAGGTCCCGCAGGTCGGCTGGAACCAGATTCAAATGCTGCGGGAGACAGGCCTTTTCCAGGGCGTTCTCGAGGGCAGCTTCGCCTATTACTGCCACTCGTATTACGGACCTGTGACCGAAGAAACCGTGGCCGTTACCGAATACGGCGAGACCTACGCCGCCGCCATCGAAAAGGAGAACGTCTGGGCGGTGCAGTTTCATCCCGAGAAGTCGGCGGATGTGGGGCTGAGGGTCCTTAGAAATTTCCTGCTGCGGTCATGAAAGGTGCTAGGGGCTGGGTGCTAGGAGCCGAAAATGCGCGCTACGCAGAAGATACGGTCATATCGTGATTTGGAGGTATGGCGGCAAGCCATGGAGCTGGCCGAGATGTGCTACGAGGAGACCGCCAAGTTCCCTACACGAGAGACGTATGGGCTGGCAAGCCAGATTCGGCGAGCTGCCGTTTCTATCGCCTCCAACATAGCAGAAGGTCACAGCCGGCGAACTCTGCAGGCCTATTTGAACCACCTCTCCATTGCCCTCGGGTCTCAATCAGAACTGGAAACTCAAATCGAGTTGTCGCAGCGTCTGAACCTCCTGCCGGAGCGCTCTGCTAAGGAAATCCTACAGAAGGCGGAGCAAGTCGGCCGGATGCTTCACGCACTGATGCGTGCATTGGAAGGGAAGAACCAGCCGTCCCCAGCACCCAGCACCTAGCACCCAGCACCTGAGGGGCAGCTAAGAAAGGGCGTTTAGCAAGTTACATGCTGGCGAAGCGCATCATCCCGTGTCTGGACTGCAAGGACGGCCGCGTGGTCAAGGGCGTCCGTTTCGTGGACCTGCGCGATGCCGGTGACCCCGGGGAATTGGCCGAGGCTTACAACCGCGAGGGCGCCGACGAACTGGTGATGCTCGACATTTCCGCCTCGCGCGAGGGCCGCGCCACTCTGATGGATACGGTGAACCGCGTGGCGCGAAAGCTCTTCATCCCGCTCACGGTGGGCGGCGGCGTGCGCACCCTCGACGACGCCCGCCGGCTGCTTTCCGCCGGCGCCGACAAGGTCGCCATCAACACCGCGGCCGTCGAGACGCCCGAATTGATTTCAGAGCTCGCCGGGCGCTTCGGCAGTCAGGCCGTGGTGGTGGCCATCGACGCGCG
>CAZBWJ010000014.1:0-12682 GCA_964495535.1 uncultured Acidobacteriota bacterium | reverse complement strand
GCAACGCTCGGCGCGGGCGAAATCCTGCTGACCTCGATGGACGCGGACGGCACGCAGGCGGGCTTCGATTGTGAGCTCACGGCCACGATCTCGCGGGCCGTGCCCATCCCGGTGATCGCCTCGGGTGGCGCCGGCGGCCCGGAGCATTTCGCGGAAGTCTTTTTGCGCGGCGCAGCGGACGCGGCCCTGGCCGCTTCCATCTTTCATTTTGAGACGCACTCCATCCGCAGCCTGAAGGAATATCTGCGCGCGCGCGGCGTTCCAGTGAGAATCGTCAGTGGTCCGTAGTCCCTTGTCCGTTGTCAGGAGGCCGGGACTCCTGATTGACAAGGTACAACGGACTACTGACCACTGACAACTGACGAGTGTTTTTCGATGATCATCCCCTGCATCGACTTGATGGGGCGCAAGGTGGTTCAACTGGTCCAGGGCCGTGACAAAGCTCTGGAGCTGCCCGACCCGCTCGCCGTGCTCGAGAAGTTCGCCGAGTTCCCGGAAATCCAGGTGATTGATCTTGACGCCGCCCTGGGGCGCGGAAGCGCGGGAAACGCCGACATCGTCCGCAAGCTCTGCCAGCGAAGAACCTGTCGCGTGGGCGGCGGCATCCGCAGCGTCGAACGCGCGCTCGAAGTGGTGAGCGATGGGGCCCACAAGGTTATCGTGGGCAGCTCGGCCTTCACCGTCCAGGGCATCAACCACGACTTCCTGCGTTCCCTCGCGGCGGCTATCCCCCGCGAGAAACTTATGGTCGCCGTGGATTGCCTGGGCGACCACGTCGCCATCCACGGCTGGCGTACAGTCCTGCCACTCACCTCCAGCGACGCGCTGCCGCAACTCGAGCCTTATTGCTCAGAATTCCTCTGCACCTACATCGACGCGGAAGGGAAACTCCAGGGGACGGACCTCGAGTGGTTTCGCCAATTGCGGGCCTTGACTAGCCTCCCCATTACCGCTGCGGGCGGCATCACCACGGAGGAGGAAATCCGCGCTCTCGACGCGCTCGGCATGCACGTCGCGCTCGGCATGGCCATCTACCGCAAGGTCTTTCCGGAGCTATTCGCAGGGGAGCATGGTCACAGTGCTCCCGCGGGCTGAGCGTGAAGGCCTACCCTTCCCAGGCTCTCACTCCACATAAATGCGCGGGACGCGTTTGCCGATGGAGCAGAGGACTTCGTAGGGAACGGTTCCGAGCTCCTGGGCGATTTCAAGTGCGGTGATCGAACCGTGCGGGGTCGTGCCGAGCAGAATTACTTCATCGCCGATGTCCACCCCCGGGATGTCGGTGACGTCGAGCAGTGTCAGGTCCATGCTGATGTTGCCGGCAATACGCGCGTAGCGGTCGCGAACGATCGTGCGACCGCGATTGGAGAGACTTCGGGTCAAGCCGTCGGCGAAGCCTACCGGCACGGTGGCGATGCGCGACGGGCGGCGCGTGTGGAAGGCGGCGCCGTAACCCAAGGGCGTGCCGCTCGCTACGTCCTTGAGGAAGACGACGCGCGACTTGAACGTGAGGACAGGTTCGAAGGCCTCGACTTCTCGTGTTTCGCGGCCCGGCGGCGTGACGAGCGGCAGGCAGTATCCGAACAGCAGCGCACCCACGCGCACGAGGTTCTCCGGGAAGTCGAGCCCGGCCAGCAGCGCGGCGCTGTTCGAGACATGCACCCACTCCGGGGCGATTCCGGCGCTGCGCAATTCGCCGAGCGCTTGGCGAAAGCAGCCGGCTTGCACTTCGGTCTGCGCGGCCACCATATCTTCCGCCGAGGCCAGGTGGGTGAAGAACCCCGTCAGCCGCAGGCCTTCCAGCTCGCGGTAGTGGCGCACGAACGACGCCAGGCGGTCCGGCGGCAATCCCAACCGGCCCATGCCCGTATCCACCTTGAGATGAAACTCGATGGACTGGCCAGAGCGGCGCGCGCACTGGGCGTAAGTATCGAGGCGGGCCGTAGAAGAGACCGAAGGGGTCAGGCGGTATTCGACCAGGTGCGCCGGGTCGCTCATGTAAAGCCCGCCGAGCAGCAGGATGGGCTGGGTGATGCCCGCCTCGCGCAACTCCAGGGCTTCCTCGACGGTGGCCACGCCGAACCAGTCCACACCGCAGCCAGCCAGGCACTTCGCCACCGGTACAGCGCCGTGCCCGTACGCGTCGGCTTTCACCACCGCCATGACCTGGCGCGAGCCGGCGAGCGCCCGGACTCGGGCGCAGTTCCGCCGCAGCTTGGAGAGGGAGATTTCAACCCAGGTAGGACGCAGGAGTTTGGCAGCGTGGCTGTTCACTGGATCTCGCTACGGGCTCTTCCGCTACGCCCCAAAAGGCAGTCAAGGCAGGCGGACCTCATCGACCAAGGGAACCCATCAAGCCAGTGGCTCTGGCTCTGGGGCTGGCTCGCGCGCGATATTCTCAAAGCGGACGTAAACCCTCTGGAAGACCACCGGCACTTCGCCGGTCGGGCCGTTGCGCTGCTTGCCGATGATGAGCCTGGTTTCGACGCCGTGCCGGTCCATCTCGGTCTCAGCCTCTTCCGCCGTTCGCTTCTCGCGGAAGATGAAGATCACCACATCTGCGTCCTGCTCGATGGAGCCGGACTCGCGCAGGTCGGAAAGGATCGGGCGCTGTCCGGGCCGCTGCTCGGGGGCGCGGCTCAATTGCGAGAGCGCCAACACCGGCACGTGCAGCTCCTTGGCAATGCTCTTGAGACTGCGGGAAATGAAAGACACTTCCTGGGTGCG
This sequence comes from uncultured Acidobacteriota bacterium, assembly GCA_964495535.1. Lineage (GTDB taxonomy): Bacteria > Acidobacteriota > Terriglobia > UBA7540 > UBA7540 > JALHUF01. The sequence goes on along the minus strand of CAZBWJ010000014.1, from coordinate 9,955 downwards.
GTTCTCGAAGCGGCCGTGCCCGGTCACCAGTTGCAGGTAATCCACGATCACGAGGTCAAGTCCCTTCTCCGCTTTCAGGCGGCGGGCTTTGGCCCGGATCTGCATGATGCTCAGGGCAGGAGTGTCGTCAATGAACAGGGGCGCCTCCGCCAGCCGGCCCAGCGCCTGCGTCATCTTGGTCCAGTCCTCGCGGCTGGAGAATCCCGTGCGCAGCTTGTGGCTGTCGATGCGCGCCTCGGAGCAGAGCAACCGGATGAGGAGCGATTCCTTGCTCATCTCCAGCGAAAACACCCCGACCACGCTCCCGTTCTTGGCGGCATTCGCCGCAATGTTGAGGGCCAGGGCCGTCTTCCCCAGGGAGGGTCGGGAGGCGACGATAATCAGCTCGCCGGGCTGAAGCCCCGAGGTGAGGTTGTCGAGATCCACGAAACCGGTTTCGACGCCCGTCACCCGCTGGCCGCGGTCGAAGAGCACGTCGATGGTGCCGAAGCTCGACTTGACGATGTCCCGCACACCCAGGAATCCAGACTTCACCTTCTGCTCGGCGATTTCGAAGATCTGGCTTTGTGCCAAGTCGATCAAGGTTTCGGGATCGTCCGTGGCCTCCAGGCAGCGGGAGATGACGTTGTTGGAGGCGTTGATGAGACGCCGGACCAGCGACTTCTCCTTGACGATGCGCGAATACTCCGCGACACTGGCGGAGGTGCCCACCGGCACGCCGTCCGTGAGCGCCGCCAGGTAGCCGGCCCCGCCCACTTTCTCCAGCAGCCCTTCCTTCGAAAGCTCTTCGCAAAGGGTCACCAGGTCGATGGTGCGGCTTTTCTCGGAAATCTCCAGCATCTTCTCGAAGGTGACGCGATGGGCCTCGGAGAAGAAGTCGTCCTTGCTGACGGTTTCCAAGGCGACATTCAGCGCCCCGTTGTCCAGGAGGATGGAACCCAGCACGGCGCATTCGGCCTCCAGGTTGTGGGGAAAAGCTCGTTCGCTGACGGCGCTCGTGGTGGGCATAGTGCCTGGATAATCATCTTATTTGCGTCGCTTCCGCAAGTCAAATGTTGGTCGCCGCTGTGGAATTCCTGTAGAAAACGCAAAAAACCTGTGAAAGCCGGTGGAAAACTCTCCGCACGGTGGGAAGAGTAGGACACAGGTGATAGGTTTCGCGATTCAGGAAACAAAGTCCAGGAAGGCAGCAGTGAGGCGGCGCGTCTATAAGGTCGTCGCCAGCGTCAAGGGGCAATGGCGCGACGGAATTGCGGAGGGGGCGCGTTACTGAGTCGCCGGTGCTTCCGCCTCGGGCTCCACCTTCACCTTGATGCTCGCGGTTACGTCGCGGTGGAGTCGGATTAAGACATCGTATTCGCCCAGGAGCTTCAAAGGCGGATCGAGCTGGATCTTGCGCTTGTCGATCTTGAAGCCTTTGGCGGCGAGTCCCTCAGCCACGTCCATGGCCGTGACCGAACCAAACAGTTGGGCCTGCTCGCCAGCCTTGCGCGAGAACATCAGGGTAACGTCCGCGAGCAGGTTGGCCAGCTCCTCTGCCTCCGCCTTCTCCCGCGCGGCCAGCTTCAGGAATCTCACCCGCTGTTGCTCCACCCATTTCCGGCTCTGGGGTGTGGCCTTGGCGGCCATTTTTTTCGGCAGCAGGTAATTGCGGCCGTAACCGTCGGCCACATTCACGATCTGCCCTCGAGTACCCAGCTTGTCAACATCCTGCAAGAGAATAACTTCCATTTCCAAACTCCCTAACGGCAATTATTGTGTGCCGCGCCCCGTGGCACTCAGCCCTTGCCCGACGCCGCGCTCCGCCCTCACTGTCGGCCAGCGCGCCGACCCGCTAGAACGCCGCCGCGAAAGGCAACAGGGCGATGTTCCGAGCGCGCTTGATGGCCACGGTCAGCGCGCGCTGGTGCACCGAGCACGTGCCAGTAAGCCGCCGGGGCAGGATCTTGCCCCGTTCCGAGACGAACTGGCCGATCAACTTCACGTCCTTGAAATCAATCACATCGATCTTCTCGGTGCAGAACTTGCACACCTTGCGGCGGCGAAAGTACTGCTTCCGGCCTGTCGGCGCGGCGGATTCTCTCTTGCCGCTGCGCTCCGCCGGACTGGCACTCGCTTTCATTTCTACCATGCCTTCACTCCTTCATCCTTGCGCTGCTTCCGGCGCAGCTGGCGCGGCCGGAGGCTTGGCGCGGGGCCGCCGGGCTTCCTGCTTGGCCCGCTGCACCTTGAATTTCTCCGCGCGCTTCAATTCCTCGTCCACGCGCACGGTGAGAAACTTGATCACCGAGTCGGTCACCTTCAGGCGTCGCTCAAATTCCTTCACCGTGTCTCCCTTCCCCTCCAGGGAGAAGAGGACATAGAAGCCTTCGCGATGGCCCCCGATGCGGTAGGCGAGCCGGCGGCGTCCCATCTTCTCGGTCTTTTCCAGTTTTCCGCCCGTGCCCGTCACCACGCCTTCCATCTGGGTGATAAGCTTGTCCAGCTCCTCCTCGGGAATATCGGGCTTGACCACAAAAATGATCTCGTATTTACGCATGGAACCTCATCATCGCGGCGAAGGAATCCGCCGGTTGTAGCGGTTCATCGCCCTGGATATACCTTCTTTTAAAATGATCCTCACCGCCTCGCTCGACTGGTCAACCATCTCGGCCACCACTTCCAGGTCCGCCCTGCGAAATGGGCCCAGCACGTAGGAAACCAGATCCTCGACCGGGGGTTCAGGTTGCACCCCCATCCGCACGCGTCCGAACCGGTCCGATTCCAGCGCGCCGATGATGGACTTCAAACCGTTATGGCTGCCGGCGCTCCCGCGTGGCCGGACGCGCAGCGACCCAAAGGGCAATTCCACGTCATCCACCAGGACTATCAGATCCCCGACCGGCAACTCGTAGCGCGCGAGCAGCCGGGCCACCGCCATGCCGCTCAAGTTCATGAACGTTTGGGGCTTGGCCAGGACGACCGGCTGTCCTTCCAGTTCCGTGGACGCTGTCAGCGCCTGGGCCTCACGGCGCGAAATCTCCACGCCGCAGCTTTCCGCCAACCGATCCACCGCCATGAACCCCAGGTTGTGCGGCGTCAGGTAGTACTCGTAGCCGGGGTTGCCGAGACCGACAATGAGCTTCACGCCGTCCCTTCCCCCGCGCCGAAAGCCGGCCCGCCGCTGGGCACCTTATGACTCTTTCTCTTTCCTGCCTTTGGCGGCTTCCTCTTCGCCCTCTTCCTCCGCCCCGCCCTTGCGGATCACTTCGGGTTCGGCCGGCGCAGCCTCGACGACCTCGGCCGCGGGCTTCTCCTCTTCCGCTCTCAGCGCCACGACGTGCGCCACCACGCGCCCCGGATCGGTCAGGACTTTGACCTTCTCCCCGACGGGCAGGTCCGCCACGCGCAGGTTGCGCCCGATCGTCAACTCGGTCACCTCCGCGGTGATATGGTCCGGGATATCCTCGGGGAGACATTCAACCTCGAGCTCCCGCAGGACGAATTCGAAAATGCCACCCTGCACCTTTACGCCCTTGGCCTCGCCCGTGATGTGGACGGGAACCTTGAGCTTCAACCGGGTGTCCCGCGCCACCCGCACCATGTCCACATGCAGCAGGTCCCCGTGGACCGGGTCCACTTGCCAATCGCGCAGCATCACCCGCGCCGGCGCTTTGCCCCGGATGTCCAGCGTGAAGATGGCATTGTGGCCGGACTCAGAGCGGAGGATCTCCGAAATCTTCCGCGGGTCAACCACGATGGGGATGGAGGGTCCGCCGCCCCCGTACACCACGGCGGGAATGCGGCCCGCATGCCGCAGCCGCCGGGCAGTGTTCTTGCCGAAATCTTCGCGCGGCTCAGCCTCAACGTTCAAAACCTGGGTCATACGTTCTCACTCCTCAAAACCTTGGTCGCTGCCAGCCTGGAAAAGTCCTCCATCCTCGGCTCAGATAAACAGCTTGCTCACCGAAGTCTCCTCATGGATGGAGCGGATGGCCTCGGCCAGCAGCTTGGCCACACTCAAAACCTTGATGCGGGCGCATTTCTCGCCCTCGGGCGAGAGCGGGATGGAATTGGTGGTCACCAGCTGCTCCAGGCGCGACGCGCGAATCTTGCTGATGGCGTCGCCGGCGAAGACTCCATGGGTGCAGCAGGCGTAAACCTTCTCGGCCCCCTTATCGAGCAAGGCTTTCGCACCCCGCAGCAGCGTTCCTGCGGTGTCGATCATGTCATCGATGATGAGACAGGTCTTTCCGGAGACATCGCCGATGACGTTCATCATTTCGACCACGCGGGCGTCTTCCCGCCGCTTGTCGATGATCGCCAGGGGCGCCCTCAATCTCTTGGCGAAGGCCCGCGCCCGCTCCACACCGCCCGTATCGGGAGAAACCACCACCAAGTTTCGGAGCTTGAGCTTGCGGAAGTAGTCCACGGTCACCGGCGTGGCATAGAGGTGGTCCACAGGAATGTTGAAATAGCCTTGAATCTGACCGGCGTGCAGATCCAGCGAAAGGACGCGGTCGGCCCCGGCGGAAGTCAACAGGTCCGCCACCAGCTTGGAGGAAATGGGAACCCGCGGCCGGTCCTTCCGATCCTGCCGCGCGTAGCCGTAATACGGTATCACGGCGGTGATCCGCTCGGCGGAGGCACGCCGAAACGCGTCCAGCATGATCAGGAGTTCCATCAAGTTGTCGTTCACCGGGCGGCAGGTCGGCTGGATCACAAAGACATCTGCGCCCCGCACGTTCTCCTGGATTTGTATCCGAACCTCACCGTCCGGAAAGCGTCCCACGAAGGCCTGGCCCAGGGGCACGCCCAGAGACTCGCAGATCTCCCGGGCCAGCGCCGGGTGAGCATTACCGGAGAATATCCTGAGCGGGTGCCGGTTCCTCTCCATCATCGTCGCGCCCTCACCATCCGGGGTTCAATCTCCCAGGTTTGTGGCTGGGAGGCCTGGATTCGAACCAGGGTTCCATGCTCCAAAGGCATGTGTCCTACCACTGGACGACCTCCCAGCAGGAGAGCAGTGACAAGTGACAAGTCAAAGGCAGTAAATTGGCCGCTCCCGTCACTTTTCACCGCTTGCAAACAGCAGGCGTCGATACTCACGCCGCAGAAGGGTTCGCGTCCGGAACGTCTGCCACCCCGCAGGGACGAACTGCGTGGCACCAAGCAGTTGTGGGGCGGAGTCAAAAAGGGCAAAGACGGCTGAGCCGCTGCCCGTCAGGGAGGCTCTTTCGGCTCCGGCCCGGATGAGCTGGCGTTTCAACCGTGCCAGCTCTGGCCACCTTGCGAAAACGATTCGCTCAAAGTCGTTTTCGGCCGGTTCCCCGTTCTCCAGGGGAAATGGTGGCCGCGCGCCCAGAACATTCATGCTAGGGCCTGGGCGAGATTTTGTCAATCGCCGGTTCGCATTGCGTCCCGCCTCGCGGTAGGCCTCCGCTGTCGAAACACTGAAGCCAGGGAACACGACCAGGCACCGCCGGCGCGGAAGATCCGGAAGCGGATAGACCTCCTCACCGCGGCCGATGGCCAGGGCCCGCCCTCCCCAGAGGAAAAATGGGACGTCGGAACCGAGGCGTGCTGCCAGCCGGAATCGTTCGGCTGGCTCCGCGCGGTCGCCGGTCAGGCGTTCCAGGCCGAGAAGCGTGGCTGCGGCGTCGCTGCTGGCGCCTCCCAGTCCCGAGCCGGCGGGAATTCGCTTCTCCAGTTGGACGCGAATCTCGCCCCGGAATCCTCGTGCCCGCTTCCAGAGTTCGCCGGCCCGATAGACCAGGTTGTTCCGCCCCACGGGAATCGTCGGGGCGTCGCACTCGACAACGATCCCCCCGCGCCGCCGGGAGAGAGAAATCTTTAGACGGTCGTGCAGCGCCACGGTTTGAAAGACGGTGCGGATTTCGTGGTAGCCGTCGGGCCGTTTCCCGACAATCTTCAGGCCCAGATTGACCTTGGCAAACGCGCGGACTCGGATGCTTGATTTCAAGGTAGCCGCGAAAGGAAGCGCGCCGTCGAAAGGCTCCCCGAAACGAGCCCTCTCAGTGCTGAGCGGATTTCTCTTTGACCAGATGAAGCTTGAGTTCGTCGAGCTGCTTTTGGAGCGTGGCCGCCTGCTCGGCGTCGAAGTCGCTGCTCACGGCGGTGGGCCACTCTTTGAGCGCGCGTTCCCAGGCCTCCTGGGCCTGCCGCCCCTTGCCCAGCTGCAAATAGAGATGGCCCAGATGCTCCTGGATAGTCGGATCGCTCGAAATCAGGCGCGCCGCTTTCTCCAAGTGGGACTCCGCCAGGTCCAGGCGCTTCATCTTGAAATACGCCCATCCCAGGCTGTCCAGGTAAGCGCCGTTGTTGGGCTCGAGCTCGAGCGCCTTCTGGATGTATCTCACCGACTCCTCGAGGCGCACGCCCCGGTCCGCGAGCATGTAGCCCAGATAGTTGGCGGCGGCGGCGTTCAGCGGATTGACCGCCAGCACCTTCTTGAACTGCTCTTCCGCCAACTCGTACTTCTTCTGCCGTTCGTAGATCGAGCCGAGCAGGAACTGCGGATATTCCTGGTCGTCCGGCGTCACGCTCAGGGCCAGCGCCTGGCGAGCTGCCGCTTCCGCCTCCGAGAAGCGCTTGGCTTGGGAACAGACCTGCGCCAGGGCCATATGCACTTCGCGGTCGGCGGGCGTGTGGTTGAGCAGGGCCCGCAACTGCTGGATGGCCTCCTCGACCCGCCCGCGCTCGCCCACGAGCGAGGCGCGCAGCAGGCGGAGCGGCCGATCCTCGGGGAACTTCTGCACCCCCGCCTCGGCTTCTTCCAACGCCTTCTCAGGTTGCCGGCTCAGGCGGAGGGTCTCAACCGTCAGCGACGCACTGCGCGCCGCGTGCTCCTTGCCCAGCGCCGCCACTTGCCTGAAGACCTCGAGGGCCTCGGCGAATTTTTCCTGCGCACGATAGATCAGCCCCAGACGCTCCAGAAAGGCTGCCCGGTTGCTGGCCTCCCCCACCGTGTATTGGCCTTCCCGCCTCTCCGACTGCTTGATCAATCCCTGGAGAATCTGGATGGCCTTCTCTTCGTTACCCAGAAGGTCCTCAAGCACCGCCTGCTGGTAGGGGACTTCGAGGCTGTCGGGCATCAGGTTCCGGGCGCGCTCCAGTTCCTGGCGGGCTTGCTCAAACCGCCCTTCCTGCCGATCGAGTTGCGCCAAGCGAAGATAGGTGGCGCCATCGTCCGGGTCTGCCTGGAGAATCTTCTGCAGTTCCGTCCGGGCCGCGGCCACTCTGCCCCCGCCCATCAGCGCCTCCGCGTAGGCGCGGCGAATCTCCTGGCTGCTCGAGTCCTGGCTCAAGGCCTTCTCATACATCGCCACAGCTTTGTCAAAATCCCGCGCCTGCAGGTAGGCGAATCCCAGCATCGCCTGGAGCCCCGAGTCCATCTCGTCTTCGGGAACCTTCTTGAGCAGCTCAATCGCCTGATCGTAATCGCCGTGGTCAAAATAGAGCTGGGCCAAGCTGGCCCGCGCGCCCTTTGAATCCGGGTCGGCATTCAAGATTTTCTTGAAGGCTTCCTCCGCTTTGCCGCTCTGATTGCCCAAGCGGTACAGGCGCCCCAGCACCAGGAAGTTCTCCGTCTCGTTGGGCAGCAGGCGGGCAAGCGCTTCGAAGTGCACAATGGCCTTGCCCAGACTCTCCTTAGCCACCTTGTCGGGCTGAGTTTCGCCCAGATTCCGCCAGTAGAGATTGGCGAGCAAGCGGTGCGCATCGATTTGGTCGGGATTGATCTTGAGGACGGCTTCGGCATCGCGGACCGCGTCGGCAATGCGGCCCATGCGCCAATACAATTCCGCCAGCTCCACGCGCAGGAACAGCGACTCGGGATCAGCCTCCATCGCCTGCTTGTATTCAGCGATCGCCCGCTCGACAAAGTCGCCGCGGTTGTTGATTCCCGCTAGTTCCCGGTAGCGCCGGGCCAGCATGTAGTGATAGTACGAGCGCGCGTGGTCCGGCGCCGCCGCCGCTGCTTGCGAGCCCTCAGGCGGTGCCGTCGGATTGACAGTCTGGCCAAACAGCCAACCTGTCGCGACAAATAAAAAAAGGGTGACCGCAGCCGCGATTCTCTTGCCCGATGTTCGCATCGTCCCTTTCTATCCCGCTGATTTTCCTCAAGGAATTATGGCATAGGGGTGGGGATGTGTCAAAGCAGCGAAACCCGTATCGGAGGAGTAAATCGTGGCGTCTCCGCAGACTGATCCACCGCTTGGTGTCTTTCCGCGTCGCGAATCCCCAGCCCCGAGACCCTACTGTTGACACTTCACCGCGGCCTTGCCCAGGAACTCTGCGCTGTCGCCGAGTTCTTCTTCGATGCGGAGCAACTGGTTGTACTTGGCGATGCGGTCGGAACGGCTGGCGGAGCCGGTCTTGATCTGCCCCGTGCCGAGGCCCACGGTGAAGTCGGCGATAAAGGCGTCTTCGGTTTCGCCCGAGCGGTGCGAGACCACCGCGGTGTAACCGTGGCGGCGTGCCAGCTCGATTGCCGCCACGGTTTCCGTTACGGTGCCGATCTGGTTCAGCTTGATGAGGATGGAGTTCGCCACGCCCTCTTCAATGCCGCGCCCGAGCCGCTCGGTACTGGTGACGAAGAGGTCGTCGCCCACCAACTGGATCTTGCCTCCCAGTTCCTTCGTCAGGAGGCTCCAGCCTTCCCAGTCATCCTGGGCCAAACCATCCTCAATCGAGATGATGGGGTACTGCCGAACCCAGTCGGCGTAAAGCTGGACCATCTCCGCGGAAGATTTCCGGGATTTGTCCGACTTGAAAAAGACGTACTTGCCGTCCTGGTACATCTCGCTCGCCGCCGGGTCAAGCGTCAGCGAGATATCGTGGCCCGGCGAGTAGCCAGCCTTCTCGATAGCTTCCAGGATCAGTTCCACGGCCTCGACGTTCGATTTCAACGCCGGCGCAAACCCGCCTTCGTCACCCACGGAGGTGTTGTAGCCGCGGTCCTTCAGGACCTTCTTCAGCGTGTGGAACGTCTCCACGCCCATGCGCAGCGCCTGCGAGAAGCTCTCCGCGCCCACGGGCATGATCATGAATTCCTGAAAGTCCACGGTGTTGTCGGCGTGCACGCCGCCGTTCAGGATATTCATCATGGGCACCGGCAAGCGGCGCGCCGAGAGCCCTCCCAGATAGCGATAGAGGGGCAGCCGCGCCGAGCGGGCGGCGGCGCGGCACACGGCCATCGAGACGGCGAGGATGGCGTTGGCCCCCAGGTTGCCCTTGTTCGGCGTGCCATCCAGCTCGAGCATGCGGGCGTCGATCTGCGCCTGCTCACTGGCGTCGCGTCCGCCCAGTTCCCGGGCAATGACCGTGTTGATGTTCTCCACGGCCTGCAAAACGCCTTTGCCCAAGTACCGGCGCTTGTCGCCGTCGCGCAACTCCAGCGCCTCGTGCTCGCCGGTCGAGGCCCCGGAGGGCACCGCCGCGCGGCCAAACGCGCCGTCGCGCAGTTGCGCGTCCGCTTCGACTGTGGGGTTGCCCCGCGAATCCAGAACCTCACGTCCTACGATCCAATCGATTTCAGCCATAAGAATGACTCCACAATGAGATTTTGAAAGTGCGCATTCTATCATACTGGCTCGCCTCTCGACGGGCGGCAGGCACTGCGCGGGCTCGCGGCCCTGACGCCTCTGCGGTTGCAATCCCCCGGGGTGCGAGCATAATTGGGCTCTTAGCAGGATGATGGAAAACTCCTTGGGTGGCGTTCACCGCAGGGACGCAGAGGACGCCGAGGAAACGCAGAGGGTGAAAACAAAGAAGTTGGCTTTGCGCTTTCTTTGCGAACTCTGTGACTCTGCGGTAAGAAAATACTTTTTCATCATCCTGTTAGCCCTCAGTAAGCAGCCGGACGACGGATGGCTGGCGAGCATCTGTTAGCAACGCTAAAGGGAGGTCGAGATGAAAACACTCGGAAAAATCATTCTGGTGCTGATTGGAATTC
>CAZBWJ010000013.1:0-58409 GCA_964495535.1 uncultured Acidobacteriota bacterium | reverse complement strand
AGATCGCTCCAAGTGTCTGGCCGAGAATCCGAGGCTAGGGCATGCCTGCCAGCAGTCCCCCCACCGGAACCTCGCACCCCAAAGATGAGAACAATGAGAACAGTGAGACTGGTGAGACGATGTTCTTATCTGATTGATTTCAGGTGAGATGCTTTTCCGGAATCGACTTCAAAGAGCAGTCTGCAAGCGGGTAATGTCCCCTTTCGCCCCACCGGGTAATTACTCCCCGCCCACCACGCGGCGATAGATGGATCGGACCTGCTGCTGGGTCTCGCGCAGGCGCGGGGCGAGCAACTCGTCACCCTGGACCAATCCCCAGCGGCGCGCCAGATTCTCGACGGCTTCGGCATGGCCGACGTGTTCCGGCAAGCCATCCGCTGCCCTTCCCGTTACCAGCCGGATGGCATGGTCCACGGAGCGAAGGAAGGCCGCGCCGTCGCGCAGTCCCTGGGCATCCTCGTCGCTGAGGAAGCCGGCGGAGCGGAGCGCAGCAATCTGCTCGGCGACATTGGCTCCGGCGGGAAGCGTCACCCGATGTCGCAGGCGAAGATGGGACACGGCAAAGTCAATGTCGTAGTAGCCGCCCGCGGCCGTTTTCGTGTTCGAAGGCGGCACCATCACTTCCTTTTCCAGGCGGCGACGCATCTGCTGAAGCTGTTTCTCCAGCCCCGGGTAAGAACCAAAGTGATCCAGCAGCGCCGCACTCAGGCGGGAAATCGTCTGCTGTGCCAGTTGGCGCGAGCCCGCTACCGGACACGCCTTCAGGTACGTCAGGGCTTCCCAAGCGTGTGCGGCCTCGCTGATATAGCTGAGGAGCGCCTCCTCCGTGACCACCAGTTCGCCCTCATGGCCGCGCGGCCGCAGGCGCGTATCGACGGCGAAAAGCGGGCCGTCGCGGGTGTAGCTCGAGAGAACCTCGATGGTCTTCTCCGCCAGACGCGTGCAAAAGGCCATCTCGTCCCGCGCCGTTCCCGGCGCGGCCACAAACACCAAGTCGGCGTCCGACCCCAGATCAAACTCGTTCAGTCCCAGGCGGCCGAGACCGAGCACCACCATGGACACGCGGGCTGGCCCCTCCGGCGTGCCCGCGAGATTGCGGTCAAGCGCCTGCGCCGCGATGCTGAGGGCCGTGGAGATGGATTGCATCGCCAACGAAGACCAGCGACTCAAGGCCGCGAAGACCGATCCCAATGCGGCCAGATCCGCCGCCCCAAATTCCAGGACCCGCCCCCGGAAGTGCCGGCGCAGCAGGGCCATCTTCTCCAAGGTCGTAAGGTCCTGGTCTGTCGCCCAGGCGAGAGGGCTTACTCCCGCGCTGGGCTCGAAATGGATGCGAGTTTGGGCGGCCGCCACCGCGTCTGGCGGCACAGGTTCCGCGGCCTCCAGCACCGCAATTTCTTCCGGATGGTGAATCAGCAATTCCGCCAGATACTCACTGGCCCCCAGGGCTTCGAGGGCGCGACGCACTCGCTGCGGGTGCTCGCGCACTACCTCGAAACGCTCGGAGGAACCCAGAAGGGCGGCAAAGAAGCGGGCCGCATTTTTCCGGGCGCGGTCAGGAAGCGGCACCTCGCGCAGCATCCTGGCCAGCTCCGGGGCCTGCGCGTCGAGGTAGTTCAGCGTGGCGGCAAAGGAGTAGGGACCGTGATCGGCTGGCAAAGCCGGCAAAGCCTCGAGGTCAAAAACCGACCCGGGCTCTGATACCACCCGGGGGTGAACTACCCGCTGATAGATGTCGTCCACGCGGGCGAACGCCTCCTGCACCTGGCGCAGGAGAGCGTCTGCGGGACTTCCGCCACGGCCCACCTCGGCGCCCACGCGCCGCGCCAGACGATCGAGCGCTTCGCGGTCCGTGGGGAGGCGATGCGTCTGGTGGCCCATTTCCAGTTGAAGGCGATGCTCAGCCTTGCGCAGAAACTCGTAGGCCGAGGTCAACGACGCATACTCGCGGTCGGAAAGCCAGCCCTTGTCATTGAGCTTGCGCAAGGCAAACAGCGTTCCGCCGGAGCGCACCCAGGAATCGCGGCCGCCGTGCAGGCGCTGGAGACATTGGGTGAGGAACTCGATGTCGCGGATGCCGCCCCGGTGCCGCTTCACGTCGATGGCGTGACCGTGACTCTCCCGCAGTTTCTGCGAGATCTTCTCGCGCACCCACAGCACGCTCTCGATAGCCTCAAAATCCGTCGGCGCGCCGTAAATGTGCGGCTCGACGTCGCGCAGAAACTCGCGCGTGAGCTTGGGGTCGCCGGCCGAGTGGCGCGCCTTGATCAGCATCTGCAATTCCCAGTCGCGCGCGCGGCGCTCGTAATATTCCACCGCCGATTTCCGCGAGATGGCGAGGTCGCCCTGGTCGCCCTCCGGCCGCAGGCGCAAGTCCACGCGGAACACCTGCCCCTGGGGAGTCAGCTGGGTTATGGTGCGGGTGACGGCGTGGGCCAGGCGAACGAAGTACTCGTGGTTGGCCACCACCGAGTCGGGCTCGCTGCCGCCCGCGGTCTCGCCATCGTGCGAATAGAGAAACAGCAGGTCGATGTCGGAGCTGTAGTTCAACTCGTTGCCGCCCAGTTTCCCCAGCGAAATTATGCTGAAGGCGCTGCGCACGATTCGCCCCTGGGCATCGCGGTACTGCGGCTGGCCGTAGCGCTTCTCCAGTTCCTGGTCACAATACAGGAGCGCGTTCGCCAGGATGACATCGGCCAGGGCCGAAAGCTCCATGGTCGTTTCTCCCAGGGTGGAAAGGCGCAGGACGTCCTTCAGCACGATACGCAGGTAGTTGCGCCGCTTGAAGTGCGCGAGTTGCGCCGAAAGCCAGTGGTCCGGACTCGTGGTGGCGAAGCGGGCGTAGTCCTGCATCAAGTCTTCCTTGGACTTGAGGTGGGTGAAGTTGCGGTCGCGGGCGAATTGGAGGGTGAGGCCAGAGTCGGCCAGGAAGGTCTCCGCCAGGGAGGCGCTGTAACCGAAAATGGCCACCAGGTAGGTCAGCGCCGTCGGATAGCGGGCCAGGTCGCCCAGGACGTCCGCGGGCGCCTCCTGCGCGTAGCGCTCCAGAAGGTTCAGCGCGCCATCCGGGTCGGGCGATTGGGCCAGCAAGGAGGCCAGCGGCGCCAGGAGCGTGGGCGCCAGTTGCAGCTCCAGGCGCGCCAGGTTGGCTTCCGCCTTGACCGGATCCAGGAAAGCTATGGCTGCAAATGCCGGGCGCATCGCCCGGATTATACCTTGAGACGCCAGTCGTCCGTTGTCCGTTGTCAGTGGTCCGTCGTCAGTTGTTGGTTCTCGGCATTCCACCTTGGGCCGGAGCAGAAAAGGAAAAAGGCCGGCAGGCGCCAAGCAAGCGGCGTTTCCTGACGGCCGATAGCCTCTGTCACACGCTGCGGCAACGGACAACTGACAACGGACGTTTTCTAGATGTCGTAATACAGCGCGAACTCGTAGGGGTGCGGCCGTTGGCCGACAGCCTGGACTTCGTTCTTCATCTTGTAGTCAATCCAGGTATCCAGCAGCATTTCGCTGAAGACGTCGCCTTTGAGCAAAAACTCGTGGTCCTTCTCCAGCATCTTGAGCGACTCCTCGAGCGCACCCGGGAGTGTCGGCACATTCTTCAGCTCTTCGGGACCGAGGTCGTAGATGTCCTTGTCGAGGGGTTCGCCTGGATCAATCTTATTCTCGACTCCGTCCAGCCCGGCCATCAACATGGCGGCGAAGGCCAGGTAGGGGTTGCACGAGGGGTCCGGGGGACGGTACTCAACGCGCTTGGCTTTGGGATTCGCCGAGTACATCGGGATGCGGACGGCGGCGCTACGGTTGCGCCGCGAGTAAGCCAGGTTGACCGGCGCCTCGAAGCCCGGGACTAGTCGCTTGTAGGAATTCGTAGTCGGCGCGATCAGGGCTGCCAGCGCCGGCGAGTGCTTCAACAAGCCCCCGATGTACCACAGCGCCATCTGGCTCAGCCCCGCGTACTTGTCACCGGCGAAGAGCGGCTTCCCGTCTTTCCACAGACTTTGGTGAGTGTGCATGCCCGAGCCGTTGTCCTGAAAGATCGGTTTGGGCATGAAGGTAACGGTTTTCCCGTGCTGCTGGGCCACGTTGCGGGTCACGTACTTGTAGATCATCATTCCGTCCGCAGACTTCACCAGCGCGTTGAAGCGCTGGTCGATCTCGGCTTGACCGCCCGTAGCAACTTCGTGGTGGTGACACTCAATGGCCAGGCCCGCCTTCTCCATGGCCAGCACCATCTCGCTGCGCAAGTCCTGGTAGTGGTCCGTGGGAGGAACAGGGAAATAACCTTCCTTGTACCGCGGCCGATAGCCCAGGTTGTCTTTCTCCCGTCCCGAATTCCAGCGGCCCTCTTCGGCGTCGATGAAGTAGTAGCCATGCTGCTGGGCCTGGTCGAAGCGGACGTTATCGAAAATGAAGAACTCCGCCTCCGCGCCGAAGTAGGCGGTATCCGCGATGCCGGTATAAACCAGGTAAGTCTCCGCCTTCTTGGCCACGTGGCGAGGATCTTTCAAGTAGTGCTGTTTCGTCACCGGGTCAACGATGTCCCCGATCATGACCAGCGTGGGGACGTCGGTGAAGGGATCGAGCATGTACCAGCTCGGGTCGGGAACCAGCAGCATGTCGCTCTCGTGGATGGCCGCCCAGCCCCGGATGCTGGAACCATCCATCCCAAAGCCATCTTCGAACGAGCTCTCCTCGAGCTCATGGATGGGAAAGGAAACGTGGTGCCACAGTCCGGGAAGGTCGGTAAACCGGATGTCGACGATCTTGGCATTGTTCGCAGCGGCAAATTCCAGGACGGCCTTCGGGTTCATGCAACCTCCATAAAGATTTTTTGTGCCGACGATAAACGGCTACGTGGGGATCTCGGCTCGTCACAATATCTCGCAGCCACACACTAGTCAAGCCTGCTCTTGATGAAACCTCCATAAATGTTTTTTGTGCCGACGATAAACCGCCACGCGGGGATCTCGGCTGGTCACAACACGTTGCGGCCACACATCAGTCAAGTCCTGCTCCTCGAAGCTGCGGGCGCGCTACTTCGGCGCGGTTCTGCGGCCCGCCCGGCCGCACGCTGCCGCGGGCCAGCCGAGTCAGCGGATGCGCTCCGGAAAATCCCGTTGACACTTTTCTTGGCTTTTTGTTAGGTTACGAATCGCTCTCTCATCTGCGCTGTGCAATCTGCGGCCGGCACGCTTGGCGGCAGGCGCGTAGCTTGGCGGTTCCCGGCGGGGACCGCAGAAGGTGGGCTGAACAGGATGTTCGTACCCAAGAGGATGTTCCTGACCAAGGGCGTCGGTAAACATCGGGAAAAGCTGACCAGCTTTGAGCTGGCGCTGCGCTCGGCGGGGATTGCCTCATGCAACCTGGTGCGCGTTTCCAGCATTTTCCCGCCGCGCTCCAAGCTGATTTCCCGCAGCGAAGGCATCAAGGAAATCAAGCCGGGCCAAGTCACCTTCTGCGTGATGAGCGAGAACTCCACCCGCGAACCTCACCGGCTGATTGCGGCCTCGGTGGGCGTGGCCATTCCCACCGACCGGAACACGTTCGGCTACCTCTCCGAGCATCATTCCTACGGTGAAACCGAAGAGGTGGCCGGTGAGTACGCCGAGGAGCTGGCGGCGGAAATGCTGGCGACGACCTTGGGCGTCGAGTTCGATCCGGACCGGAGCTGGGATGAGAAGAAGGACATCTATCGAATCTCCAACAGGATTGTCCGGACCATGCAGACCACCCAGTCCGCGATCGGGGACAAGCGGGGCCTGTGGACGACAGTGCTGGCCGCGGCCATCCTGTTGGGGATCGGTGATTGATCTTGCCGTCGCGGCAACGCTGCGGCTTCTGCACCCCCACCTCTGGTGCAGAAATCCCCCCGAAGGTTTAACCCGGATGTGAGAGTGCGAGGGAGTGGCATGCGCAAACATGAGATCTTGTCCCGGCCGACCCGGCCGCTCATGATCGATCGCAGCAAGAGTGTTGCGGACCTTCTGGAGAAGATGCAGGGAGTTTCCTTCCAAGGTCGCAATCTGGCCACGGCTTACCAAGTCTGGCGGCGGATGCTGCGCGACCGCACGATGATCATGATGGGGATGGCGGGAGCCATGGTTCCCGCGGGCATGCGGCGACTGGTCGTTTACCTGATCAAGAACCGCTTGATCGACTGCCTGGTGTCCACCGGCGCCAACTTTTTCCATGACGTGCATGAAACCCTGGGGCGATTTCACTACCAGTGCTCGCCCAACATCGACGACGTGGCCCTGCAAAAGAACCTGATCGACCGCATGTACGACACCCTCGCCGACGAGGAGGAATTCCGCGAGGAAGACGCCTTCCTGGGCCGCTTCGCTTCCACCTTGGACCAGTCTCGGCCCTATACGACCCGGGAATTCCTCTACCTCCTCGGGAAGGAGATTTCCCCACGCGCGAAGGAGGAGGGCATCGTCACGGCGGCGTACAAGGCCGGGATTCCGCTTTACTGCCCTGCCGTGGGCGACTCTTCCATCGGCATCGGTATCGCTGAGAGTCGTTACCTCAATAAGAACCGGTTGACTTTTGATGTTATCGGCGATGTACTAGAGACCGCGCGGCTCGCCGGCGAATCGCCCTCCAGCGGTGTCATCTACTTCGGCGGCGGAACGCCCAAGAACTTCATTCAGCAAAGCGAAGTGACGGCCACGTTCATCCGCCAGGCGCATAACGGTCACCAGTACGCCGTCCAAGTGGTCACCGACGCCCCGCACTGGGGCGGGCTCTCCGGCTGCACGTTCGAAGAAGCCCAGAGTTGGGGCAAGATCGCGCCCGATGCCAGCCTGGCCACCGTCCACTGCGATTCGACGATTGCCATGCCGGTTCTCGTCACCGCCCTGTCGGAAAATCCGACCCTGATTCGCCAGCGGAAGAAACCGGTCTTCCAGATGGAACCCGAACTGAAGTTCACCTTCCCCCGGTAAGGCGTGGTTCTTTGCAGTTCACAAGAGAACGAGGATTCTACTAACGATGCCTGAAGCAAGCGACACGCGCGGCGAAGCAAGCTTCCTGACCCGGGAGATTGAACAGGTCGTCGAGGACCTTCAGGGACACACGCTGGAAGCGATGGCAGGGATGTTCAGTCGGCTGATTTACTTGGCTTCCCTCCGTGACTACAACACGGGTCGCTACCACCACTACGGTCTGGAAACCCGCTATTCAAGTGAAGCCGTGGATGAAGGGCTGCGCCACTGCCATGCGCAAGCTTTTGAAGCGCTGCTAGCACTTTCTTTGCAGGAGCAGACCCAGGATCTTCTCCGTTTCTTTGAGTCACTCAAAGCCGACAGGTCGCGGCTGGTCGAGGTTTGGCAACGCCTCCGCGCCTACCAGATGCTGCCCCCCGAGGGTTGCCACCCCCTGGCACGGGAGCTGTTCAACAAGAACGTCGAGATCATTCTGGAAGTGTTGAGAGCGACAGATCTGTGGGAGCTATTGGACGATCCGCATCGCGACCCCGACCACCTGCCCTAGCACCTCACCCTCGTCCGGAACCCGAATGGTGCGCGGGGCGCAATTCGAAAGCGAATAGGGGATCAGCGTCACCTCCCGCCCCCGCTGATAGCACCAGCAGCATTCGTAGCTATAGCGGAGCTCCAGGAAGTAGATAGGCCGGTCAAACTCGGTCACCCACCCCTGGTTCACCACCCGCCGCCGCGACTCATCAATCTGCACAATGGACCCAAGACGCAGCAGCGGCGACATCATGCGATCTTCGAGCCCGATGTACCCATACAGGTATTTCTTCACGCTCAGCCGGGCCAGCAACCCGGCAGGGACCTCACCCCATTCCTCGATCACGCGAGACAAGAACGTAGTTTCCTGGGGGCGAAACCCGGGATCGAAGCGAATAGGAAAACGAATGGGCCGGCTCGGGTCACCCACTTCGACCGTGAACCTGTGGGTCCTCGACTGCAAGGCCTTGCGCCCGTGCTCCTCCATCTTCCCCAAGTTGATTCCATACAGCCCTAGCACCTCTTCGACACTCATCTGGTAGATGACGGCCAGACTGTACAGTTTATAAATGCTGGGCAGCGAGCCGTCGTTCTCAATCTGGTTCAAGCGCCCAATGGAAACGACATATTCGGAACCTCGCTCGGCGTCGGCAATTTCCAGGCTGGCTTCCTCCACGGCCCGCAAAGTCAAGTTCAGGCGCTCGCGAATCTGGCGCAGTTTCTGTCCAGCGCGGGTGGCCAGCGTCCCAGTAGTGATTAGAGGCACCGAAGCGGACAATGCATTCATGGCTTGCTCCCTTCCCCAATTCCGAGATTTCCGCCGCCGCTTGTGGCTGCCCAACTTGTAGGGCCAGCAAGCCGGTCTGGCGCGGCGCCTTGGGTTTGCAGCTAATAACTATACGTCTAAGCTATGGGGTTACGCCAGTGGTACTCCGGCAGGGCGGCACGCGCCAACAAAAAAGGCGGAGCCGGCCGCCCCGGCCGCCAGCTCCGCCCAATGGTCCGCCGACTGAAAACTACTTGCGGAATGCGTCAGCCTTTTCTTTTTCCGACGGTGGCTCAGCCCGGCCGCCGAGATACTTCGCCAGGAAAGGTTCGGCCGCGGCGTAGAAGATCAGACGGTTCTCAGGTCGAGCGAAGCCATGCCCTTCATCAGGGAAGACAACGTATTCCACCGGCTTCCCGTTCTTGCGCATGGCCGCCACGATCTGATCACTTTCGGCCTGCTTGACGCGAGGATCATTCGCGCCCTGCCCGATGAGCAGGGGCGCCTTGATCTGGTCGGCCTTGAAGAGTGGGGACCGCGATTTCAGAAATTCCTGTTCCGTCTCTAGGTCTCCCACGCGCTTCTTGAACAGCGATTTGATGGGGGTCCAGTAGGGAGGAATGGTACTGAGGAGGGTCACGAGGTTTGAGGGACCGACGATGTCCACGCCACAGGCAAAATCGTCGGGAGTGAAGGTGAGACCAACCAGCGTGGCGTAGCCACCGTAGCTGCCGCCCATGATGCAAACCTTCTCGGGGTCGGCATAGCCCTGCTTTACCGCCCAGTTCTTACCGTCGACTAGGTCGGCATGCATCTTACCCGCCCACTCGCGGTCGCCGCCGTTAACAAATGCCTTGCCATAGCCAGTCGAGCCCCGAAAGTTGATCTGCAACACCGCGTAGCCGCGGTTGGCCAGCCACTGCGTCTCGTTATCCAAACCCCAGGTGTCGCGCCCCCACGGGCCACCGTGGACGTTGAGCACCAGAGGCAGGTTCTTGGGTTCGAGACCGACCGGCAGCGTCAAGTAGCCGTGAACCGTCAGCCCGTCGCGCGCCTGAAACGTGATGGGCTGCATCTTGGCCAGCCTGTACCTCTCCAAAGCTGGACGATTGCTGAACAGGAAGGTTGTCTTCTCGCTCGCGCGATCGTAAACGTAAAATGGAACAGGCCCATCGTCGACAACGTAACTGACGATCCAAGTTTTGTCTGCCAAGTCGCGGCTCACCACGTAGAAGTCCCCGTCGCGCACCCTCCGTATCACGTCGAAGTCGGCCTGGAGAGACTTGTCAACCAGTATCCACTCACTTCTGTCCCGAACGAACTCCACAGCTTCGAGTGTATGCTTCGTGGGATGTGTGAGGATGCCCGCCACATCATACTGCTTGTCCCCAGCTACTACGGTCTGCTTGCCGCTGGCCAGATCAACCTCTAGTAACCGCGCCGCATTCGCATCTACACTCGAGATCACATAGACGCCCTGGTTGTCCGGCGTGAAGCCCGCCACGCCTCCGAAGCTTTCGTCCGAACCCCACTTCAGGAAAGTACGCCAGGGCGATTTCTCGTCATCCCGGATGCGGATTTCTGTACCGCCATCGGGCAGGAACACCTGCGCCACGCGCACCCGAAACTGGTTGTCCTGCGTATAACCCGCCACGTCGCCGGGATTCTCCGTGTCCATTTCCACCGCGCCGTTCTTCAGATTGATGCGGTACATGTCGTGGAGGTGGCGGTCGCGGATGTTCAGTGGAACCAGAATCTGGTTGGGAAAGTTCGGGTCGGTGGTGAAACCCTGCGCCGCCACCCCTTGGAAGGGAGTGAGGTCGCGCGTGTTCTTGGTCTTCAAGTTGGTCTGGTAGACGTGCCAGTTCTCATCGCCGTCGAAGTCCTGCATGTAGAGAATGTGTTCGCCATCCTGCTGCCAGTCGTAGATGCGAATGCCCCGCTTCTTATCGGCCGTCACTACCTGGTCATCGTTCTGGCCGAGGGTGCGGACCCAGACATTGAGTACGCCCTTGTCCGGCGCCAGATACGCCAGCAGCTTGCCGTTGGGCGAGATCCTGGCCCGCGTTTTCTCAGGATTGCCAAACAGGGCCTCACGCGGAATCAGTGGCGGGAGTTCGGCTAGCGCCGTCAAGGCCGCGATGCCGAGCGTCAGAAGAGTCAGAACGACAAGCGTGTAGCATCGGAACTGCTGCCTTTTACTCGTAGGCATGTTATTCCTCCAGTTGACGTACGGGTGTGATCGGGCACTAATTGGACAGTCCTACGGTCGAAGGGTCAGTTTTGCCCTCCGTCGGTCCATCCCGTCTATATCTACGAACCAGTGGACTAGGATGTTCCCGCAGTTTCCGTCATATAATGCATCCGGAATCCACTTCATACGCTGAGGCTCCTATGGACCGACTCATTAAATCGCGCACCAACGGGAAGTACCAGGAAATTGTCTCAACTGGGACACTGCGCTTTCTTGATTTTGCGCGGCTACAGCCTGCAAAGGGCGACAGCCACACGGGAGAAACCGGCGCGCGTGAATGCGTGCTGGATATCTTTGCGGGGAGCGCCTCCATCACCATCGAGCGTGCCGGTAAGGAGAATGAGGTCTTTCCCTTGGTAGGCGACCGCGCCGACGTTTTCTCCGGGCCCCCCGTGATGGTTTACATCCCGCCGCAAAGCAGCTTCGAGGTCGTAGCCGTCACAGATGCTCTCGATGTCGGAATCTTCTCGGCGCCCTCGCAAGCCATTGCCCCGCCCACCTTGCTGGAAGGCCCGGCGGTGGTCGCGCGACAGGTCGGACGAGGTAACTGGCAGCGCACGGTGTACTCCGCCCTGGCCGAAAGTGTTCCCGCCGAGCGGCTGCTCGCCGGTGAGACGCTGAATCCGCCGGGCAACTGGTCCAGCTATCCGCCTCACAAGCACGACCGCGCGCACCCGCCGCAGGAAGCCGTCCTGGAAGAGATCTACTTCTTCCGCGTGAAGCCATCGCAGGGTTTCGGGTTCATCTGGACGTACACGGCGCGGGAGGACCCAGAGGGTTTTTCAACTGTTTTCGTAGTGGAAGACGGCGACACGGTACTGTTGCCCAAGGGCTACCACCCAGTCGTCGCCGCACCGGGATACCGGCTCCACTACACCTGGGTGCTGGCCGGAGAAGAGCGCCGGTACGGCGGCTGGACCGACGACCCGCGCCACGCCTGGGTGAAGGGACAGTGACGAGTCAGGGTTCCTCGGGCCTGCTCATCACTAGTCAATTCCGCGACGCGACAGCACCTGTATTTCCTCGTGCTGACGTCGCGACTCTTCCGGCCAGAACTCAGGCGCTATGCGCGTCCTCCGGTGGACACGCCGCGACGCTCGGCGTAGAATCTCGCCCGCCCATCCAGGCCCGCGGGCGCTGGGCAGCATCATCGCCAACGCCGGCGGGAGACGAAGAAACGAATTGAGGCTTTGGCCGAAGGCCGATAATACCCGATTTCCTGGAGTCTGATGGAATTGCTCTCGACCCCAACGCCAATCAACCCTTCCACGCGCTTCCAGATTCCTTACCTGCGCTGGTACATCTGCGGGATTCTGTTCTTTGCCACCACAGTCAACTACATCGACCGCCAGACGTTGTCGAACCTCAAGACCCACCTGCAAGAGGTTTTACACTGGTCCGAGAGCGACTACGGCTGGATCGTGTTCGCCTTCCAAATTGCCTACGCCGGGATGATGTTGGTATCCGGCCATGTGATTGACCGGCTGGGAACGCGCCTGGGGTACGCCATCGCCATCACGTGGTGGTCAGTTGCAGGCATGGCCACCTCGCTGGCGCGCGGCGCCCTTTCTTTCGGTGTGGCGAGATTCTTCCTGGGGGCGGGGGAGGCCGGGAACTTTCCCGCTGCCATCAAGGCCATCGCCGAATGGTTTCCCAAAAGGGAGAGGGCCCTTGCCACCGGCATCTTCAACGCCGGGACGAACGTCGGCGCCATGGTCGCGCCTCCGCTGGTTGTCTGGTTGACGCTCAGGTGGGGCTGGCAGGCAGCGTTCCTTTTCACTGGCGCCATGGGATTCGTGTGGGTAATCCTCTGGCTCCTGGTCTTCCGCCAGCCGGCTCAGCATCCCTTCATTACCCCGGAGGAACTCCGTTACATTCAAACCCCTGAACCCGGCGAAGCGATGGAATCAGAGCCCAAGATTCCCTTTTGGGACATTCTCAACTATCGCCAGGCGTGGGGTTTCGTCGTAGCCAAATTCATGACGGATCCCATTTGGTGGTTCTACATCTTCTGGTTCCCGTCATATCTTGTCCAAGTCCGCGGCTTCTCGCTCCAGATGATCGGCTCCTTGGCCTGGATACCCTACCTGGTTGCGGATGTAGGCAGCGTGGTGGGCGGATGGCTCTCAGGCTTTTGGATCAAGCGGGGGTGGACAGTAAACCGCGCGCGCAAGTCTGCCATGCTGGTCATGGCCTTCCTGATGCCAGCAGGCATCGCGGCCGTCCTGGCCCCCAAGGCTTGGGTCGCGCTGGCGCTGATTTCGGTTGCCATGGCCGCGCATCAGGGCTGGTCAGCCAACGTGTTTACGCTGGCGTCCGACATGTTCCCGAAGAAGGATGTGGGCTCAGTCGTCGGGCTGGGTGGTGCCGCGGGCGCCGTGGGAGGGATGATTATCGCGACCGTGGCGGGGTACGTGCTGCAATGGTTTCACACTTACGTGCCGCTCTTCATCATCGCCAGCATCATGCATCCGCTGGCCATCGGGCTCGTTCAACTGCTCATTCCTAAAATCAAACCTGTCAGGGGAAAATAGAGGACTAGGACTCCGCGCACGTGGCAGTCGCCGCCAAGTGCGTGCCATCCCCACACTCTTGGGGCAAGTCTATTGCGGCATCGCGGCCGTCTCGAACATCTGCTCGGCTTTGATGATGCGGATGTTGGAACGTGGGATATCGAGCCGATAGGTTTCCCAGACAGCATCCTGCTGGAGGGTTTTCAGCCGGCCTTCGGGCACCAGCCAGTACTGGACTCCCTCGCGCTGCTCGGAATCGAGCTGGTACTGCTTCGGCGTCTTACCAGTTGCGTTCCGGTTGTTGGCGATATCATCCGCGAGCTTTTCCGCCAGACCCTGGTCGGTGATGACGACGTAATGGATGTCTTGCGTCTGGAGGTACTTGCGTATCGCCGCATTGACGGCCTCGGGCGTGACCGCGTCGATCCGCGCCAGGTACTGGTCAAGGTAACCTGGCGTGAGCCCGTAGAATTCGTCGTCCAGCTTGTAACCTACCAGCCGGTCAACATTCTCCGCCAGGCTCAGGTAAAGCACGCGGGCCTTGTTCTTGGCCGCCTCGACCTGCTCCGCCGTCAGCCCGTTGCGGACCAGATTGTCCAATTCCCAGGTGAGGACCTTCAGCAGATGGTGTGCATACTCGTTCCCGATGGGGCGAATCCAGATGCTGAAATACTGGTAGTGGCGCGGTGTATTGGTGGGAGGAAACAAGTGCTCCGGCCGCCCCTCGAAATACTCCACGTAGGAATAGTCGCCGTAGTTGTAACCGCGCTCCTCCCGGATGACCTGGTAGAGGTGCGAGAAGCTGTCGCGGTGCGTTCCGAACCAGACATTAGCCACGTAGAGCGGCCAGAAATCGGCGTCGGCGCGGGTCACGGAAATCGGGAAGCCCGCGTGCAGCCCAGTGGCAATGGCCTTCGGCAGGCCAATGATGGTGACGTGACGGCCCGCCACCGGCGCCGGCGGCCCAACCGCACGGAGGCTGATGGCGGCCGTTTCGCCAGCTCGCTGGCCGACGCCAGCCAGGGCCTCCCGAAGTCCATTGACAATCGCTGCGTCCTTGGTGCTCACGGCGATGGTGAGATTCTCCGGCCCATACCAGGTGCGGTAGAACCCCCGCACCGACTCCGGCTTCACCTGCTCCAGCCCGCGAACGCTTCCGAGCGTCAGAGCAGCGTAGGAGGTACCATGGTGAATGTCGTTGTCCAGCGCCAGCAAGCCCAGCAGCTCGATCTGCTGGAAGCGCAGGTCGGAGCGGATTTCTTCCAGCGTTTCCTTTCGCACCCGGTCGAGTTCAGGGGTGGCGAACAAAGGCTGGGTAAACAGCGGCCGCAGCACGCGGGCCACGTATTCAGTGAACACCTCGCGCGGTATGGTGACAGAAAACGTGGTGGTCTCCTTGCTCACGCCTACTCTCGGATAAGCGCCTTCACCCCAGGGCCGGGTTATCTCAGCGAGTTGCTCCTTGGTGACAGGTTTCTTCGGGTCGCCGTAGCCGCCTTCGAGTAGGAGGCGGCCGGTCAGATAAGCCAGCCCTTCGAGCCCTGCCGGGTCGGCCGCCGAGCCTGCCTTGACCATCACTTTCACCTCCAGAAGCGGCGACGAAGAATCAACCGTGAGGACTTTGGGCTCCTGTGCGGCCAGCCCGAAGGGCACCGCCAGTGCCAGCAGGACCAACAAGACTCTGCGTTGCATGTTCGCCACTTGCCCCTCCGCTCTCAAGCCGACTTTGTGCCTTGGCGCCCGCCAGCCGCCAGAAATGCCAGGCGCGCCTGAGCCAAACGCTAATTCCCCGACTTCGCTCCCTCGTAAGCCATGGTGATGATGACCTGGTTCTGCGGATCGAAATATCTCTGCGCAAAAGCATCGACATCCCGGGGTTGGAGTCGTTCCACGGAGGCCAGCAGCTTCTCGAAAACCTCAGCGTCCCGCTGGAAGCGGTAATACCACGCCAGGTTCTCGGCGATTGCCGCCGGGCTCGACATTCCGGCCAGGAAATCGTAGCGATACTTGCTCTTCAGGGTCTGAAGAATCTGCTTCGCGTCCTTCTGCCGCGAGAACTGCTTCAGCGCCTCCACGCCCTGCTCGATGTCCCGGATAACCTCATCAAGGTAGGCCGTGCCCTTCTGCGCATACTGCTCCTTGAAGAGTTGCGCGTCGAAAATCACGAGTCGAGGATCGAAGCTCTCAAATCCCCGCGGCCCGTCGGCAAACGCCAACTCGCTGACTGTCTGCTTCTCAAAGCGCAACTTCTGGTAGAGCGGCGCGGAGCGCGATACCAGCAACTCGGCAAGCAACTGGCCAACGGCCGTCTCCACCGACGCGGTCTCGAAGCGCGGTTGCCGGTAGGCCAGGTACAGCCGCGGCGCGACGTCCGCCGGCCAGCCCACATGCTCGCGCCCGGGCCCCTGGAGCGGGGCCGCCTCGGGCACCGCCTGCACGGGCTCGGGCTGCCAATCTCGATACCGCGCCTCAGCCTGGGCAAAGACGTCATCGGCCTTGACGTCGCCGACAATCACCAGCACGCAGTTGTTCGGCCGGTAGTAGGTGTCGTAGAACGCCCGCGCAGCGGCGTAGTGTTTCGGCATGTCCACGACATCCTCGTAATATCCGATAGTCTCGTGGCCGTAAGGATGATCGGGGAAAGCCAGCGCCAGAAGCCGCTCGCTCATGCGGACCGTGGGGAACGTGGAACTGTTCCGATACTCGCCCAGCACCGCGCCCGTCTCGGTCTTAAAGACCTTCTCGTTGAAATCCAGCGCCCGAAAACGCGACGCCTCCAGCTCCATCACCCCCGGCAATTGCTCGGCCCCCAGCGTGCGCCCGGCGAGATTCGAGGTGAAGCTCAACGGATGATAGAAGGTCACGTCAAACCACGTCCAGGCGTTGTTGTGGGTGCCCAGTCGTTCCATGAGGTCCTGATAGGCGCCCGGCTGGCCCTTGTACGCGTGGCGGAAGAGAATGTGCTCGAACAAATGGGCGAGCCCCGTCTTGCCCTTTTCCAGTTCGTTGCGCGAGCCCGCCATCACCAGGGTGTTGTAGCTCAGCACGTTCTTGAATTCCGGGGTCTCGACCACCAGCACGTCGAGGCCGTTCGGGAGCGTCTTCTTGTGGATGGTATACGGGACAACCTTTGCCGGCTTCTCCGGCTCACGAGCTGCCATTACACTGGCGGCCACCGCCAGGAGAAGGCCAAGAATGCAGAACCGCCGAAGGGGTGTGCTTGATTTCACGCTTTACCTCGTGTGATGACGCTTGAACCGCCGCGCCCTGTGGGGCGCGATGCAGCTATGGCAAAGGCAGGAATGCTAGCACTCGGCCTCGCGCGCTGGCAACCCCTTCTCCGGGCGGCTTGGCGTCTTTCAGCAACGGAAAGACAAAATGCCCCACGAGGAAGCTCATGGACAGGCGCACGCCGCTCCGAGATGGCTATTCCGACGGCAGGGCGAGAATCGGGACGACTGCGCGCTGCACTTCGCCTGTCACCCGCGCGTCGTGCTCTTCGACATAGACATTCACTTCAGTGCGCACGCCAAACTCGGGAAGATAAATCCCGGGCTCCACGGAAAAGCAGGTGCGCGGAATAATCCGGCGATCATCGCGCGTCTCGAAGTTGTCCATGTTGGCGCCGTTGCCGTGGACATCTTCACCGATGGAGTGCCCCGTGCGGTGCACGAAGAACTCACCGTAGCCGTGGCGCTCGATGACGCCCCGCGCCGCATCATCCACCTGATAGCCACGCAGAGGACGGCCTTCTCGCATCGCCTGCTGAACCAGGCTGATTGCCGCGTCGCGAGCCTCCTGCACGATTTCGAAGAGTTCGGCGTACGGGCGCGGAACTTCCTCGCCCACGTACCCCATCCAGGTGATGTCGAAATAGACGGCGCCGGGCTGCTTGAGCTTTCCCCAAACATCCATGAGCACTAAGTCGCCAGCGCGAATCGGCTGCGAGTTCTCCCGGGTCGGCAAATAGTGAGGATTGGCGGAGTTGCGATTGACCGACACATTGGGTGGTTCGTCGGAAATGACACCATGCGTCTCGAACAGGCGCGCCATTTCCTCCTGGACGTCATACTCACCAATGGCCTTCCCGGCATGCACGGCTTCCCGGATCATCCCAAAACCCGCCTGCACCGCGGCATGGATGACCTTTCCGGCTTCGAGATGCGAGGCTAGCGCCGCGTCCGACCAGCGCGCTTCGAATAGCTGGACTAGGTCCGCGGAGGACACAACCTCAACACCGAAACTCTTCGCGAGCTCGACCGTGCCGGCATCCACCAACCCTATGTAAGGAATATCGTTGAGCGCTGAATACTGCATGGCGATGCGATGCTTCCCTTCCAGAATCCCTCTCAGACCCCCGCGCTGCTCTTTCCACGAAGAATACTGCAGCTCGGCGCCCGGCAGCCCCTCGAGGTTGCCGCGCTCGATGCGATGTACGAGCTTGGCAGGCTCACCCTCGGCGGGGATCAGGTAGTACCACCGCCGCGTGCACATCTTGGGATTAATCTTCAAAATGCGATAAGCGATGGGATCACGGTGGTGGTGGTCGTAAAACAGCCAGCCATCGAGATTTGATTCGCGTAACGCAGCCTGAATAGCTTTGAAATCCATGGAACCTCCTGACATTTCTGGTGATCACTAGCCCAAAAAACGAAACGGCAGTATGCGACCTGTCCCGATCTCATCGGGAACCGCCCCTGCAAGTTAAGCTGCGCCCTAGTCCCCAGCGCCTAGCCCCTAGGCCCTGTTTTGGGTCCCGCCCTTCCCTTCACCCGGCTTGAAAACCTTGTCGTAAATCACCATCAGGACCGCGCCGGCGATTCCCACTCCCGTTACGACCCACCACATCTGCTGCGGCCGGTGCAAGACGTCGCCAAAATAGTGCAGGAGATAACCGCCCAGCGGCCCGGCGACAAAATACCCAATCGCGATGGGCAGAAAGGCGTAGCCCATATAGAGTCCCTGCTGGCCCGGAGGTGCCAGTCGCGAAATATATTCGTAGTAGCGCGCCGACTGGGTGATTTCGCCGAGCGCCAGCACCACCAGCGTCGCGATGAATCCGACCGTCGTCGGATGGATAGCCAGAATCAGCCAGGACAGGCTCATGATGAGCAGCCCCAGCGTCATGGCGGAGAACGCGGGGATTTTTCTGGTCAGATAGCTGACCAGAATCTGGAAACAGATCACCGTCAGACCGTCAATCGAAAGCAGCAGGTCGGCGTTAGCATTCGGGTCCACATAGCCCCGCAAAAACAGCGGCGCGGAAATGAATTCCTGCCAGAAAACCACAAAGAAGCTCGAAAAAATGAGGAGGAACAAAACGAATCGGAGATTGCCCAGAACGACGAACATATTTCTGATCGCGGCCGCCACACTCGCCACCTGCTGTTCGCCCGCCCGCCTCGGTTCGCGGAAGGAGATGAGCGTCACCAAAAACATCAAAAACACGCTGAGGGCAGAAACGCGGAAGACGTTTTCCATGCCCAACCTCGTTCGCACCAGCCAGGCCATAGCGGGTCCCAAGGTGCCACCAACATTCACCAGCGTGTAGTAAATCGAATAGCCGATGGAGCGGACGTTCTCTGTGGACGCGCGGGCCGTCGTTCCCGCCACGCAGGGTTTCACCACCGCGCTTCCCAGCGCCGGGATCATCAGAATGCCGAGCACCAGCCATTTATCCGACACAGCCCGGCGCGCCGCCTGCATCCACGGAGCCGAGAGCGATCCCAGAAAAAAATAACCGAACGCCATTACCAGGAAGGCAAACATCAGCGCGCGACGAAAACCGAAGCGGTCGGCCAGCGCCCCGCCCAGCACCGGAAGAAACCACACCACAAATCCGAAGATCCCCACCATCCAACCGGTGAGCTCCTTCGAAAAATGGAGCTGTTCGCTCAGATAGATTGCCAGGACCGCGGTGGCTCCGTAGTAGGCCAAGCGCTCGAAAAGCTGCGTGACGTTGGCCACCCAGAAGGGAGCCGTAAAGCCCGTGCGAATTTCCGCGAGCCGCTCGCGAAAGCTCACGCTGACCTCCTGGTGCGGGCTGATGCTGCCAAGGTTTTGATTTGCGCGATGGTCTCTTCCGCCGAGCGTCCGGTTACGCGCAGGAGCTTGCGGCGCGCCTTGCGACCGGAGAGAATCACGATGCATGCTTGTGGCAGACGCAACGCGCGCGCGAAAAATCGAACGCACGCTTCATTAGCCTGACCCTCGGCGGGCGGGGCGTGGAGTTCAAGCCGCAACTCGCCGGAGGAATCTACCCCAAGGCGTTCTCTTGCCGAGCGCGGCTTAACCGTCAACCAGAAGCTCACGTTCTCACGCTCGATTTGGAATTCAGGCGTTGCCATCGATGGGTCTCTGCCGTCTGGCTCCTGACTTCCTCATTGTCGCGGCCCGAAGATCGCGGTCCCTATCCGAACCATCGTCGTGCCTTCCTCGATGGCCAGTTCGAAGTCGTGGCTCATGCCCATCGAAAGCTCACGCACGGAAACGCCCGACAGGCAGTGAGACTCTATCATTTCCGCGAGCTCGCGCAGGCGGCGAAAGAACGGGCGACTCTTCTCGGCGTCCTCGAAAAACGGCGGAATCACCATCAAGCCGCGCAATTCGAGCGTGGGAAGCAGCCCGACTCCTTCCGCCAGTTGCAGCACTTCCTCTTCGCGCGCGCCCGACTTGGTGAGCTCTTCGCCGAGGTTAACTTCCAGCAGGACAGGCAGCCGCTGGCCGCCGAGCGGCGCCACCCTGTCCAGCCTTGCGGCGAGCCGCCGTGAGTCCACCGAATGAACGTACTGAAAAAGCTCCCGAGCGGGCTTGGCCTTGTTGGTCTGAAGATGTCCCACCAGGTGCCAGGTGGCGTCCAGGTCGGCAAGCACTGGGCGCTTCGCCTCGGCTTCCTGGATGCGGTTCTCCCCGAAATCACGCAGTCCGGCCTCGTAGGCCTGCCGGATGCGCTCCGGGGGAACCGTCTTCGAGACCGCGACCAGTCTCACCTCCTCGGGACGCCGTCCGGAGCGGCTACACGCCGCGGCGATCCGTTCCCGCACCCGCGCGATGTTGCCTGCAATGTCCACAACCTGCCCCCGAGAAGGCGGGCCATTCTACCACCTCCCAGAATCCTTGGGCGAAGCCCGGCCCGACACCCTCCGACTTCTTGCACCAGCGGCATGGCATCGGGGGGCTTCGCCGTTCCTAGCCGCGCTCAGTCGGCACCGAAGCGGATCCCGGGCTACAACCCCGTCCCCGAACGCCGCCGGACTTGTGAGTCAGGAACGTCAGATGTTATGATGGTTCGCGTTCATTGGATGTCACTTGGTAGCCAGTCCAACCACACCTTGAAACGTCGCGGCATCTTCATCACGCTGGAAGGAATAGACGGCACGGGCAAGAGCACGCAACTCCGTCTGCTGGTAAGGCACTTGCGAGGGTGTGGGTACCGGGTTGTGGCGACCCGTGAGCCCGGTGGCACGCGCGTGGGCGAGCAGGTCCGAGGCATTCTGCTGGCTTCTCGCACGGGGAAGCTTGCGCCACTCGCCGAGCTAGCCCTGATGTACGCTGCCCGGGCCCAACACCTGGAGGAAGTGGTGCGGCCAGCGTTGGCCCGCGGCGCGGTGGTAGTCAGCGACCGCTTCAACGACGCGTCGTTTGCCTACCAGGGATACGGCAGGAAACTTGGGCTAGCCGCCGTATCGGCTTTCGATCAGGTGGTCTGCGGCACTACCCAACCTGACCTGACCATCGTCCTCGACCTGAGTCCCCGAGTGTCGCTCCAGCGAGCGCAGGGGCGTGAAGCCCGCCGGAATTCAGTCCGCGGGCGGTTTGAAGCAGAAGGATTGAGGTTTCACGAGCGGGTGCGCACGGGCTATCTGGCTATCGCGCGACACGAGCCCCGGCGCGTCAAGGTGGTGCGGGCCGACCGCCCCGTGGCCGCGGTGCAGGGGGAGATCCGCAAGCTGGTTGGTGAACTCTTGGCCCGTCGGGCCTGATCAGGCGGGATTCGGGACTCGGGGTTCGTGAAGAGAACGACCTCTGGTTGCGAATCGGCGGTCCCGAATCCCGAAACCTGAAATTCGAACCCTGAAGCACATGGGTTTTGACGCATTCATCGGCAACCCCAAGTCCGTGGCGGCGCTACGCGACATGCTGGCGAGGGGCCGGATGCCGGGCGCCTTGCTGTTTACCGGGCCGGAGGGCGTGGGGAAGAAGACCCTGGCGCTGATGCTGGCCAAGGCGCTGAACTGCGAGCGGCGCTCGGACGACTTCTGCGGCGAGTGCCCCCGCTGCCGCAGGGCCGAGGAAATGCTAGCGGCGACGCGCGAAGACCTCGCCCGGCGCCGAGAGAGGAAGGACACACAAGAGCGCGCCGAAGGCCTGGTCTATTTCGATCTCCAACTGATTGAGCCCATCACCCGCTACATCCTCATCGAGCAAATCCGCCAACTGCGCAGCGTGGCCTACACGTGTCCCTTCGAGTTTCCACGACGCGTCTTTGTCATCGACGAGGCGCAGGCGATTCACTGGCAGGCCATCGACCTGCTGCTGAAAGTCCTGGAAGAGCCGCCGGAGACCACAACGCTCATCCTGATTTGCCCGAACGCCTATGAGCTGCGGCCGACCGTCCGGTCACGGTGCCATCGGGTGGCGTTTCAGCCCGTCGAAGAGTCGGTGATCAGTGCGCTCCTGGCGGAAGAAGCCCGCGTGCCCAAGGCCCAGCGGGTGCTGGCGGCACGGGTTGCCGCCGGAAGCGTCGCCAAGGCCAAGACCTTCGACGTGGGCGAATTCGAGCGCCGCCGCCGGCCGTGGCTCGACTTCCTCGGTGCCGTCACGGTCAAGACCCGGGAACCCGTCGCAGCCTCTGAGTGGAAGGCACTCTTCGACTCCACAAAGGCGCTTACAGAGAATCGCGACGAGTTCGAGGACACGCTCAAGATCGGGTATGCCCTGCTGCGGGATGTTGTCCAGGTGGCCCTGGCCGGGCCGGAGGCCAAGGTGGTGAACGTGGACTTGCTCTCGCGGCTTAAGACTTGGGCAGCGAAGTTGGGAATTCGGAACATCGAGAAGCTCAAGGAGGGCCTGGACGAAGCCTATCGGCTTCAAACGCGAAATGTGAACCAGCAGCTGGGGCTTGAAGCCGTGGCGCTGGATGTCCTGGGACAACCCGCAGGGGCGCTTCCCACAACCGAATGACGGAGGTCTTCTCTACCTGGCAATCCGGCAACCCCAAGGAAAGCAATGAGATGGCACCTCCGCCCGCGACAGAAGCCTGATCCACCCACGGTGTCGGTCGTGGGTACGATTCGGCCGCAAACGCGAGGGAATCTCGCCTCCACCTTATTGCATCGAAACAGAAGAGGGCTGCAAGTGGAAGCGAAGCTGCCGAGGGACGCGGCGATAGCGGCGCGCCCTTAGGCGGTAACTGGCGGAGAACCGAGCTAGTTTGCGATTGCAGTTTCGGGCCGGATGTGCTAGATTTCAAAGTAGTCGCACCAATTCCAGTGCCCGGCTTTTCTTGGGACGTAAGACACTGAAAGGCCTGAGGTGACATCGAACGATTAGGTGTCTCGGGAGTCGGCTGTCTTCGGGCGAGGCTCAAACCTCTGGCTCCGGCGAACCGGGCTCAAGGAGTATGAAACATTGAATCGCAAATTGATCCGACCAACATTGTCTGAAATCCAGGACCAGATGGGGACACGCCTCCAGCGGAAAAAACCGGTGCCACCCGAGCAGACCAGCGCCGAGAACTTCTACTACATCAAGCAAATGCAGGCTCGTACCCGCATGGTGGTCGTGCTCGACGGCGGGGAAATCATTCGCGGGGTCATCGAGTGGTACGACAAGAACTGCATCAAGGTCCACCGGCAGAACGAGCCCAACCTGCTCATCATGAAGTCGGCGATCCGGTACATGCACAAGGACCCGGAGTTCCGTGAGGGCGGGAACGGGAACGGGTTCCCCGACATCGAGTAGCGGCGAAGCCCCGACACTCTGTAACAGGCTGAATCCGTCTCCGTGGGCCTGGAACGTGGGGCAAGACGCCCAAGCTCACTTGCAGACGCCGGCCCAAATGCTTGACAGCCCTCACCAACCTCTCTAGTATGACCGTGCGCGAAGGGACCTCACAGGTGAACGGGTTTTCAATCCCTCCTATTGACCGGTCTTCTTCCTCCACGCTTATTGACCCGCGCGGCCAGGGGAGCTGGCGCCCATGCTCCGACACTGAACTCCCGAGCGCATCTGGCCGCTACGCAGGACGCTTCCCACCCGCGCTCATTGTCCTTCTTCTCGCACTGGCCACCATCTCGGGAATCGCACTGTCCCAGGCGCAGGAGGAACGCCGGAGCCGCATCCCGATAATAGGCAGGATCACAGGAGGGCCAAGCCGCCAGGCCTTCAGCGGCAAGGTGCAATCCGTGGACCTGAAGCGGAACCTGCTCAAGGTGGATACCGTAGAAGGTGGCGCGACAGAGATCTTCCCGGTGAAGAAGGGCACCCCAGTCTCCATGGCGGACGGTGGGAAGATCAAACTCCAGGAACTAGTGCCCGGAACCAGCGTCATCATTTATTACGAGCAGAAGGAAGACCGGCGCACAGTGAGCGAGATCGTCGTCCTGGCTGCGAGCGAAGGCGAGAGCAAGAAGAAGAAATCGCCTCCTCCCTCATGATTCTCGACGGGGCTAGGGCGAATTCCCGGAGCTCTCATGAAAATCGGCATCACATGCTATCCCACCTTCGGCGGGAGCGGCGTTGTCGCCACCGAGCTCGGACTGGAGCTGGCGGGGCGGGGCCACGAAGTTCACTTCATCAGCTACGCGGTTCCGGTGCGCATGAGCGAAGCGGCGGAGCGTATCCACTTCCACGAAGTGGAGATGCTCAACTATCCGCTCTTCGACCATCCGCCTTACACCCTGGCGCTCGCCACCCAGATGTACAACGTGGCGGTGAACGAGTCGCTTGACCTGCTCCACGTCCACTATGCGATTCCCCACTCGGTCAGCGCGTACCTGGCGCGGGCCATGCTCAAGCCGGGCAAGCTCCCCTTCGTGACCACTCTGCATGGCACCGACATCACGCTGGTGGGGATGGACCGTTCCTACCTCCCTATCACGCGATTCTCCATCGAGGAGAGCGACGCCGTTACCGCTATCTCCGATTACCTCCGGCAGGTGACGCTGCGGGAATTTGAAGTGCAGCGGCCCGTGGAGGTGATCCCGAACTTTGTCAACTGCGAGGTGTTTCGCCCGGTCGATGACCACCCGCGGCGGAAAGAGTTCGCCACGGACCGAGAGAAGATCCTTGTGCATCTGTCCAACTTCCGCCCCGTGAAACGCGTCCCGGACGTCATCGAAATCTTCGCCCTCGTGCGGCGAGAAGTTCCCGCCAAGCTGCTTTTGGTCGGCGACGGGCCAGAGCGCACGACCGCCGAGTGGCTAGTGCGGCAGAAGGGCCTCACCCACGACGTTATCTTTCAGGGCAAACAGAACCAGGTTCAGGAGCTTCTGAGCGTCGCCGACGTACTGCTCCTGCCCAGCGATCTTGAGTCCTTTGGCTTGGCAGCTCTGGAGGGAATGGCGTGCGGAGTCCCCGCCGTCTGCTCGAACGTGGGCGGCATGCCGGAGCTGATTACGGACGGCGTCGAGGGCTATCTCATCCCGCCGCGCGACGTCAAAACCATGGCCGCGCGCGTGCTTCATATCCTGACCAATCCCGAGCAGCACAGGCAGATGAGCCAAGCCGCCGTCCAGCGAGCGATGACCCAATTCTGTTCTACGAAGATTATTCCGCTATACGAAAAGCTCTACGAACGCGTCCTGGATAGCCGGTAGCGGCGGCTTTGCCCCGCCACCAGCCCGCAAGACAACACCCTACGCCGTGTCTGCTGGCCGCATGGCACGGGCGATCCATCGGGCAATCAGCCAGACTACAATCCCCCAGACGAGGCCCTCGAGGATGACGCCGAACCCAGCGAACTGGAGAAGCCGCAGCGCCACCCGACCTTGAGTTGGATCGAAGAAGTGGGTCTTGTACAAGGGCAGCACCGCGCTCAAAAGCGTGGCGAGAAAAAGCCAGATCCGCCACGTGTAGGCGATTACCAGGCTGTGCACCAGGAGGCGCTTGGTTCCGGCCTCCCCAAAACGCGGCGCGATCCCACCCAGGTAGAAAGCGGCGATGAGCACGCCGATTGTGGAACTCCACGCAGCAGCCCGCCACGCCTCCAGGCCCAACGCTTCGACAAAGTAACGGATGATGACCAGCGCCCCCAGCATTGCTCCCGGCCCTACCGTCAGTGGCCAGCGCCAGAGGCAGTGGGTCACGGCCATCAAGACAACAACCAGCACGAAGAAAACGCCAAGTTCGACCAGATGGCCAATAATGTGGCCGCCCAGGTGTGCCCAATTTCCGTAATCCTGCGGACCCGCGAAATGACTGCGTTCCAGACGGAACACACCCGAGACCAGCGTCGCCAGAATCACCCAAGCCGCGGTCCAGGCAGATAGAACCAGGGCCGGGAGGAAGATCTGATGGAACTTCTGCATGCCACCTCGCAGCGGCGCCACGGCCGCCACATAGATGGCCGTAAGGAACAAGCCAGCGCTGCTGGAGATGTACTGGGTCCAAGCTTTGGGCACACCTGCAATCTCCAAGACGAACCGCACCACCACTAATGCGGCGAGGAAGAACATCGCTCTTTGCAACAAGCTGACAAATGCTGTCCGTGCAGGCTTGCTTTCCAGGGATTCGATAGGCATGCCACATCTCCTTTGGTGAAGTCAGAAGTCAGTAGTCAATAGCCAGCTCCCAGCGGCGAGCAGGCGATAAAAGGAGACAAGTTGATCGCTCCTCACTTGTCATTCTTCACTGCTTTCAGCATTGCGTCGCGTTTGGCCTTGAACTCGGCATCGGGATTCCATGTCGGGTATTTGTCGGCATTGGCGACCCGGTAGCCGACTTCGAAGAAAAGCTGCAAGTCCTCGACTGCCCCACTCAAGTCCCAATCCGGCTTCACCACGTCGGAAGGCTTGTGATAGTCCTGCGTTGTGTATCTGTTGCGCATCTCTAAACCCCATCCTTCGGGCCTACCGATGAAGTCGATGCCGGGACCGGGATCGAGCGCGGGAACGCCTTGCTTGGCAAGGTCGAAGTGATCGGAGCGGTAGTAAAAGCCCTTCTCCGGCTCGGCATCGGGCTTCACGATCCGCCCCTGCTCCGCTGCCACAGCCTTAACATAATCGTCGAGCGTTGACATCCCAAGTCCGACGACGATGAGGTCCTTGGTTTTCCCCAGAACATTGAGCCCGTCCATATTGATCACGGCCAACGTCTTTTCCAGCGGGTACAGCGGATGCTCGGCGTAGTATTTCGAGCCCAGGAGCCCTTGCTCTTCCGCGGTCACGGAGAGAAATAGAATGGAACGAGGCGGCGGCTGGACTTTGGTAAACGCGCGGGCAATCTCGAGTAGCCCGGCGACCCCTGAGGCGTTGTCCCGCGCCCCGTGATAGATCTTCTCGCCGTTCACTTCCGGGCCGACCCCGAGATGGTCCCAGTGGGCCATGTAAACCACATACTCCTTGCGCAGCTTGGGGTCATGGCCTTCGAGCTTGGCAATCGCGTTCCTCGAATCGATCGTGCGGATCTTGTTCCGCAGCGCCAAAGAAGCTTTCACTCCCAACGCGACTGGTCTGAAATCGCGACTCACGGCCGCCTTCTTCAGCGAGTCCAGATCTTTGCCCGCCATCGTGAACAGCGTCTGGGCTTTTTCGTACGTGATCCAACCCTCAACCGCGGTGCGCGACATACCCTTGTCCGGCCTTACCAGGTCGAATTGCTCGCCGGTGTTGCTGGCTCTGACGACGCCCCAGGGATATCCCGCCGGTCCGGTCTCATGAATGATCAGGCAGCCAGCCGCTCCTTTCCGGGCAGCGATCTCAAACTTGTAGGTCCAGCGTCCGTAGTACGTCATGGCCCTGCCCTTGAACACCTTCTCGTCGAGGTTCGATGGGTCGTTCGGGTCGGGTACGGGCGGATCGTTAATCAGCATCATCAGGACCTTGCCCTTAACATCCAGACCCTTGTAGTCGTCCCAGTTGAACTCAGGCGCAACCACCCCGTAGCCGACAAAGACCAGGTCCGAATCGATGCTCACCTCTGCCTGCTCGCGCTTGGTCCAGGCCATGAAATCATCGCCGTACCGGAGGGTCAGCTTGTCTCCACTTGCAGGCGGCGCGAAGACCAGTTGTGCGCTGGGGTCGGCGGTGATGCCCACCATCGGCACCTTCTGGAAATAGGTGCCGTCGGGATTGCCGGGTCTCAGCCCCAGCTGCTTGAACCGCGCCTCCAAGAACGCCATGGTCAGTTCCTCGCCCCTGGAAGCCGGCGCCCGGCCCTCGAACTCGTCGGAGGCCAGGACCTTGGTGTTCTCGAGGAGTCGGTCCGCATCAATCTGATCCCATCCGGATCTTTCCGCAGCCGCACCAGACCCGAACAACTGTAACGTCTTGAACCCCGCGCCCACCACCACCAAGGCGCCCGCCAAAATCAACCCGCTCGCTCTGGACATCCCGTGTCTCTCAATCCGCATGATGGAAGAATCTCCTGAACGCGTTGCTCAAAAGCGCGCTTTCAAGGTCGCGGGCATATTATGCCAGAACCGCGATTGCCCCTCGGGAACTGAATTCCATGCCTCGTGCGGACCTTGTGCCAGCCAACCAGGAGATCAAGGCAGCCCCGCAGGGAGACCAGCCAGAAACTCGCTCACGGCCTGCTTGTACTGCTCAGGCGCTTGATTGAATCCCTCACCGTGGCGTTGCCCGGGCAGAACCACTAGCCGTTTCCGTGGGCTTGTGGCGTGCGAGTAGAGCGTCTGCGCGATGGCCGGGGGCATGCGGCGATCGCCTTCCACGGCGATGAACAGAATAGGCCGGGATCCGATGCGCTCCACCGCCTTCTCCAAATCAAAGTCCGAGGGACTGAAGCCGCCTCGCCACGCCAACCAATACATCACTTCATCGCCGAGCGGGAAGGCCGGCAGGTGGAGGAAGAGCCTCAGGTGGTGCTGGACAGTATCGCGGAACGAGAGGAACGTGCTATC
This sequence comes from uncultured Acidobacteriota bacterium, assembly GCA_964495535.1. Classification (GTDB taxonomy): domain Bacteria; phylum Acidobacteriota; class Terriglobia; order UBA7540; family UBA7540; genus JALHUF01. Next base: position 30,319 of record CAZBWJ010000013.1, on the reverse strand, counting down.
CGAGATCACCGCCGCGACATCGGCTGAATCAGCCGCGGCCATCAGCGCCGCCGCCGCGCCCATCGAAACGCCCCAGACAATCACCGGGCGCGCAGCTTCCTCCCCGTGCAAGGCGTAGCGCACCGCGCCCAGGACGTCCAACCGCTCTTGATAACCTAGCGTGGTGGTTTCACCGCTACTCTGGCCAGCATGCCGGAAGTCGAGTAGCAGCCCGTTGTGGCCAAGCCCATGGGCAAATGCCGCCTTGGGGAGCATCTCAGTTCGCGTGCGGTTTAGCCCGTGACAGTAGATGATCGTGCCGCGGGCATTGCCGGCCGCGGGGATGTACCAGCCCTTGAGTGGGATACCATCTGCGGACTGAAACTCAATCCAGCGGAACTTGAGGCCGTAGGAGATGGGCGTCTTGCCGTCGTTCGGGTCAGGATAATGGAACCGGCTGCGGGTCAGGATGTGGGTGAAAAACCACGGCACGACAATGAGGACAAATGCCGCGCCCAGCCCGCCGAGGATGAGGAGCACGCGCCGGATGATCTTCCAGACCTTCGCGACCGCCGGCAAAGAATTCGCCTCCTCGCGTGCCGTGGCAACGCGTGCATCCCGCCAGGCAGATGCTTGCTGGCCCCGCGCTCTCGCAGCGCCCGGCGGTCGCAAACCGCCACTACAGCTGCTGGGCGCCTTCGTCTAGAGCCTTCGGCTCGTCAATGTGCGTCGCGAGCAGAATGGCCGCCAGCGCGGTCATTGCAGCGCAGAGCGTGGTGACAGCAACATAGCCGTGATGCTGATAGAGCACCCCGCCAGCGAGGGCTACCGCACCGATGCCCAGCTGCGAGCAGATGTTACGTAGGGCGATGAACGACCCGCGTTGGGTGCCGGAAACCATTTCCGTCATCAGGGCCGTCAGCGGCCCCTGCCGGAAGGCCACCCCCAAACTCGCCGCAGCAAACACCCCCAGGAGCCAGATGCCCCAGTGCATAAACGGGATAAGCAGGACCGAGAGTGCCAGTAGCACGTTGCTAGCGATGGAGACCGGCCGCTTCCCCCATCGGTCCGAGAGAATCCCGCCCAAGGGCGCGCCCGCTACCGCTGCCAAGCCTCCCAGCATGAAAACCCATCCTATCGTGCGTGTGGCAATGCCGAAGTGGTTGTTCAGCCACTGGCCGATGTAGGTGATAAAGCCCACCAGCCCGGCTGAAACAAGGAAGGCAATTCCCAGGGCCGCCGCAGTGTCACGTCGGACAAGGAACGAGCGGAATGCCTGCGCGCTGGCGCGAAGTTTTCCCGAAGAAGGTTCGGAACTCACCCGCTCGTTCGGCAGAGTCAAGGAGCCGCAAGCCACCCCGAGGGCCAGAAGCGCGAAGAAGAGGAAGGTATGACGCCATCCGAAGCGGTCGGCAATCTGGGCGGCGAGTGGGACACCCAGGATGGGCGCAGCGAAGTAAGCCGAGGAAATCAGACCAATCGCTCTGCCCCGCACCGCGTAGGCGAACCAGTCCCCGGCAAAGGCGACCGAACAAGTTGATATGGTCCCCGCCGCCAGGCCAGTGAGTGCCCTGGCCAGCATCAGTTCCATGAAGATTTGACTGCGCGCGGAGAACCACGATGCGAGGGCGAACACCAGCACCCCAGCCAGCAAAAAGCGTCGCCGACCGTAGTGGTCCGAAAGCGGCCCCGAGACGAACGCCGCCACTGCCGCGGCCAGTGAATAGGCCGTCACCAGCAGGCCAGCCGCTCCCACGCTGATGTCCAGTGAACTCACCAGAGAGGGCAGGAGCACGGCGATTACCTGGTTGTCCGCCACCCCCAAGAAGAGCAGCAAGAACAGGTTGGCGATCACCCGGTAATCCACGCGCTGTCCTCTCGGTGCTACTGGCCCGTTCCTCAGCCAGACGCAGGGATTGGGTCCCGCTTCACGCCTTCACTCGGGAGGCCCCGGGCAAGCCGCTTAACTCGCTATTCGAAGTGGTGGAGGTCCAGGCTGATGGCGGCCTTGTCCGACTCGTCGAGCACGCTCGCCGCCCCGATGCCGATGGCGACCGCGATCGCGTCGCTGATTTCTTCCTGCGTTGCACCCACTTCCAGGGCTTTCCTGATGTGCCCCTCAGCGCAACCTTTGCACTTCGCGATCAGAGAGCAACCAATCGCAATGAGTTCCTTGGTCTTCAGGTCCAGCACGCTGGGTGTTAAGTAGCTCTCCTTATAGAACTTCAGATAGATGTTGCGCAATCGTGGCTCGATCATGCTCATTGAAGTCGGACGCCTCTTAGCCCCTCGACGCTTTTTCTTCACCATACCGGATCCTCACTCCTTTAGACTGACACTCTGGGGGAATTCAAGCTAGGATCTGAAGCCCCAGCGTCCAACCCACCGCTCTGCCAGAACCGCGAAAGAGTCCCGGGTGCTCTCCCGGATTTGAGCCGCACCCGAACAGCGCTGATTTTTCGGCACTTCGCCCCGCCTTGCGATCGCGCTTCGCCCATGTCCAGTTTGACTACTTTCCTTGAATCCTCCTTGCGATGTTTAAACCTATAGATCGACTTTCCACGCATACAATCGGTTGCCTGCCTCATAAGAAAAGGAGCAAAAGGGCTGGCCGACGTCGAGCTGCCCGAGGACATCCTGATTTTCCGAAGGTTTCACACTGGATAATATCAACCGGTCTAGAGACACGGTCGGCTTCAACAAGCCACCGTCGGGAGGCGCGATGATGAAGACGTGATTCTCGCCCTTCTCCCGAATAAAGCTGAGCAGGAAACGCAATCCATCTGCGCTCGCTTTGATTCGGCCATACAGGCGACGGTTAGCCATGATCATATCGGCGGGAACCACTTTGTTACCGGGGGAATAAAAGGCCAGAGCGCCGGGCCAATCGTGCACCAGGATAACGCTCCTCGTGATTCCAACATGGTTCACCAGGTCGATGACTGCCTCCTGCTCAGGGGTCAGATACTTATCGCCACCAGCATGTTCCCTGCGGACGCGCACCACCAACAACAGAACAAGAAAGACGCACAGAAGCGACGCCAGCCGCCGCACAACTCGCTCGCGCATCCAATGCTTCAGCAGCAGCCCCAGCCCCAGTGATGACGCCGTCAGCGGCAGAACGTAATACCAGTACCACCCCCCCCCGTGCCACTCGTATAAAGAATATTATACACAGCATGCAAAACGGCTCCGGTCAGAAATACCACCAGGACGGCCAGACGCCGGTCGGCCCGTATACCCCTTGGCAAGACTCAGTGCTCGGCGGAGGCAGGCTCGATTGGGGCGGCCTTTTCGGGACTGACGAGCTCAGGAATCTCAAGGCGGATGGACGTTCCCTTCCCCGGCTGGCTATCAATCGTGAAGGAGAACTCCTGCCCGTAGAGCACTCTCAGACGCTCGCGCACGTTGCTGATGCCAATCCCGGCGTCGAGAATCTCGGGTCGCCGTTCCTCTGGAATTCCTACGCCGTCATCGATGACCTCCACAGCGAGCCGCCCGTTACGACGCGCCGTGCGCAGCGTGATGGTCCCCCCTTCGACCTTGGGACCGATGCCGTGACCGATAGCGTTCTCGATCAAAGGCTGAAGGATCATGCTGGGCACGATCATATCCAACGTCGCGGGATCAACTTCCTTCCGAATCTGAAGCTTTTCGCCCCCGAAGCGCACCACCTCGATATCCAGATAGTCGTCGATGAATTCCAGCTCCTGCTTGAGCGGCAGGAAGTGGACCTGGGTCTTGAGGCGCCGGCGCAGGATGTTGGAGAGCTTCAGCACCACCGTGCGTGCCGTATCCGGGTCAAAGCGGACCAGCGAGGAGACGGTGTTCAACGTATTGAAAAGGAAATGCGGATTGATCTGGCTGATGAGGGCATCCACGCGAGCCTGCATCAGCAGCCTTTCCTGGTCCTCCAGCTTGCGCTCGATGCGGGTGTTGTTCCAGATGCGCACCGGCAGCCCTACCCCGATCACCGTGCCCAGAACGATCAGGACCTTGGTCCAGGGAAGAGGGGAGTCCAGATAGAACAGCTTGCCGCGCGCCATGTGCCCGAAGGTGATCCGGGAAATCTCCAGGATCACGCAGATGAGGAAGAAGAGGATCTGCCAATCCATCGCGGGATGCTGGAACCGCCGCTTGATGGAGCGATAAAGGCTGAGGTCAATGAACGGAGAGAACTTCCAGACCTCTTCCTTGTCAGGGCAGACCCAGCGGGCCGATCCGGCCACTACGGCGTAAAGGACGGCGAGCGGCGCGGCCAGGATTTCGTGCCCGATGAGGACCGCCGGCAGGCTCACCATCATGCCAACCACCAGGCCCACAATCGTCCCGCCCAGCAAACCCCCGAGAACTGTTATCTCCAGGCTCAAATCAGTCCCTGGGTACCGCGCCAGCAGCCGCGTGAGCACGCCGAGCATGAAAGGCACGCCCAGAAACGCAGCAAAGAGCAGCTTCTGCCGCGGACCTCTCTGCTCAATGAATAACAAGCGCTTGAAGTGTCCGAAACGCGCAATGATGCTGGCCAGCGAGGCGATGGCGCCCAGCTTGATGAGCAGGGTGACGAAAACCAGCGCCGGAGAAATCGGCAGATTGGGGTTCATAAACGATGTCCGGCCGAGGTCAACTGCCTCTGCCGCCGCCTACCAATGAAGGCGACCCGCCGCCTACGAATTGTACCACCTCCAGGCGGTCACCTGGCTGGAGGGGCGTCTCGCTCCAGCAGTCGCGGGGGAGGATTTCGAGATTGCGCTCCACGGCCACGCGGTCGCCCGGTAACTGCAACCTCGCGAGCAAAGTGGCTACCGTCAGGCCCTCCGGCACTTCTTGCGACTCGCCATTCAGATGGATGGTGATCAAAACCTGGTCTCCGCGCTAAGCGCCGGAGGCGGAAGGATTGGGGGGGCGAATCTCGCCAGCACGAATCCGCGCAATGACCTGCCGATGCTGATCCTCCAGCAAGCGCTTGAACTTCTCCTCACTGTAGTCAGGGGAATTGACAAAGTCCTGGTAGGACGTCTTCACTGAGTGGATAACAGCTCCGCGCATGTAGACCGTGGTTTCTATCCCCGCCTCCTTCCGCGGTTCCGTCTGAATATGATAGACGACACCGTTGTGCTTGATATCGGTATTGAACCCAGTCACCATAAGCTCGCGCCGCACGCAATCCGCAGAAGGTTTCCCGACCTTGCTGGAATCTTAGCGGCTTCGGGGGTCCGAGGCAAGAAGAAACTTGCGCGCCCATTTTTTGCTTCGTCGGGCACATTTTTTGCGGTAATCTAAGCAGCTTCACAGCAGGGTGAGATGCTCGGAAACTACCTTCCCATTTTCGTCCACTTCGTGGTCGTCGTCATCATTGCCGGGGCGATCATGGGGCTGTCGGCCTGGGTCGGAGTCAAGCGTCCGTCGCGCGAGAAGCTTGCCCCTTACGAATGCGGCATCCCGCCAGTAGGGGATGCCCGGGAGCGATTCTCCATCAGCTACTATCTGGTAGGAATGCTTTTCATCCTGTTCGACGTGGAAATTGCCTTTCTTTTTCCGTGGGCAGTGGTTTACAGAAGCCTCAAGTGGTTCGGCTTCATCGAGATGCTTTTGTACATCGTCATCTTGCTGGCCGGTTACCTCTATATGTGGAAAAAGGGCGCCCTCGACTGGAGCCGCTAGTGCCGTTCCAACTATCTGGGGCCGTTTAATGGGATGCAACGATCCCGCGAATAGAGTTGGAACGGGACTCGGCGAATTAAGCTGGAACGGCACTAGCGAGCCTGGCGCACCGGCGTCCTGTGGGCCTGGAACGCGCACAACGTGCATGGCAGGGCGCAAGGCTCCGGCCAACAATTGGCGCGGTCAGGTGCAACTCTAAGCAGCAATTGAACCATGCCAAGCCAGCTCGACACCAACCTTGCCTTACAGAAACTCAGGGAATTTGACCCCGCCGCCGTCGAGGAGGCTCGGGAATTCCGCGGCGAGCTGACTTTGTTTATTCGCAGGGCCCGCTTGCGGAGTACGTGCGAGTTCTTGCGAGACACGCCAGGGCTCTCCTTCAAGTACCTGTCCGACGTGACGGCTGTGGATTGTTTTCCCAGCGAGCCGCGCTTCGAGGTGGTGTATCACCTCCTTTCGCTCGAAAGCTTCCAGCGTCTGCGCCTGAAGGTGCGGGTCTCGGGCGACGACCCGACCATTGACTCGCTAGTGCCGGTCTGGCCTGCTGCCAATGCCTTCGAGCGCGAGGTGTTCGACCTTTTCGGCATTCGCTTCGCAGGACACCCTTACCTGCGCCGCCTCCTGATGCCCGAGGACTGGGAGGGTTATCCGCTGCGCAAGGACTATCCGACCACGGGATATGGCTAGATGCCCATAACGCTCGAGAGGATTCCGGGTCACGAAGAGAGGGTCATCCTCAGCATGGGACCCCAGCATCCCTCGACGCACGGGGTGCTGCGGCTGGTCCTGGAGTTGGAGGGCGAGACCGTGGTACGCGCCCTCTTTGACATCGGCTACCTGCACACCGGCTTTGAGAAGTCCTTCGAGAGTCTGACGTACTCGCAGGGCATCACCCTCACGGACCGGATGGACTACCTGGCGCCGCTCGCGAACAACCTGGGCTTTTGCCTGGCCATCGAGAAGCTCCTCGGTCTGGAAGTTCCACCCCGCGCCCAGTGGATTCGCGTCCTGCTGACGGAACTTACGCGCATCCAAAGCCACCTGGTCTGGCTGGGGACGCACGCCATCGAACTGGGCGCTATGTCCGTCTTCCTCTATTGCTTCCGCGAGCGCGAAGACATTCTCCGCATCTTCGAACTTGTCTCCGGCCAGCGCATGATGACCAGCTACTTCCGCATTGGGGGGCTGGCCCTGGAGCCGCCGCTCAACTGGCTGCACCGGGTGGAGAAATTCGCCAAGGAGTTTCCGAAGCGCCTCGAGGAATACGAAACCCTGCTGACCAAGAACCCGATCTGGCTGCGCCGGACGGTGGGCATCGGACAGATCTCCGCCGTGGACGCGATTGCTCTGGGCCTGTCGGGACCGTCGCTGCGCGCTTCGGGCGTCAAATGGGATATCCGGAAGGCCGAACCTTACTCGAGCTACGACAAGTTCGACTTCAACCTACCCACACGCCCCCAAGGCGACGTGTACGCTCGCTATCTGGTGCGCATGGACGAGATGCGCGAGTCGCTGAAAATCGTGCGGCAAGCCATGGCCGGCCTGCCCGACGGTCCGATCACGGCCAATGCGCCACACATCGTGCTCCCTGAGCGGGAGAGCATGAAGACCTCCATCGAGGCGCTGATTTACCACTTCAAGCTGGTGACCGAAGGCTTCCATCCCCCGGTGGGCGAGGTTTACCAGACCATTGAGTCGCCGCGCGGGGAGTTGGGCTTTTACATCGTCAGCGACGGCTCACCGAAGCCGTGGCGCTGTCACGTGCGCGCGCCGTCGTTCGCCAACTTGCAGACTCTGACCAAGATCGTCGAGGGCCGCTTGATCGCCGATGTCGTGGCCTGCGTTGCGAGCCTCGACCCCGTGCTCGGCGAAACAGACCGCTGAGTGCGCTCGAAAGAGTCCGTGGTCCATTGCATGCAACAACAGACAAAAGAACAATGTTGCCAGATCTGTTGAAAGACAAATTCGATCGGATCATCGCCCGCTACCCCGTGAAGCGCTCGGCGATTGTTCCGCTATTGCTCTTCGCACAGGACGAGATCGGTTACGTATCCGATGAGGCCGTTGAGGAGATCGCGCGGCGGGTGGGCGTGCGGCCCATAGAAGTCATCGAGGACATTTCCTACTATTCGATGCTTCGCCGCCAACCGCTAGGCAGATATAACCTCCAGGTGTGCACGAACATCTCCTGCATGCTGCGCGGCGGCGAGGAAATCTTCCAACACTGTTCAAAGAAGCTGGGCATCGGCCACAAGCAGACCACCCCGGACGGACTGTTTTCGCTGGAAGAGGTCGAGTGCCTGGGCGCCTGCTGCGGTGCGCCAGCCATGCAGGTGAACTACGACTATTACGAGAACCTGACGCCGGAAAAGGTCGATGCTCTGATCGAGAAACTGAAGAAGAAGGATCCAGGATCTAGGATCTAGGATCTAGGATTTGGGCTTTTGACTTTCGTCTTTTGACCGATTCATGGCCGATTACCAAGACTCGATGCCTGGCAGCTCATTCGAGGTGAAGGTCCTCACCCGCCGGTTCGGGATTCCGAACTCCGCTTCGCTCGACGTCTATCTCGCGCACGAGGGCTACCAGGCCCTGAAGAAGGCGCTCGAGATGAAGCCGGACGACATCATCCAGGAGATGAAGAAGTCTGGCCTGCGCGGGCGCGGGGGCGCCGGCTTCAACGCCGGCGTGAAGTGGAGTTTTGTCCCGAAGCAGACAGACAAGCCCAAATTCGTCGTGTGCAACGCCGACGAGGGCGAACCGGGAACCTGCAAAGACCGGGTCTTGTTGGAATACGACCCCCACCAGTTGATTGAGGGCATCCTCATCGCCGGCTATGCCATCCAGGCCCACCAAGGTTACATCTACATCCGCGGGGAGTATCGCTGCTTGATGGAGATCTTGGACCGAGCCATTGCGGCGGCCTATGGAGGCAGCTACCTGGGCAAGAACATTCTGGGTTCCGGCTTTGACTTCGACCTGCACACGCACACCGGCGCCGGCTCATACGAGTGCGGCGAGGAAACCGCGCTGCTGAATTCGCTCGAAGGTCTGCGCGGATATCCGCGCGTCAAACCGCCCTTCCCCGCCGCCATTGGCCTCTACGGGTGTCCCACGGTCATAAACAACGTGGAGACGCTCTCCAACGTTCCCCACATTCTGTTGAACGGCGGCGAGTGGTTCGCGAAACTGGGGAAACCGAACGATGGTGGCACCCGCTTGTTTTGCCTCAGCGGCCACATTGCGAGGCCGGGCATCTATGAACTACCCATAGGCTTTCCGCTCCGCCGCATGATCGAGGAGGTTGGCGGCGGCGTGTGGCACGGGAAGAAACTGAAGTGCGTGATCCCCGGCGGCTCCTCCTGTCCCGTCCTGACCGCCGACGAAATCGATATCCCGATGGATTTCGATTCGCTGGCCAAGGCCGGCTCCATGCTTGGCTCGGGCGGCGTGGTGATCCTCGACGAAGATGCCTGTATGGTGAAAACCGCCTGGCGGATCATGAGATTCTATGCGCACGAATCCTGCGGCTGGTGCATCCCTTGCCGTGAAGGAACGATGTGGCTGAAGTCGCTGCTCGAACGCTTCCACGGGGACGGCAGACTGCCTGAAGACCCGGATACGGCACTCGATGTTGCTTACAGCATGCTCGGCACGACACTTTGCCCGCTGGGCGACGCGGCAGCCATGTCTACCATCAGCATCCTAAAGAAGTTTCGGCACGAGTTCGAGGAACACTTGAAGCTGGGCAGTTGCCCGTATGAGAACCGGGGTTCGGGGCTGGGGGTTAGGGACTTGGGGTCATTAAGTTGGACATCCGATCCGAGTTCGAACCAGCCCCTGGTACCCGACACATAGATCCTTTTTGGAACCATGCCCCAGTCTGTCCAACTGACCATCGACGGCAAGCCAGTCACCGCTCCGGCGGGAACGCTGCTGATTGACGCCGCCAAGCAGGCGGGGATTGAAATCCCCTCCTTCTGTTACTACCCGGGGTTGTCGTTGCAGGGCGCCTGCCGGATGTGCCTGGTGGCTATCGAGAAAACGCCGAAGTTGCAGACGGCCTGCACGACGGTCGTAACGAGTGGCATGGTCGTCCGCACGGACACCGCCGAGGTGACCAAGGCGCGGAAGGCCATGCTCGAGTTCGTGCTTACCAATCATCCGCTGGATTGCCCGGTGTGCGACAAGGGCGGTGAGTGTGAACTCCAGGACGCCGCCTTCCGCTATGGCGCCGCTGAGACGCGTTTCCTCGAAACCAAGCTCCACAAGGAAGAGAAAAAGTTCTCCAGCCTGGTCTATTACGACCGGCCGCGCTGCATCCTCTGCTACCGCTGCATCCGCATCTGCGACGAAGGGATGGATGTCAACGCCTACGGGATTGGCTTCCGTGGCGCCTGGAGCGAGATCATTCCGAATCGCGGCGAGCATCTGGAATGCGAAGAGTGCGGAGCCTGCATCGACATCTGTCCCGTGGGAGCGCTCACCAGCGGAACCTACCGCTACAAGACCCGGCCCTGGGAGTTGACTTACACTGGGACCATCTGCAACCACTGCGGCGATGGGTGCAAGACCACGCTCTCCCTTCGCCATAACGAGATCATCCGCGCCAACAACCGCGACCACTCGGGCATCAATGGCGAGTTCCTCTGCGTCAAGGGCCGTTTCGGCTGGGATTTTGTGAGTAGCGAGCAGCGCCTGGTTGCACCTCTCATCCGCCGCAACGGAAAACAGGAAGAAGGGATCTGGGAAGAAGCCTTGAGCATGACGGCGGAGCGCCTGAAGGCCGTCCTCGCCCAATACGGCCCCGAATCGGTCGCGGTGATCGGCTCCAACCGGACTACAAATGAGGAGAACTACCTCCTCCAACGGTTTGCCCGCACGGTGCTCGGCACCCACAACATTGACCACCATCGTACGGCAGACTTCGCCTCTCTGGTGCGAACGCTAACCGAAGCTCGCGCCACTGACAGATACGCGACGATGGAGGGCGTTTTAGCAGCCTCCAGCATACTGCTCATTGGCAACGACCCGACCCACCAGCATCCCCTGTTGGCCTACCAGATCCGCCAAGCGGTGCGCCAGCACGGAGCGCGCTTGTACGTCGTCAGCAGCTCCGAGATCAAACTCCGCCGCCAGTCGCACCGTTATTTGAAAGTCACGCCGCGTAGCGAAGCTGCGGCGGTGCTTGCCTGGACCAGGGGTGGGCCTTCCGGCGCGGATCTCTGCGTGGGAGGATTTGAGGAACTCGAGGCGTTCGGCAAGCAGTTCCAGAAGGAATCCGATACGGTCATCGTTCTTGGCGACGAGGTTCAAGGCGCAAACATCGGCGAGTTGGTGCGCTGGGGACTGTCCCTCCCGGGGCGAACACGCTTCTTGGCACTCGGGGACTATGCCAACTCACGTGGCGCAGCTGACATGGGCTTGCTTCCCGACACCCTGCCCGGGTATTTGCCTGTCGCTGACCAAGCAGCGCGCCGCCACTACGAATCCGCCTGGGGAGCAAGAATCCCCACCACACCGGGGCGCAACATCCGGAGTGTTCTCGAGGGCGTGCCGTCAGGCGAGATTAGGGCTTTGCTCGTGTTCGGATCGAACCCGGTGAAGACCTTCAAGCTGGAAAAGGGCACGCTGGGTAAGCTCGATTTCCTCTTCGTCGCGGAGCTCTTCCCGACCGAGACGGCCGAGCTTGCCGATGTCGTCGTTCCCGCGACAAGCTTCGCCGAAAAAGCCGGCACGGTCACCAATACCTGCGGCCAGGTACAAGCACTCAAGAAAACGATGCGCAAGGCGGGTACGCGCAGCGACCTGGAAATCTTGTTGGCCCTCGCCCGCCTGTTCGGGCAGAAGTGGCCGTACCAGTCGCCAGACGATGTCTTGCGGGAGATCATCGCCCAAGTCCCGGGGTATGCGATACCTATGCCCGGCTTGCTGCTCGGCCGCGCAGTTGCTACCCGGCCGGAAGGAATGCCGCCGACGCTCGAACGGCCCGACCTGGTCTTCTCCTCCCGCGACTCGCTTTTCACGTCCGGGACGCTGAGCCGGTACAGTTGGGCGCTGAATTCCGTGGACGAAGCCAGGAAACCCTATGGCCATGCGTTTTGATGTGCTCTGGCCGTTACTGGCCATCCTCGTAAAGGTGGGCGTGGTGCTGGTCGCGCTGCTCACGACCGTCGCGTACGCGGTGTGGCTGGAGCGAAAAGTCGTGGCCCATATCCAGTCACGCTGGGGTCCATACCGCGTCGGCCCCCATGGGCTGCTCCAGCCTGTAGCTGACGGTCTGAAGATCTTCTTCAAGGAAGACATCGTCCCAACAGAGGTGGATCGCGTCGTGTACTGGTTGGCGCCTTTCATCGCTTTTACGCTGGCCTTGGTCTCCATCTCGGTCATCCCGTTCGGAACGTCCATTACTATTGGCGGGCACACGATTCCCTTCCAGATCACCGACCTGAATGTCGGCCTCCTCTTTGTTCTTGCCGTGACCTCCTTGGGAGTCTATGGCGTCGTACTGGCGGGGTGGTCGTCAAACAGCAAATATCCGTTGCTGGGTGGGCTGCGGTCTTCAGCCCAGATGATCAGCTACGAACTGTCGCTCGGGCTCGGAGTAGTAGGGGTCGTCATGCTCGCCGGCAGTCTCAGTTTGCGCGAGATTGTCGAGCGTCAGAGCGGCCTCTGGAACGTCTTTGTGCAGCCGGTGGGCTTTCTGGTCTACTTCACCGCCGCCATTGCCGAGACCAACCGCATCCCGTTTGACCTCCCAGAAGGGGAGTCGGAACTGGTAGCAGGATTTCACACCGAGTACAGCAGCTTCAAGTTCGCCATGTTTTTCATGGCGGAGTACGCAAACATCGTGACGGTTTCGTGTTTGGCCACTCTGCTGTTCTTCGGCGGGTGGCTGGGACCGGTGTTCGGGCCGCCCGCGCTGCGCGCGCTGCTGCCGGTCTTCTGGTTTTGTGTGAAAGTCTTCTGCTTTCTCTTTCTTTATATCTGGATTCGTGGCACGCTTCCTCGCTTTCGCTATGACCAGCTCATGGCGTTTGGCTGGAAATTCCTGCTACCCCTCGGCCTGCTGAACGTCCTGGCGACGAGCCTGATCCTTGCCTGGCGGAGCACTTAGGGTATGGCGCCGTTGTTCTACATCCTGGCGACTGTGGCGATCCTGGCGGCGCTCTGGTTGGTCCTCGAGCGCACGCCGGTTTACAGCGCGCTTTCTCTGATTGTGGTGCTCTGCTCGCTGGCGGTGATCTATCTCCTGCTGGGCGCCGAATTCCTGGCGGTCGTCCAGGTGATCATCTACGCCGGCGCCATTATGGTGCTTTTCGTGCTGGTCATCATGTTGCTCAACGCCAGGCAGGAGACGCCCACCGACCGAAGCCGCCTGGCCCGCTGGCTGGGAGCACCGTTGCTGCTGGTTTTCCTGGGCGAAATCCTATTTGCAGTCTGGCAACGTTTCCCGCCGGCGACAACCCCGACCGCCACGGCACTGCTTGGCGGACCGCGGGCTATAGGCGAGTTGCTTTTCCGGAACTACGTTCTGCCGTTTGAAGTGACCTCCATTTTGATCCTGGTCGCGGTGCTGGGCGCGGTCGTCCTGGCCAAGAAACGGCTGTGAGGTCTGACGCATGGTTCCCCTAGCTCACATCCTGGCGCTGAGCGCGATACTTTTCGGGCTGGGCGCCGTGGGGTTCATCGTGCGGCGGAACATCATCACGATCTTCATGTGCATCGAGCTGATGCTCAACGCCGTGAACCTGGCCTTTATCGGTTTCTCGCGCTACCTGGGGAACTTGGACGGGCAGGTGTTTGTTTTCTTCGTCATTGTCGTGGCCGCAGCCGAAGCCGCGGTGGGCCTGGCCATCATCATCGCGGTCTATCGCAACCGCGGGTCGCTCAGCATTGAAGATCTCGATTCGCTGAAGCTCTAGGGTCAACAAGACAGGAGAGTCTTCGCAGGCTTAAGACGCAACGATGGAAATCCTGCTTCTGCTCATCTTGCTTCCGCCACTCGCCGGCGCGGCGCTCAACGGCATCTTCGGCCGGCGGTTCCCGCAAGCCGTGGTGTCGGCGGTTGCCTGCGGCGGCCCCGGTCTCTCCCTGCTCTCCGCGCTGCTGGCCGCCTGGACCTATTCGCATCTGCCGTCTGACCCCGCCCCTTACCTTCACAGCTACTTCACCTGGATTGAGTCGGGAGCTTTCCGCGCCGACTTCGCCCTCTACTACGATCGTCTGACCCTGGTGATGACGGTCACCGTCACCCTGGTCTCCTTTCTCATTCATCTTTACTCCCGGGGCTATATGGGGCACGAAGGCGGTTACTATCGCTTCTTCGCCTACCTCAACCTCTTCCTCTTCATGATGCTCATGCTGGTGACGGCGACCAACTATCCGCTGATGTTTGTGGGCTGGGAAGGCGTAGGGCTGTGCTCCTACCTGCTGATCGGGTTCTACTTCCCCAGGAAGTCAGCCTCCGACGCCGGGAAGAAGGCTTTCATCGTTACGCGTATTGGCGACGTGGGCTTCACCCTCGGCGTGGTCCTGCTCTTCTGGACTTTCGGCGCCGTGGATTTCCAGTACGTCTTCTCGCGCGTGGAGGCACTCCCCCCGGGATACCTCCAGGGCCCGCTGACGGCTGTCGGGCTGCTGCTTTTCCTGGGGGCGGTTGGCAAATCCGCGCAGCTTCCCCTTTACGTCTGGCTCCCTGACGCCATGGAAGGTCCGACGCCGGTCAGCGCTCTGATCCATGCCGCGACGATGGTGACGGCAGGGGTGTACCTGGTGGCACGCTCGAACGTGCTTTACGCCCACGCGCCCATGGCGCTCGAGATCGTGGGCACCGTGGGTTGCATCACAGCGTTTTTCGCCGCCACCATCGCCGTGACCCAGAACGACCTGAAGCGGCTGCTCGCTTATTCCACCATCAGCCAGCTCGGATACATGTTCGTGGCCTGCGGGGTTGGGGTGTTTTCTGCGGGAATCTTTCACCTGATGACCCATGCCTTCTTCAAGTCGCTCCTCTTCCTTGCTGCCGGCAGCGTCATGCACGCCTTAGGGGGCGAGCTGGATCTGAGGAAGATGGGAGGGCTGCGGCACAAGATGAAGACTACGTGGCTGACCTTCCTGGTGGCCACACTCGCCATCAGCGGTGTTCCTCTCTTCTCGGGTTTCTTCAGCAAGGACGAGATCCTGGTGGGCGCCCACGAGGGGCCCTTTGGCAAGCCGTGGCTTTACTGGCTCGCGACGTTGACGGCGGGCCTCACGGCCTTCTACATGTTTCGCGCGCTTTTCCTGGCCTTCCACGGTGCATCGCGCGTGGAACCTGCCGTCGAGCATCATGTGCACGAAAGCGGACAAAAGATGACCGTGCCGCTCGTCATCCTCGCATTCTTTTCGGTGGTCGCCGGTTACGTCAGCTTGCCCAAAGCCTTAGGCGGCGGCGAGTGGTTCCATCACTATCTCCAGCCGGTGTTCGCTTCGTCCGAGGCCCTGTTGAGTTCTATCGCCGTGCGCCCCACTCCACCCCAGGCAGGCGGCCTTGCCGTGATGGGAATGTCGCTGGCGGTTGCAGGAGCGGGCATTCTGCTGGCTTACCTCTGCTATCTGAAGTTCACGAAACTGCCAGATGGTCTGGCAGAGCACTATAGCGGTCTCTACCGGGTGCTGGTCAACAAGTACTACGTCGATGAGTTTTACAACTGGCTCGTGGTCCGACCCATCAGCCGCGGTTCGGAGAGAATTCTCTGGCGGGTCATGGATGTAGCAGCCATTGACGAGCTCATGGTCAACGGTAGCGCCGAACTGACTGCCGGAGCTGGCAGCCTCCTGCGGCGGATGCAGTCGGGCAACCTGCGGAGCTACGCCGCCTGGGTCCTGCTGGGCGCGGTCCTGTGGCTGGGCTATGCGCTATTGCGCTGATTCCGGAGGAAGAAGTCAAGGCTTTCTCTTGGGCTTTAGAAGATGACCTGGTTGCTTGACCATCCACTGACGGTGCTCACGTTCCTGCCCTTGGCGGGGGCGCTGATCATCGGCTTCCTCCGTCGAGATGCGGCGGCGCGCATCCGCTGGATTTCCCTGACTGTTTCGCTGCTCGCTTTTGCGCTGGCCCTCAAGGTCTTTCTCAATTTCAGCCCCAATCAGCCGGGCATGCAGTTCGTTGAGCACCGCCCGTGGATTACCGCGCCGCCCATCAGCTATCACTTGGGCATTGACGGCCTGAGCGTGTTGCTCATTCTGCTGACAGCGTTCCTGACGGTCCTCGGTGTTCTCGCCTCCTGGACGAGCATTACCAGCCGGGTGAAGGAGTTCTTCCTGTTCCTGCTCACGCTCGAGACGGGGATGATCGGTGTCTTCGTCTCCCTCGACCTGTTCCTGTTCTTCATCTTCTGGGAAGCGATGCTCATCCCGATGTATTTCCTGATCGGCGTGTGGGGACACGAGCGGCGCGTGTATGCCGCCATCAAGTTCATCCTTTACACGATGACAGGCTCCGCCCTGATGCTGGTGGGCATCCTTTATCTCTACAACGTCACCGGGACCTTCGACTTCGAAACCATCCTGCGCCAGCTCGCCGGAGGTGTGCAAGCGCTATCGGGGACGGCGCAGGTCTGGCTGTTCCTGGCGTTCTTCCTGGCCTTTGCCATCAAGGTGCCCATGTTCCCGTTCCACACCTGGCTGCCCGACGCGCACGTCGAGGCTCCTACAGCCGGTTCGGTAATTCTGGCGGGGGTGCTGCTAAAGATGGGGACTTACGGCATGCTGCGCTTCTGCCTGCCGCTCTTCCCGCAAGCCTCGCGGGAGTTTGCGCCCTTCATCAGCGTGCTCGCCATTGTGGGCATCATCTACGGATCGCTCGTGGCCATGGTCCAGCCGGACATGAAAAAGCTCGTGGCCTATTCCTCGGTGGCCCACCTGGGGTTTGTGGTGCTGGGGATTTTCACCTTCACCATGAGTGGGATTGAGGGAGCCATCTACCAGATGTGCAACCACGGCGTCTCGACCGGGGCCCTGTTCATCCTGGTGGGGATGCTATACGACCGCCGGCACACCCGTCTTATCAAGGAATTTGGCGGGCTTGCCACTACGCTTCCCGTTTACAGCACATTCTTTATGATTGTGGCCCTCTCGTCCCTGGGTCTGCCCATGCTAAACGGCTTCGTGGGGGAATTTCTGATTATCGTGGGCGCGTTCCACGCTCGCCCCCTGTTCGGAGCCCTGGCAGCGTTGGGCGTCGTGCTGGCTGCTGTGTATCTGCTTTGGATGTACCAACGCGTCTTTTTCGGCCCGGTCACGAACGAGAAGAATCGAAACCTTCCGGATTGCACGGGGCGTGAGAAAGTCATTCTGGTGGCGGTAGTGCTGGTGGTTCTGTGGATGGGCATCTACCCCCAGCCTTTCCTGCGCCGCCTGGATTTGGGTGTGGCGCAGGTTATTTACCGGATCGAGCAAGGCCCGCCGCACTTCGCGCTCCAGAAGCCCATCGGACCCGCGGAGCGGAGTCGATGATCACGGTGCAGGCCAACGACCTGATTCGCATCTTGCCGCAGGCCATCCTTGCCGGCTTCGCCATCCTGGTGATGGTTTTCGAGCCGTTTCTTCCGGCAGGGCGGAAGACGTTGCTCGGCTGGTTTTCACTCTTTGGGGTAATCGCCGCTGGCGCAGCCACCGTCCGAACATCCTTTTCGCCCGGCCTCGCGTTTGGCGGCAGCGTCTCCGCAGACCGCTTCAGCCTCTTCTTCATCTTTCTGTTCTTGCTGGTCGCGGCGCTGACGCTGCTGGGCTGCTTCGACTACCTGGAGCGGGACAACATCAACCACGGCGAGTTTTATGCCCTGCTGTTGATGGCCACGGTGGGCATGTGCTTCATGGCCGCTTCCACGGAACTCATCATGATTTTTCTGGGGCTCGAGATCTCTTCGCTCGCCACTTACATCCTGGCGGGCTTCAAGCGACACGACCCCCTCTCGAACGAAGCTTCGCTCAAGTACTTTTTGCTCGGCTCATTCGCTACGGCCTTCTTCCTGTACGGGATCGCTTTTGTGTACGGGTTGACGGGGACCACCAACCTGCTGGCGTTGAGCGCGCGGCTCGGCGCCTCCGGCAACCAGTTCCAGTGGTCACCCCTGGCGTGGGTGGCGTTGCTGCTGATGTTTGTCGGCCTCGCCTTCAAGGTTTCGGCCGTCCCCTTCCATGTCTGGACGCCGGACGTATACCAGGGCGCACCCGCGCCCGTCACTGCGTTCCTTTCCGTAGGACCGAAGGCAGCAGCTTTCGCTATCTTTCTACGCATCTTTCTCGGTGCTTTCACCGCGGCAGGCTCAGTCACCTTCTGGGTCATCTGGGTCTCCGCCATCCTCACCATGTGCTTGGGCAACCTGGCCGCCCTGCGCCAGTCGAATGTGAAAAGGCTGCTGGCTTATTCCGCGATTGCCCACGCCGGCTACATACTCGTCGGTATCGCCGCCGGGCCAAGGGAAGGGACAGCGACGGTACTCTTCTATCTCGCGGTGTACGCCCTGATGAACGTAGGTGCGTTTGTGCTGGTCGGCCACCTGGCCGGCACGGGAGAGCGCTGGACGCGCCTCGAGGACTATACGGGACTCGGCTACGAACGCCCCGGCGTCGCCGCGTGCCTCACCGTCTTCATGCTTTCCCTCGCTGGCTTCCCCACCACCGCGGGGTTCTTTGCCAAGTTCTACATCTTCCGCGCCGCCATCCACTCGCACCTGATTGGGCTGACCATCGTCGCCGTATTGACCAGCGTGGTGTCGGTGTACTACTACTTTCGGCTGATCGTGGTGATGTACATGCGGGAAGGCAAGGCACAAGCCGTCACCACGCCCCTACCCTGGGCGCTCCGGGTGACAATGGCCGTCAGTGTGGTTGGCATCTTCTATCTCGGGCTCTACCCCGGCGATTTCCTGCTGCTCACAAATCTCGCTGCCCTGCCCCTACCTTAGGTTGGATGTCGTGTACTGGGCCGAAAAAGAGCCGGGAGAGGCCGAAGCCTCCCCCGAAACCGAGCTGGCGCAGAACTATCCCCGAGGAACGACAACTTTCAGGAAAATGATCGCAAGGGTGTAAAGGGCCAGCGACTCGATGAAGATCAACGCCAGGATGAGCACCAGCTGGATCCCCGGTCGGGCTCCCGGGTTGCGCGCCAACCCCTCACAGGCGGCCACGGCAGCCTTGGACTGCGAATATCCGCAAACCGCCGAAGCAATCGCCATCGCAAACCCCGAAGTGATGGCCACCCAGGTGGCAGTGTCCATGGAGGCCGCCTTCGCCGCCTCCCCTTGCGCGAACGCCGGCACTGCCACGAGCAACACTCCCAGGGTCGTCAGCGCCGTCAGCGCATACCGCTTCATTTTGCCTCCTTCCGCCGCGCCCTCGGCAAGCCGAGGCGAAGCCACTATGAAATTCCGCCAAGAGGTGGTTTCCCGCCTCCCCTCGTGCAGGCAGGAATCACACTGGCAGATGTCTTGCTCGTAAGGGCAGGACTTGCCCCGCCCGCTTGGGCGCAGTGAGCTGCACCCCCACAAATCTCAGTGCTCCTCTGAGACCGCAAAGCTTAGATAAACCGCAGGCAAGAGCATGAAAATATATGCCTGCATGAACGAAACAAAAACGTGCAACGCCATGAACAACGCCGGAATGGCAATCGGTACCAGTCCGGTGAAGATGCCCTCCAGGATACCTCCTACCAACATGTTCGCCCAAAGACGTACGGTGAGCGAAAGCAAGCGGAAGAAGTTGCTGAACACCTCGATGGGAAACATCATGAAGGCAATGTAAAGCATGGGGCCACACAGATGCTTCAGATAGCCCACGACTCCGTGATGCCGGAAGCCATGGAAGTTGTAGTAGAGAAAGGCCGCGACCGCGCACCCCAGGGTCACTTCGTAGTGGGCCGTGGGCGTTTGAAGCGTAGGGACAAGCCCCAGTAAATTGCACAGCAGAATGAAAATCCCCAAGGTCCCGAGCATAGCTACATAGCGGCGCCCGCCGTCCCCGATAATCTCGTCCGCCATCCCCTGCGTGAACTCGACGATCACTTCGGCGACATGCTGCAATCTGCCCGGGTTGTCAACCGAAAGGCGACGGCGGACGACCAGCGCCCCAACCAGAATCAGCAAAAGCACCAGGATTTCCATCGCCACATAGTTCGGAATGGGGTGCGCAGGATCGGCGGGGGGCAAGCCGATTAGCGCGAGGCCCGAGGAGACGACCCCGCCCAGTAGTTTGTTTAGCAGTGCGGTGAACCAGATTTCGTGTTCCATACGCTTCGATCAGGTCGGCCTTTGCCCACCGCGGTCAGAGGGCTGCCGCCCTCGGGAGACGTTCAATCCTGCCCAGCATTTCTGCAGCGCCAGTTCTCTCGAATCTGCACCACCGCTTCTATCAAGGCCCCCCCAACGGGCACGAACAGCCCGGCCAGGACGGCCTGGTACGCCAACCAGCCGGTTCGGTAAAAGACGTAAATCGCGCCAAGAGCCAGCGGATAGCGAAGCGCAAACCTCACCACGGTGCCCCACGGCAGACGCTCCGGCGCAGCCGCCAAGAGCTTATCCACCGCCTGGTGAAGCCAGAGATAGCCCAGGATGGCAAGCGCGGCGCCCACGGCAAAGCCCGCCGCGAATCGCGCCGGCGTGGCGAGGAACATGACGGCAGTCCCCGCCGCTGCAATCCCCAGCATCCAGCGCGGCAGGCGCGCTTCAGCTCGGGCCGGATCGGTTCTCTGAATCGTTTCCGCTTCCACGTTTGTCGGCTTGCGTCAGTATCCGCAGGACTTCGTAAATCCCTGCCGCCGCACCCAGAGTTCCCAGGACTACGGCTAGTGCCGGCTCAGTGTGGAGCCGCTGGTCCAAATACCAGCCCAGAATGTAGCCACCCACAGTGGCAGCAGGCAGGATAAAGCCCAGACTCGAGTAAAACGCCACCTGGGACCACAAATCGAATTGTTTCCCCCGGCGGGGGCACACCACTCAGCCTCCCGGCTAGGAGAAGAACGGCCGGATCGCCTCCCGCGCCAGGACGATGAAGGGTTGCGGGTAAACGCCCACGATCAGCGTCATGCCCAGCGTCACCCCCAGGGCCACCGAGAGGCCGGGGCTCGTGGCCAGCGGGACGGTATCCGGCGGCTTCTTCATGAACATCGCTACGACAATCCGGAAGTAATAGTACAGCGCCACCACCGCGAACGCCACCGCCAGGACTGCCAAGAAATAATGCCGCGTCTGAATGAGGGAAAGGAAAATGAAATACTTGCCGATAAAGCCGGCGGTGGGCGGGATGCCGGCCAGCGAGAGCAGGAAGATCAGCATCAGGATGGCCGAGCCGGGTGCTCGCGCCATAAGACCGGAGAGGTCGTCAATCTCATCCCCGACCAGGTTCTGGCGGCGCATCATGATGATGACCGCAAAGGCCCCCAGGTTCATAAAAGTGTAAGCCAGGAGATAGATGACGATGGCGGTCAGTCCCTCCGGATTGCCGTCGGCCACCGCCACCAAGCCGAGCAATAAGTAGCCAACATGCGAGATCGTGGAATATCCGAAGAACCGCTTGATGTTGGTCTGGGTGATGGCGGCCAGATTGCCGACGATCATGGTGGCGATGGCCACGCCAATCGTCAGCATCTTCCACTCCTCCCGCAGCGGCCAGATACCTACCAGCAGAATGCGCAGCAGGATGGCAAAGGACGCAGCTTTGGGCGCCACGGAGATGAACGCTGTGATGGAGGTGGGCGCACCCTCATAAGCGTCCGGTGTCCACTGGTGGAAGGGGACGGCGGCAATCTTGAAGAACAGGCCGGCGAGCAACGTAATCATGGCCATCCAGGAAAGCGGGTCGGGCGAGGGGCGGTCGGCAAGGCGCCCCGCGATGACGGCCAGATTGGTCGAATTGCCGATGCCGTAAAGCAGCGACATCCCGTAGAGCAGCAGGCCAGAAGAGAAAGCACCGAGCAGGAAGAACTTCATGGCGGCTTCATTCGACCGCCGGTTACCGCGGAGGAACCCCGTCAGGACGTATTCGCAAAGGGCCATCAGCTCCAGGGCGATGAACAGGACAATCAGGTCCCGGCCTGAAACCATGAACATCATCCCCACCACCGAAAACAGCAGTAACGCGTAATATTCCCCGAAATGCGCTTCTTCAATCTCCAGGTACTTCACGGAGATGAGCACCACCAGCGCCGTTGCCACCAGGACGATCAATTTGAAGTAAATCGCGAAGGAATCCAGAGCGATGGCGCCGCCAAAACCGCTGTAAGGCACGGGCAGAAGGGAGCCTCGCCAGAACCTTACGAGCTGGACCGAGGCCATGACCAGACCGATCAAGGCGCTGACGGCATTCAGATACTTGTCCCGCTTCTCCCGGATGAGGAAGTCAATCAGCAGGATGCCCAGCCCGAACATCGTCAGCACGATCTCCGGGGTGATTGCCACATAGTCCGCGCGTTGAAAGAATTGGTTCCACATCAGTGCGCAACTCCCGGCGCGTGCGTGGCAGTAGGGGGCGGCGGCTCAGGAACCGCGGTCGGCGGTGCCGTCACGGTGACGGGTAGTGAGGGCGCGTAGAAGTTCGGGTTCACGCGCTGGACGATTGCCGCGACCGGTTTCTCGAGCACATTGAAATACGGCTTGGGGTAGAGCCCGATCCAGAAGGCCCAGATTACAAGCGGCACCAGCGTCATGACTTCGCGGAAATTCAGGTCCTTCAGGACTTGGTTCTTCGGGTTGTCACAGGTGCCGAACATCGTCCGCTGATACAGCCAGAGCATGTACGCTGCTCCGAGCACAATCCCCAGCACCGCCCAGGCAGCCCAGCGCCAGTTCACCTCAAAGGCGCCCTGCAGGATCGTGAACTCCCCGATAAATCCATTGAGCAGCGGCAGGCCGATGGAAGAAAGCGTGACGATCATGAAGAGCGTCGCATAGACCGGCATGACGTTCGACAGGCCGCCCAGTTCCTTGATTTCGCGCGTGTGGCGGCGTTCGTAGATAAGGCCGGCGACCAAGAACAGCGCGCCGGTGGAGATTCCGTGGTTAACCTGCTGGATGACGCTGCCCGAGAGGCCGTGGGGGTTCAAGGCGAAGATGCCCAGCGTGCAGAAGCCCAGGTGGCTGACAGAAGAGTACGCAATCAGCTTCTTCATGTCGCGCTGCATCATCGAAACCAGCGCCCCGTAGACGATGGCGATGATGGAGAGCACCACCATCACCTTCACGATTTTCGGGTTGGAGCTGGCTTGCGGCAGGATGGGCAGCGAAAAGCGGACGAAACCGTAAGTCCCCATTTTCAGCAGGACGCCGGCCAGGATGACGGAACCCGCGGTCGGCGCTTCCACGTGGGCGTCCGGCAACCAGGTGTGGAAGGGGAACATCGGGACCTTGATGGCAAACCCGATCATGAAGGCCCAGAAGACCCAAAACTGCAGGTTCTCCGGCCAGGTGTGCTGCATCAGGGAGAGCACGTTGAAGGTGTAGACGCCGGTGTCTGAATGATAACGGAAGTAAAGGGCCAGGATGCCGAGCAACATCAGCACGGAGCCCGCCAGGGTGTACAAGAAGAACTTGATGGCCGCATAAAGTTTGCGCGGGCCGCCCCACACGCCGATGATGAAATACATCGGCACCAGCATCACTTCCCAGAAAACGTAGAATAGGAAGAAATCCAGTGCCATGAACACTCCGAGCATGCCGGTCTGGAGAAGCAGGAACATGGCGTAGTATTCCTTCGCCCGTTCCTCGATGGCCGTCCACGAGGAAAGCACGGAAAGGAATCCGAGCACGGTGGTCAGCATGATGAGCAGAAAGCTGATGCCGTCAATGCCCAGGAAATACTGCGCGCCGATGGAGGTAATCCAGTCGTGCTGCTCGATGAACTTGAATTGCTGGTCGGGGGCCTCGCCAGAGAACCGGAAGGCCAGCGGCAACGAGACCAGGAAGCCGGCGAACATCGCGATATTGCCCCACCAGCGGACGGCGTTCTTCCTTTCCCCAGGAATAAAGAGGAGCAGAACCAGCCCCACGAGCGGCGTGAAAAGGATGATGCTCAGAATGTGGTCTTGAAAAAATCGCATCGTTACCTCAGAAGAGCAGTTGACAGTCAACAGTTGACAGCCCAAAACCCCGTATCCAACTGCGCTTGTTGCCAGCGCTTCCTTGCCCGTCCCGGCTATCCGCTCCTAATCCAAAATCGAAAATCAAAAATGAATGAGGTAATACCCCATGAAAATCAGCACACCCAAGACGATCAGTAAGGCGTAGGTCTGCACCAGGCCCGTCTGGACGATGCGCACGGGATAACTCAGGACCTTCACGGCAAAGGCCATCACGTTGACCAGGCCGTCGATCACCCACAAATCCCACAGGCGCGAGATTTCCGCCGAAAACCGGGTAAACCACCCTGTGCCGTTGACCCCACCGTCCACCACTGCCAAATCAAACGCTGCGGCGGCGTTGCCAATGTTCTTGGCACGGTTGACGAAAAGCACGTCGTAAAGCTCATCCACGTAGTACTTGTTCAGAATGAGTCGATAGGCGGGCCCCGCCGCGGCCGCCATGCGCGCCGGCAGCTCCGGCCGCTTGGTGTACCACTGGTAGGCAACATAGAAACCGGCCGCCGCCACCAGCACCGAGACCAGCATGAGGCCGAACTCCAGGCTCCAGGCATGGTGAGCGGAGGGGCGCAGGGTGGGGTTTTCAAAGACGGGCTCGAGGAAGTGTTCAAAGTGATTCGACCCGCCCAGCACCTTCGGCCAGCCCACAAAGCCCGCGACCGCCGCGCCGGCTGCGAGGATGATGAGCGGCACCGTCATCACCCGAGGCGATTCGTGGATGTGATGCTCCACCTCGTGGGGCACCCGAGACTGACCTAAAAAAGTCAGGAAGAAGAGACGAAACATGTAGAACGCGGTTAAACCCGCAGTCACCACGGCGACGAACCACAGGAGTCCCTGGGCATACGGGCTGGCGAAGGCCTGCCAGAGAATTTCATCCTTGCTGAAGAATCCGGACAGTAGCGGCGCGCCGCTGATGGCCAGAGTGCCCACCAGCATGGTCTTTGCGGTCGTCGGGATCTTGCTCCACAATGCGCCCATCTTCCGCATGTCCTGCTCGCCTGAAAGCGCGTGAATCACGCTACCCGAACCGAGGAAGAGGAGCGCCTTGAAGAAAGCGTGCGTCATCAAGTGGAAGATGCCGGCGCCGAAGGCGGCAACGCCACAGGCCAGGAACATGTAGCCCAACTGGCTCACGGTCGAGTAGGCCAGCACGCGTTTGATGTCGTTCTGTGCCAGGCCAATGGAGGCCGCCCATACCGCCGTGGCCGCTCCAATGCCCGCCACGAGTGCCAGGGCCGTCGGGGCCAAAATGTAGAGCGCATTGGAACGGGCCACCATGTAAACACCTGCGGTCACCATCGTCGCGGCGTGGATGAGGGCGCTGACGGGCGTAGGACCTTCCATGGCATCGGGCAGCCACGTGTAGAGTGGAATTTGTGCGGACTTGCCGGTGGCGCCAAGGAACAGCAGGATGCAGATGGCCGTGATGACGCCGTCACCCACCGCAAACCGGCCGCTGCGCGCGGCTTCAGTCACCTCGATGAAATTCAGGCTGCCGAACGTGACCGCCATGAGCATCACGCCCAGCAGGAATCCGGCATCCCCCACGCGGTTCATGACGAAGGCTTTCTTGCCGGCATCGGCAGCAGACTTGCGCTGGAAATAGAAACCGATCAGTAGATACGAGCACAGCCCGACACCCTCCCAGCCGACGAACATCATCAGGTAGTTGTCCGCCAAAACCAGAATAAGCATCGAGAACATGAACAGATTCATGTACCCGAAAAAGCGGTAATAACCGCCTTCGTGGCCCATATAACCGATGGAGTAAACGTGAATGAGGAAACCGACGCCGGCAACGACCAGCATCATGACTGCCGAGAGCGCATCAAGCTGGAAGCCTACTTCAACGTTGAACTGAGCAAGCGAGCAGTTCGTGAGATGAAATGCGCCGGCTGGCAGCCAGGTGTACAGGATCTTGGTGAACGGCCTCCCCTGCAAGTGAAGAAGTTGAAGGAAACAGCCCACCGCCCAGACCAACGACAGCCCCGGCAGCCCCACGGAGACCAGCGACACAGCCCGGTTTGAGAGCTTCCGTCCCCAGAGGAGCTGAATGAAAGCTCCCAGCGCGGGCAGAAACGGAATCAGCCAAATGAAGTCTAGAAAGAGCATGCTCGTCCGATACATTCCGAGGGTCCGTTGTCCTTTGTCCGTAGTCCGCTGCAACGGACAACGGGCTGAGGACGACGGACGACTACCATTTCAACAAATCAATCTCGTCCGCGTTCACTGTCTCCTTGTTCCGGAACAGCGCGATGATCAAGCCGAGCCCCACCGCCGCCTCCGCGGCGGCGTCGGTAATCACGAAGATCGCGAAGACCTGCCCATCCACCGATTGAAAGTAGCGCGAGAACGCCACCAGATTGATATTGACGGCGTTCAGGATCAGCTCAATCGACATCAAGATCACGATGATGTTACGCCGCGTCAGGACGCCGATTACGCCGATGGTGAACAGCGCCGTGCCCAGGAACAGGTAGTAGTGCGTGGGAATCATTCGATTTTCCTCTTGGCCATGATCACCGCTCCCACCATCGCCACCAGCAGCAGGAGCGAGGCAATCTCCACCGCCAACATGTAATCCTGGTAGAGCGCCAAGCCGACCGCCTGCGTGTTTCCTCCCGAAAGAGGCGTGGCCGCAGCGTGGGCCAGGGCAAATCCCTCGCGTCCCCGGTAAATCCCGTAAGCCAGCTCCGCCATGAGCGCCACCGCGGTCACCAAAGCCACCAGCCATTGACGGCTGAATTGCGCCTGTTTGAGCGCCACATCAAGGTTGACCAGCATGACCACAAACAGGAACAGCACCATGATGCCGCCCACGTACAGAATCACCTGCACAGCGAAAAGAAACTCGGCGTGCAGCGTCAGAAAAACGCCACCCACGGAAAACAGCGTCACAATCAGCCAGATGATGCTGTGGACCGCATTCCGCCGGGTGATGACCATGATGGCGGAAACTAGGGCCACGATCGAAAGAAAGAAGAATGCAACTTGAGCAAGCATATTAAGAACTTCGTCCGTTGTCAGTGGTCCGTTGTTGACACCCAACTGGCGGAAAAGAAGTCATTTGTCGCCCCGCCAGTCCTGACTGCCTACTGCTTACTGCCTTCGGCCTACCGCGTGTAGCGCGTGGGTTGCGGGCCTTGTTCCAGCATCTGCCGGTCCCAGATCATCCCTTCGCGGCTGTAGTGGGCAATCTCGAAGTCCTGCGTCAATTCCAGCGCGTCCACCGGGCAGGCGTCCTCGCACAGCCCGCAGAACATGCAGCGCGAGAGGTCGTAGGTAAACGTCGTCAGCTTCTTCTTTCGGTCCTCGGTCCGCTCCCAGCCCACTACAATCAGATTCTCGGGGCAGGCCAGCGCGCAGAGGTTGCAGGCGATGCAGAGCGTCTCGCCCGTTTCCGGATGATTGTTCAGGCGCGGCGCCCCGCGATACCGCTCGGCCACCGGCGGCCGCTCCAGGGGATACTGCTCCGTGTAGGTGGCGCTGGGCCGCTGATAAGAGAACGTCAGCCGCAGACCCTTCAGCAGGTCCACCAGGAAAACCCGACGCAGCAGATCCTTCCAGCCCATATCAATACCCACCCAACCATGCGGTTGGCGATGCGGGATGGTGCCCGCTCAACCAGTAGCGCAGGACGGCAGTCACAATGACGTTCGCCAACGCCAGAGGAATCATCACCCGCCAGCCAACGTTCATCAGTTGATCATAACGGTAGCGCGGGAACGTGCCCCGGTACCAGATGAAGGCGTACAAGAACATGAGGACTTTGACGGAAAACCAAAAAATTCCTTGGACCGCACTCAGCACAGGCGGAATGGCCACCAGACCCGCCAGCAGCACACACCCAGCCGCCAATCCCACGAACACGTATCTTTCCGCAGCCACCCGGCTCTTCAGGCCGAGCCAAAGGATGAAGGACGCAGCGCCGACCAGGGCGATCGGCGGCATGTAGTTCAGGAAGTCAAGCGCGCGGACGTTCGGGAAGGGACGCAGCCACCCGCCCAGGAAAAGGGTCACCGCGATGCAGGACACCAGCACCATGTTGGTGTATTCAGCAAGGAAATAGAGCGCAAAGCGGAAACCGCTGTACTCGGTGTGGAAACCTGCCGTCAGTTCCGACTCCGCCTCGGGAAGGTCGAAGGGGTTGCGGTTCGTTTCTGCCAGGGTCGCAATGACGTAGATGACGAATGCCACCGGCTGAAGGAAGATGTTCCAGACCCCCATCTTCTGCTGGTTCTGGACGATTTCTACCATGCTCAGGGAGTTGGAGATGAGCAGCACGCCAACCACTGCCATCCCCGCCGCGACCTCGTAGCTGACCAGTTGCGCCGAAGAACGCAAGGCCCCGAGCAGGGGATAGTGGCTGTTCGATGACCAGCCGCCCAGGATGATGCCGTAGATGCCCAGGGAAGAAACCCCCAGAATGAAGAGGATCCCGATGTTCACGTCGGTGACATAGAAATTCCCGGCGAAGGGAATGGCGGCGAATACGGTGAAGGCGGCGACGACGCTGATGACCGGGGCCAGGAGAAAAACCCACCGGTCGGCTTCCGCCGGAATGATGTCTTCCTTAAGCAGGAGCTTGATGCCGTCGGCGACGGGCTGCAACAAGCCCCAGGGGCCGACGCGCATCGGGCCCAATCGAGCCTGGATGAACGCCAGGACCTTGCGTTCCATGTACACCAGGTATGCAACCAGGCCCGCCAGCACCAGAAGCACAATGACGATCTTGAGAGTGGCGAGGATAAGCGGATGATCCTGCAAGAATTGGAGCGCGTTTTGAGCCATGGAGTTGGTAATCTGCGATGGGCGATTGAAGGTCAGGAGATTCCCAATCCTCAATCTTCAATCGACAATCGACAATTCCTAACGGTCCACCTCGCCGAGAACGATATCGAGCGTGCCGATCACGGCCACGACGTCCGCTACCAGATGGCCGCGGATCATCGGATCAAGAGCTTGCAGGTTCACAAACGACGGCGGACGAACCCGTACCCGGTACGGAAAGGTCGAGCCGTCGCTGACCACGAAATATCCCAGTTCGCCTTTGGGCGCTTCAATCGAGTGGTACACCTCGCCCACCGGCGGTTTGATGATCTTTCCCACCTTGCCCAGGATGGGCCCCGGCGCCAGCCGCGCCACGCACTGGCGAATAATCCGCACCGACTGGCGCATCTCCTGCATCCGCACCAAGTACCGGTCGTACGTGTCGCCGTGCTCGCCGATGGGAACCACAAACTCGACCTGGTCGTAAGCCTCGTACGGCTGAACCTTCCGAATGTCCCACCTCACGCCCGACCCGCGCAGCACCGGCCCGGTCACGCCCAGGGCGATCGCCTCTTCGCCCGAGAGCACCCCCACGCCCTTCGTCCGCCTGAGCCAGATACGGTTCGTGGTCAGCAGGGTTTCGTACTCATCGATCTTGGGGCCAACGTAGTCGCAGAACTTCAAGACCTCTTTCTCGAAACCATCGTAAAGGTCGTATTGCAGCCCGCCGATGCGGAAAGCGTGCGTGGTGAGCCGGGCGCCACAGTAGTTCTCGAAGATCTTCAAAATCTCTTCGCGCTCGCGGAAGGTGTAGAAGACCGGCGTCATCGCGCCGAGGTCGAGAGCATGTGTGCCCAGCCACAACAGATGGCTGGCGATCCGCTGGAGCTCCGCCAGGATCATGCGCGTCAACTGGGCGCGCGCCGGCACCTCGACGCCCAGCAACTTCTCCACGGCTTCCACGTAGCCCATGCCATTCGTAACCGCGGCGACGTAATCCATGCGGTCCACGTAGGGCGCGAACTGGACATAGCTGCGGTTTTCCGCGATCTTTTCCACGCCGCGGTGCAGGTAGCCGATGATGGCTTCCGAGCCCAACACCTTCTCGCCGTCGAGCTTCAGCTTGACGCGCAGAACCCCGTGCGTAGCCGGGTGCTGCGGCCCCATGTTGATGACCAGCTCACTGGCATCGAGATAGGTGGTGTCCGGCATTGCTTATTGTCCGCTCTTGATGCCCAGGTTTGCCCGCACCCAGGCGTCGTCTTGCTTCAGGATGTCGTAGTCCTTGCGCAGCGGATGACCCGTCCAGCCATCCGGCAGCAGGATGCGCTTCAAGTCCGGATGGCCTTCGTACTGGACCCCGAACATGTCGTAAACCTCGCGCTCCAGCCAATTCGCCGTGGGCCAGATGCCGGCTACCGACGGCACTTTCTCGTCCCCGCCAGCGAGGACTTTCAACCGCAGGCGGTCATTGCGCTGGAAGGAATAGAGGTGATAGACGATCTCAAAGCGTTTCTCGCGTTTGGGGTAATCCACCGCGGTCTCGTCAGTCAGGAGCGCGTATCCCCCGCCCTCTTCGCTCTTCAGGAACTCGCAAACCGCCAGAAGCGCCTCTTTGGTCACTGTAATTGAGGGCAGATTGCGGAAGATCACCGCGTCGCTGAGCACCGCAGGAAATCTTCTCTGGAGTTCGTCCAGAAGCGGGCTCAACCACGGCTCCGGCTTGACCGCAGGTTTTGCGGCAGGGGGCTTGGGCAGTCCCGCAGCTGCCTTCGGAGGCGCAGCAGCGGC
>CAZBWJ010000012.1:63569-64676 GCA_964495535.1 uncultured Acidobacteriota bacterium | reverse complement strand
CGCGACATGGCGAACCAGACGCGCGCCTGCCCCAATTGGAAGACCAGGAGCGAACTGATCATCCCCGTCAGGGCGCCGAGAGTGACCCAGCGTCGGATGCTGTTAAGCCCGATGGCCTCCAGGGCTTTGGCCACCGGCGCAGCATTGCGCAACGACTCCCAGTGCTGGATCCCCGTCAGCACCACGGCGACCGAGACGTAGAGAATGGCGCAGATAATCAGCGAGGCGATGATTCCAAACGGCACATCTCGCTGGGGCTTCTGGCACTCTTCGGCGGCAGTGGAGACGGAATCAAAGCCGATGTAGGTGAAGAAGACGATCGCCCCGCCGGTCAGTACCCCCTGCCAGCCGTTGGGCATGAAAGGCTTCCAATTGGAAACCTCCACGTGGCGCGAGGCGGCAAAGATGAAGACCAAGATCGCCACGATCTTCACCGTCACCATGAAGTTGTTCGCGCCCGCGCTCTCCCGAATGCCGATTACCAGGATCACCGTGATAAGCATCACGATCAGGAAGCCCGGGAGATTGAAATAGGCTCCGGTGCGCTGCCCCGAGACAAACATGGGGCCCATGAATTCGCGGGGCAACGTCCAGCCGAAACCCTGCAGCAGGTTGTCGACGTACGCCGAGAATCCCACGGCTACGGCCATGTTGCTGACCGCATATTCCAGGATCAGGTCCCAGCCGATAATCCAGGCCACAAGCTCGCCGAGCGTCGTGTAAGTGTACGTGTAGGCGCTGCCCGCGACAGGAATCATCGAGGCAAGTTCCGCGTAACAGAGGCCAGCAAGCGCGCACACCATGGCCACCAGCAAGAAGGAGAGGGCGATAGCGGGCCCCGCGCCGGGCCGCCCGGCGGTTCCCACCGCATTTCCACCGTGCAGGAGAAGATCGAGCACGGGCGCTTTCCAGATGGAAGGAACGTGCAGGACTTCTCCCGCGGCGGCGGTACCCGTGAGGACGAAGATCCCCGTGCCGATGATGGCCCCGATACCTAGAGCGGTCAGAGACCACGGCCCCAGACTCTTCCGGAGCCGGTGGTCTGGCCGGTCTGCCTCTGCCACCAGCTTCTCGATGCTCTTGGTGCGAAAAAGTTGGCTCGCCATA
>CAZBWJ010000012.1:51387-63469 GCA_964495535.1 uncultured Acidobacteriota bacterium | reverse complement strand
CTGTTCTTCTACCGCCGCGGTGGTGCGCCCGGGCCCCTCTTCTTCACCTTGGGCTTGTGCGACCCGCGCGGCACGGTCTGCTTGGGTTTGGCCGGCCGCTTCTTGCGCGCTTCGCGCTTCAGTCTCTTGCGTTCCGCCCGGTCTTTGATTTTCCGCGTGTCCATCAGTACTCCGTCCGTTTTGGGATTACGCCTTCTCCAGCAAAGCGTATCGTTCCACCAACTTGACCTTTCCGTAGCCCGGAAAGCTAACGGTCAATTTCGTGTCCTCGCCTTCGCCCTCGCACTCGAGCACCGTCCCCAGGCCAAACTTGGGGTGCCGGACGCGCGTGCCGAGCTTCCAGCGGCCACCGCCGGGCGTGGCGGCGGCGGGAACCCGGCCCGACGAAGTCGGGCGGCTGCCAGAAGCCCCCGCCTTCCGTGCTGGCCGACCACGCTCCTGAAGAAAACTCTCCACGCCCGCCACCGAATTCACGGCATTCTCCCACATCGTGCGGGGTTTTGAACCCACCATTGTGGGGGTCAAGGGTTCCACGAGTTGCGGTGGGACTTCCTTCAGGAACCGCGAGGGCCGGGTCGGCTCGTATGCCTCGCGCGCAAAGGAACGGCGCGTCCGTGCCCAAGCGAGAACCAAGCGGTCCTGCGCGCGCGTCATGCCCACATAGCACAGCCTTCGTTCCTCCTCCAGCGCGGCGGCATCCTCCAGCGAGAGCTTGTGCGGGAAAAGCCCTTCCTCCAGGCCGACCAAGAAGACCGTGGAGAATTCCAGTCCCTTGGCGCTGTGCAAGGTCATCAGCGTGACGCGAGCACGCTCGTCGTAATCATCGGTGTCGGAGACCAGCGCGGCGTGGGTCAGGAACTCGGCCAGCGTCTCGCCCTGCTCCTCCGCCTCGGCCGCAGCGTTGACGAGCTCCTGGAGGTTTTCAATCCGGCCCTCGGCTTCCGCCGTGTTCTCCGCGCGCAGCATCGCCAGATACCCCGTCCGCTCGAGGAGGCTCCGGAAAAACTCGCTCATGGAAAGGCGCTCGCGGTCGGCAACGAGGTCCCGTATCAGGGCATAGAAGCTCTCCAGCGCTTTCAGAGTCCGCACGGGAAGGAGCTTTGCGGCCAGTTCCTGTTCCAGCGCTTCCCACAGGCTGAAGTTCCCGCGTCGCGCGGTCACCTCCAGGGCGTCTAGGGTCGTTCCCCCAATCCCCCGCGCCGGGACGTTGACGATGCGCAGAAACGAGGCGGAGTCACGCAAGTTGTTTGCCAAGCGGGCGTAAGCCAGAGCATCCTTGATTTCGGCCCGGGCGTAGAAGCTGAACCCGCCCACCACGCGGTAATCGATCCCGCATCGCCGTAGCGCCTCTTCCAGCACGCGCGATTGGGCATTGGTGCGATAAAGGACACCGATGCTGCTGTCGTCGGCGGCCAGGGCCCGCTGGACCTCACCCGCTACGAACAGGGCTTCTTCTTCCGCATCCTGAGCTTCAAACAAACCTAAACGCTCGCCGCCCGCGCGGTCCGTCCACAGGGTTTTCCCTTTGCGCGCCACGTTGCGACTGACCACGGCGGTCGCGGCGTCGAGGATCACCTGCGTGGAGCGGTAGTTTCGCTCCAGGCGAATGATGCGCGTGGCGGGATAGTCCTTCTCGAAGCTCAGGATGTTCTCGATGTCAGCCCCGCGCCAACGATAGATCGACTGATCCTCGTCGCCCACGGCGCAGAGGTTCTGCTGCTCAAGCGTCAACTGGCGAATCAATTGGTACTGGATGCGGTTGGTGTCCTGATACTCGTCCACCAGCAGGTACCGGAACCGTTGGTTGTAGGCAGCGCAGACCTCCGGCGCCTGATAGAAAAGCTCGACGGTCTTGAGCAGCAGATCGTCGAAGTCGAGGGCGTTGGCCAGGCGGAGCTTGCGTTCATATCGCTCGAAGACCGATGCCAGTTTCTCCGTCGTCGGATCTACCGCGTCGCGATAAAACTCCTCCGGACTCACGCCTCGGTTCTTCGCGTAGCTGATGCGCGCCAGCACGCCGCGTGGCGAGATCATCTGCTCGCTCAAACCGAGTTCCTGGATGCAGGCTTTCACCACCCGCTGCTGGTCGTCTTCATCGTAAATGGAGAAATCGCGGCCGTAGCCTAGACGGTCAACCGCCTGCCGCAACACGCGCACACAAAAAGAATGAAATGTGGAAATGTGCGGCCAAGCCGGCAGATCCCGCGCCAGCAGCCGCGCCACCCGTTCCTTCATCTGGTCGGCAGCTTTGTTGGTGAAGGTCACCGCCAGGACACTTTCCGGAGGAATCTGCTTGGCTTCGATCAGATAGGCAATGCGGTAAGTGATGACTCGTGTCTTGCCGCTGCCCGCTCCGGCTAGAATCAGGAGCGGCCCTTCGGTAAGTTCTACCGCCTCGCGTTGCTGGGGATTGAGTTGGTCGAGAAGACGGGACATTTCCGGTCGCGCGCGCGACACGATCCTCCCAGGGCGCAATTTGTAGCCAAGCCCGAAAAACCATTCTACATGATGCCCCAGGACCCGACAAATAAGCGGGGCTGCTTGGTGGTGGGTGATTATAGGTTGACGGGGCTAGGCATGGTGAATAATCGGCGTTGTTCTGGATATTACACGCCCTCCGGGTGAACTGACTTTTGTCTCGATTTGACCTGTGCTGGTTGGCGTCAAAGCAATGGTGATTTCGAGTCCTTGGGTGGCGTGGTCGTCGCATAGGAAAGCATCTGTATTCGGTGCCCAAATAGCACTGGTATTCGGGCGACGGAGTCGGATGCTAACGTTGTGTTCGGCGGGATTCGTACATGCAGCAATAATGCAAGGCTTCTCTTCCTCAAGTAGTCGGCTAAAATCGCGCTGCTTCCCTCTTGCCTAGCGCATTCTCTATAGCACTCCAACCCGCCGCTACCATCGCATCGATAATCCGCATTTCTTCTGCGTCTAGTAAACGCGCCGCCTCCGCCTCAGTCATACCTGTTCCCGTCTCCTTCGCGTTCTCTATAACATCCTCGGGAAGCCAGGCAACAACCGCATACTTCCGCTTTGCCATGAACCGATCCTCCTCTAGGAGCGATGGAGAACCCCGGACTTGACCGAGGCATCCCCGACAGAAATGAACCGCACCCCCACGCCTACACTTTCAGGCGAAGCCGCCTCTCGAGTTCGAAGTAACTTGTCTTCCGCCTGTGGAGTTCGTCGACGGCAGTGAGCTCCAGGAACCCCACCCTATGGCGGACTTCGTTGAACGACCCTGAGAGCAGTTCTTCGAATTCAGCACGAGACCCGAGCGGGGCTGCGAGAAAGATGTGACTGTTCCACAGCTCGTATGCATGCTTAAGCTTTGCCAGCGCATGATAAATATCGCCGCCCACCTGAACTTCGAAAGCGTATGTCGGGACAGATCTTTCGACCCTGCGCCAAACCACATCGAGACGCGTGCTGTCAATCGGGTACTCCTCCTGAGTTAGGAATCCCTGGATGCGCCCTATATCGCACAAACTCTTCTTTACATGGTCATGGTCGAGGGCGGGGTGGTCAAGAGCGAATCCGGGTGAGGCATCCGCGGCTCCCGAAACTCGAGGGTATTCCGCCTGCAAGCCGAAATGAGCCCTGACCGCCTGCACCACTACAGATGGGACGCACTGAAAAACCATGCGCGTAATTAGCTGGACATTCGCCTCACGGTAGCAGTGAGATACCCACAGGGAAGGGCTAAGACAATACTCGACGTCGAATTCGAATCGCAGGGGCCAAATCACGCAGCCGCTTCGAGTTTCCTCGGGCCATAAAGGCTGCGTCTGGCGAAACTTCGTCGTAACGCTTGCGATTCCAACGACCCCGCTCACTGGTTTCGAAACATATATGAGTAGTTTGTCGCCCTCCTGCAGTAGATTCCAAAGTGCCGCGCTCTCGCGAAAATCTTTGAGTCCCCAAATGTTCCTGTTCTCGAACGAGAACCGCCAGTTCCGCTGAGTTCCAACCAGTAACCAATACTGTTCCATCAAGAATCCCTAAGGTCGCTCAGGCGTTCCGGCTTGCAGCGACAACTGCTGCTGGAATGCACCCGAAACTCGCCCGCAGGGTTCGAAACTCTCTTCTGCGAGAAGAGCCGCATCTGAAGGATACCAGCTAGCACCCGCAAAGGCTAGAGGAGCTGGCAAAGGGCGCGTCCCGAGCTAGAAGACCCCACCATCCGCTCCGCGCGCACACCCTCTAGCTCTCTGGTCTCGCTCGTCGCATAATAGGGTGCGTTGTCTCGTTGCCTGGCTGACGACCATGCCTGCGAATCTCAGTCCCCAATACCTGGAAGCCGAGAGGCAATACAAGAGCGCCAAGAGCACAGAGGAAAAGATCGCGGCGCTGGAAGAGATGTTCGCCACCATTCCCAAGCACAAAGGGACCGAGAAGATGCAGGCGGACATCAAGCGACGGCTGTCAAAGGCTCGCAGCGAGGAGGCTAAGCGGCCGGCCAGCCGCGCGGGGCTCATGCACCGCGTGGAGAAAGAAGGGGCGGGCCAGGTGGCTCTGGTCGGTCCGCCCAACAGCGGCAAGTCCGCGCTCGTCCGACACCTGACGCACGCCACGCCCGAGGTCGCCGACTACCCGTTCACCACCCGCGCGCCGCTGCCCGGCATGATGCCCTTCGAGGACATTCAGATTCAGCTTGTTGACCTGCCGCCGGTCCACCCGGATTTCCCTGAGTCTTGGCTCTACCAAATCATTCGCAACGCCGACGCCTGCCTGCTGGTCGTGGATCTGAGCGACCCGGACTTGCTGGAGGACCTGGAGACCACGTTGGGGCAGCTTGCCAATGCCAAGGTGCAACTCGGGCCAGGCCCCCTGCCGGAAGCCCCCGGCTGGATGGCCAAAAAAACATTGCTCATCGGGAATAAGCTGAATGCCGCAGGCGCCGCCGAGAACCTGGAAATCCTCACCGAACTCTACGGCGCGCGCTTCCCTATCCTCGCCCTCTCGGCCGAAACCGGCGAGGGTTTGGAGAACTTGCGGCGCGCGCTCTTTGACCTGCTGGAACTGGTGCGCGTGTACACCAAGGCTCCGGGCAAGAAACTGGAACTCACCGCACCCTACGTCTTGCGCCGCGGCTCGCGCTTGATCGACCTCGCCGCCCACGTCCACCACGATTTCCTCACCCAGCTCAAATACGCCCGCGTCTGGGGGCACGGGAAATTCGAAGGCCAGATGGTGAACCGCGACTACCTGCTGGTCGACAAGGACGTCGTCGAGCTGCACCGGTGAAGATGATTGAGCCATTGAACGATTGAAAGAAGCGATTCGCCCCCCACGTGAGACCCTCCAACGAGAGCCGATGAAGAGAAAATCGCGATGTTCATGGCTCACCTTCATGGCATTGCCTAGCCTTGCCCCGCTCATCAGCGCCGAGCAGGCCCGTGCGCGCGGCGCGAAATCGGGTCTACCGGTCGGAGAACCACCCCCTGCCCCTCCTGAAGCAGGAGGGGAGCCCTCGTGTGCGAGCTTTGCGCAATCGCGGACGCAGAGCGATGGTCGAGAACACGGCGCGCCAAGCCCGCCAGCCTGTTCCCGGCAGGCAGTCCCCCGTCCTAGGAACCAGCGACCCGCGGGCTTGCCGACGCGCCCGACCCAGGCCTGTAGAAAAGGGGGCTCAGGGCCATTTAGGCCAGGCTTAGAGGCTAGCCAGGGCTCCCTGCCCCCCTCGCGCCTCCCCGCGCCCCGACCCCTGGCTGCTAAAAAATGAGACCAATGAGAACAGTGAGAATGGTGAGAATGCTTTTCCCAACTTCTTGAAGCCCAATTAGTTAGATCGCAAAATCAGAAAGCAATTTTGCCCCGCTGCTCCGACTTTGTCCCTTTCCGCCCCATCGGTGAGTCGCGCGCTTGGCCGCGGCTTCGTCGAAGCCTGCGGCGTGGTGCGGTCGCTACTTCTTGCGCGGGGGTTGCGCCGGCCGCATTTCGATGCGGCTGGCCAAGGCGCTTTGCGGAAACTTGAACAGGTCAACGACGGCTTTCGCGATGTCCTCGCCGGTCAATTTCCAGGTCTCGCGGGGTTTGCTGCCGGGCGCGGCAGCGAAATCCGTATCCACACTGCCAGGCATGATGTAGCTGACCCGGATGCCGTCGTACCGGACATCCTGCATCATGGCCTCGCTGAATCCGTTCAGGCCGAACTTGGAGGCGTTGTAGGCGCTCCCGCCCGCAAAGGGGTTGCTGCCCGCCAGACTCGAAATGTTGAAGATGTACCCACCGCCGCGCTGGCGCATGAGAGGGATGGCTTCGCGGCAGCAATAAAAGACCCCCGAGAGATTCGTCTCAATCGTCGCGTCCCACTCTTCGGGAGTGAGCTGGTCCACCGGCTTCATGATGCCAATGCCCGCGTTGTTCACCAGGATGTCGAGGCCACCGAAGCGCGCTGCGGCTGCGCGGATGAGCCGACGGCAATCTTCGTGGCGGCGCACGTCGGCGCCCGTGCCATCCACCCGGTCGCCGCCGTCCCGAACGAGGCTCTCCAGTGCCGCGCGCAAAGTCGAAGGGTCGCGCCCGCAGATGAAGACCTTCGCGCCCTGCGCGAGTAGCGCGTGAGCAATGCAATAGCCAATCCCCCGCGTGCCGCCGGTGACGACGGCGACCTTGTCTTTCAGCTCCGAAATCATCCTCAATCCTCCCGCGTGAAGGTGACGAGCCCCCGGCTTACGGCGCGGGCAAGAGCCACAACAGCTGCCCACCCGCGGCGGACGCCGGCCGCCCCGGAACCCTTGGAAAATCGAGCTCGGCGGCGCCTTGCGGCACGACTAAAGCCGTGCCCTTTCGCGAGCGGCTAAAGCCGCGCAACCGCCAGGGGGCGTAGCGGCGATGTCCCCATCGCCGCCGCAAACTCAGAACTCCTCGTCCAGCACGAGCTCCAGCAGCATCTGGTCCAGTTCTTGGCTGGCTCTTTCGCGCTTGTCCTTGAGTTCCGACATCTGGGTGCGCAACGCGGCCAAGCGGTTTTCCTCCTCGTCCCACTGCTGAATGTACCGCCGCGCGAGTGCCTTCTCCTCCGCACTGTCCTTCAGGGCCTTCATGTTCTCCCGCAGGCAGTTCTGGTCGCTGGCGACGGTGTCAATGTCCTGCTGGCGTGCTTTGAGTTGCGCATCCAGCCTGCTGAGTCCGCTCTTCTGCGCCAGGATACGCTGAACCGCCTGTTCCATGGCGGGCGTGACCCTCTTCTGCTCGGCCAGCAGAGTCACCTCGTCGCTGCTCAGGTCCGTAAGAGCGACTTGGGTTTCCTCAGCGCGATACTCCTCCACGGCAAACTGCGCGGTCTGGCCCGGGTCCACTTTCACCGGAAAGCGATGGAACGATGCGGAGGACACCTCCGGTTTCAACCCGCCTGCCAGTTTCCATCCCGACCGTGCGGGATGCTCGATGCCGATCTGGCGCGCGGCGGTGTCCCAATTGTGGATATTGTAGGTCTTGCTTTCGCGCCTCTCCTTGGTCATGGTGATGAGCCCCTTGGCAATCCGCACCCGGCTCACAGGCTTTTCGCCAGAGTCCTCCTCGACGGTGATGCGCACCGTCTGATCCGCCGCGTAAGATATTAGACGCTTCTCGTTCGGCCGCAAAGCGTCCAGCAACCCCTCGCCAGCGAAGGTCTCCTCCTCCCGCACATTGAACGCCCCGCCGGCCAAAGTCAGCCCGCTCGTGTTAGTGATCCAGAGAGCACGCAAGGGCTGGCCCGAATCAGCATTCCAGAGCGTTACCTCCTCGGCGTCAATCCGGGACTGGAGAAGGGGGACCAAGGCAGACTGGTTCTTCCCAATCGTCACGTTCTGTTTGATCTCGTATTCGTTGAGGTCGCATTCCGCGATTCGCACCGCTGTGGCAGGCGCTAGGTCGAAGCTCCGCAGTTCCCCCGCGTCAGTCACAATCACGAGTTCGGTGGATTCCATGACCAACTCGCTCTTCGGACTCGGCCTCCGGACCTTCTCCACGCTCATCACTCTGCCCGCGGCCACCGCGGCGCCACTGCGCACCTCAACCCGTGCCCCGCGCAGCGCGTTGAGGAAGTCCGCACGCGTGGTCTGGTCGCCCAGCGGCAGGCGCAGCGTCTTCAGCCTCTCGCTCACGGGAGCGATGGAGTTGTAGCGCACTCCCGTAACGCGGCCCTCTGTCAGATCCACCACGGTCAAGGACTTCAATACGTCGTTGAGCTGCGCGGTGCTGAAATCGATGCCAAGTTCCTGATTGCCGCGAACGCGCGCCGCGTGCTCGAAGTAGCCAATGCCGCTCTTGTAAAGCACCACGCGTTTCACCGGGAGCCGACCGGTGATGCCCGTGGCGGCCTGAGGCGCCGGGTCAGCGCGTCCCTTCTCCGCAGCAGTTGCGACCGTTAAGAGCGAAACAAGCAGAATGCCGGTGAGAATTCCCTTGCCCGTGGAGACCTCCCGGCGCTCGTATACGCTGCGGCCCTGTCGTGAGCCCCTCTATACGACCGAGGGCCATATTGATCCAATGCTAAGCGAGGGGGCCCGACTGAGGCAATGCAGACAAGTTGTCCCCCGTGGGGCGCTACTCCCTTGACATCAGACATTTTGTGAAACATCATAGCGTGCCGATATTCGAGCCGCTTGCACCTCGCAGCGGGTTCTGCTTTTGAGCTGAGCCCGCCGGAAGGGGCGGGGGTGTAAGCGGGCAGGGGCAGCAGGCGAGTCGGCCGGCGAAGACGCTCCAGGGCGCGTGGCGGACGGGAGCCCTGTTCGCCTCAAGGGGCCGAAGCCTGATAGGAACTGAATACAAGCCCTCGTTGCGGTACGGCTGAAGCGGTGTCCCTCCCTGCGGAGGGCCGCAAGCGCGAGTACAGAAGTTCATGAGCATCAACATCGGTCTGGACATCGGAGCGGTCAGTCTCAAGCTCGCCGCCATTGGGGCGGCGGAGGACAAACCTCTCTTTGATTCCCTTACCGAGCGGTCGGATGCCTTCTTTGCCGCCGAGTTCCCCGCTTCCGGCCCGTTCGAGGGTCGGCCGCTGGTGCTTTCCCGCTACCGCAAGATCCAGGGCAGCCCCATCCAATCCACCTTCGATTTGCTGAAGCAATTGTACGAGGATGTGCCGGAGCAGAACGTCGAAGGCATCCGGGTCACCGGCTCCGGCAG
Organism: uncultured Acidobacteriota bacterium; assembly: GCA_964495535.1. GTDB lineage: Bacteria > Acidobacteriota > Terriglobia > UBA7540 > UBA7540 > JALHUF01. Next base: position 54,346 of record CAZBWJ010000012.1, on the reverse strand, counting down.
CCAGCTCATTGCCAAGCTTCTGGGCATCTATTTTGAGAACGAGTTCCGGGCCATCGCCAAGGCCGTGCGGGTGTTCCATCCCGAAGTGCGGTCAGTCTTCGAGATGGGGGGCGAGGCGTCCAAGTTCCTGCGCCTGGAGCCGATGGCGCTCTCCAAGCATTTGGGGATCGTTGATTACGAAAGCAGCGGTGACTGCGCGGCGGGAACGGGATCATTCATCGAGCACCAAGCCTCGCGCCTGCTCTATTCAGTCGAGGAAGTGGGCACCGTAGCCTGCGGCGCCAGTTGCGCGGCCCGCATCGCCGGCCGCTGCTCCGTCTTTGCCAAGACGGACATGATCCACGCGCAGCAGAAGGGTTACTCGACGGACCAGATTCTGCGCGGCCTCTGCGATGCCGTGGCGCGGAACTTCAAAGCGAGCCTCGTTAAAGGCCGGCAGGTGGTTCCGCCGGTGGTTTTCATCGGCGCCGTGGCACTAAACCAGGGGGTGCGTGACGCCCTGCGCCAGGCGTTCAAGCTGGAAGAGTCGGAGTTCCTGGTTTCCCCTCTCCACGCCTGGCTAGGGGCCGCCGGGGCGGCAATGCTTGAGGCCGAGGAGTGGCGCAAGCGCTCGTTCAAGCACATTCATCAACTTCAACAGCATCAGGCAGCGAAGAAAGAGTTCGCCTGCTCCGACCCGCTCTCCATGGCGAACGTCGCGCTGCTGCGCGACCGCGTCAAGCCACCGACGCTGCCTAAGCTCACACCCGGCGCAAGAATCGAAGCCTATTTGGGAATCGACGTCGGCTCGGTCAGCACGAATCTGGTGGTCCTCGACGCGGAGGGTAACCTGCTCAAGGAGATCTACCTCTACACCGAGGGCCGGCCCATCGAGGTAGTGGCCCGCGGCCTGAAGGAAATCGAATCCGAACTCGGCGAGATCCTGGACATCCGGGGCGTGGGCACCACAGGTTCGGGGCGGGAGTTGATCGGCGAACTGGTCGGCGCCGACACGGTGAACGACGAAATCACCGCCCACAAGACGGGCGCCTTGCAGGTCTGCGAGCGGCTGAAGCTGGAGCCGGCAGACACCATCTTCGAAGTCGGCGGCCAGGACTCCAAGTTCATCTCCATTGACCAAGGCGTGGTGGTGGACTTCACCATGAACGAGGCCTGCGCGGCGGGCACCGGCTCGTTCCTGGAAGAGCAGGCGGAGAAGCTGGGCATCGCCATCAAGGAGGAATTTGCGCGGCTGGCGCTGGTCTCCGCCACTCCCACGCGGCTGGGGGAGCGCTGCACGGTCTTTATGGAGCGCGATGTCACAGGGCTGCTCCTGAAAGGCGCGGAGGTAGGCGACCTGTGCGCCGGCCTGGCCTATTCCGTGGCGCTCAACTACCTGAACCGCGTGGTGCGCGGGCGGCGCATCGGCAAGGTCATCTTCTTCCAGGGCGGCACGGCGTACAACGACTCGGTGGCCGCGGCCTTCTCCCAGATTCTGGGCAAGCCCATCATCGTGCCGCCGCACAACGGCGTGATGGGCGCTATTGGCATGGCCCTCATCGCCCAGGAGCGCATACAAGCCACCGGCCGGCCCACTCGCTTCCGCGGCTACGACCTGTTCCGCGTGAATTTCTCCACGCGTGAGTTTGTTTGCCGCGCCTGCTCGAACTATTGCGACATGAAGGAGTTCACCATCGATGGGCAGCGGAGCTACTGGGGCGACAAGTGCTCGGACAAGTTCCGCAAGCGCGCCCGCACCGACCGCCAGCCGGTCATCGAGGACCTGCTCGAATACCGCGACAAGATGCTGGAGGAAGCCCACGTGCCCGCGAGCGGGGGGAAGCCCACCGTGGGCATTCCACGCAGCATGTACTTCTACGATCGCTTCCCGTTCTGGTGCGCCTACTTCCAGGAACTGGGATTCGAGGTCGTGGTCTCCTCACCCACCGACCGGCGCATTACTGCCCTGGGCGAGGAGTTGACCATCGCCGAGCCCTGCTTCCCCGTTAAGTTGGCGCACGGGCACGTCCAGGAGCTGCTCGAGCGGGGTGTGGACTACATCCTCATCCCCAACGCCGTCAACGCCGAGGCCCCGGCAAGCCGGGTGGACTCCCACCTGTGCCCCTGGAACCAGACCCTTCCCTTTGTGGTGCGGGCCGTGCCGCAACTGGAGGACGCGCGCGGGAAATTCCTGGCGCCCACCGTTCACTTCCGCTACGGAAGGAAGCACGTGGAGAAGGAGCTGGGAGAGTTCGCGCGCACGCTCAAGATTTCGCGTCGGGCGAGCGACCGCGCCGTCCTGGCGGCTTATGCGGCACAGGGCGCCTTCACCGACGCGCTGCTGGAGGCGGGCGCCCAGGCGCTCGACAAACTGCGGGCTACCGGTGAGCCAGCGCTGGTGCTGCTGGGCCGCACCTACAACATCTACGACCGCAGCGGGAACTGCGACATCCCGCGCAAGCTCCGCACCATATACGGCGCGAACGTCCTGCCGATGGATTTCCTGCCCCTGGACCTGGAGGATATCTCGGACGTGAACCCGAACATGTACTGGAATTCGGGCCGCCGGATCCTCGCCGCGGCGCGCATCGCCCGGCGCTACCGCAACCTACACCTGCTCTACATTTCCAATTTCAAGTGCGGGCCGGATTCCTACATCAAGTCGTTCCTAGACGACGCAGCCGGCAAGCCCTCGCTCTTGCTCCAGTTTGACGGCCACTCGAACGACGCGGGTTTCCTTACCCGCTGCGAAGCATATCTGGACAGCAAAGGATTCTTGCGATGCCAGCCTTCCGCCATCGCCACATAAGCCGGAAGCTCGACCCCCAGCACCCCTTGGCGGGCAAGAAGGTGTACATCCCCACCATGGGCGAGGGGAGCCCCGAATGCTTTGCGGCCTGCTTCCGCTGGCTGGGCATCCAAGCGGAGCCCACGCCCCCCTCCAACGAGCGGACACGCGAGCTGGGTGCCAAGTACACCA
>CAZBWJ010000012.1:6607-51287 GCA_964495535.1 uncultured Acidobacteriota bacterium | reverse complement strand
GAGCCCACGCCCCCCTCCAACGAGCGGACACGCGAGCTGGGTGCCAAGTACACCAGCGGCGACGAATGCTATCCCGCTAAGGTCACGGTGGGCGATTTCTTCCGCGTCATCGAGGAGCCTGGCTTCGAGGCGAGGTGCGCCGCTTTCTTCATGCCCACGGCGGAGGGCCCTTGCCGGTTCGGCCAGTACGCTTTCTTCCTGAGGAAAGTCCTGCGCGACAATGGCTGGGGCGACGTCCAAGTCCTCTCACCTACCAGCGAGAATGGTTACGCCGACCTGGGCAATATCGGCAGCCTGTTCGTGCGCGGGGCGTGGCGGGCCCTGGTCGGTGGCGACACGCTTCACCGGGCTTTGCTCAAGACCCGGCCCTACGAAACCACTCCTGGCGCGGCCGAGCGTGCCTACCAGGAAAGTCTGCGGGATTTTTGCGATACGCTCGAATCCAGTTGCGCCGATCCCGGCTGCCAGCTCCGCGCGCTCGTCGCCTCGCTCGTCCGGGCGCGGGAGCGCTTCCGGCGCGTCCCCGCCCACTACGACCCTGAAGCTCCGCTGATCGGCGTGGTGGGGGAAATCTTCTGCCGCCTGCACACCTTCTCGAATGAGGATTTGATCCGCCGGCTGGAAGGGTTTGGCGCCGAAACCTGGCTGAGCCACATCGCCGAATGGGTCGCCTACACCAACGCGGACGTAGAACGGAAGCTTCGGCTGCGCGGGCGCACATTCTCTCTCGATATGCTGATGGCCAAGGTGCGCTCCCACGTGCAGCTCGCCGACGAACACGCCCTCACCGCGCCTTTCCACGAGGATTTTGTGGGCCATGAGGAGCCGGAGGACATCCGGGAAATCCTGGACCTGGCCTGGCCCTACCTGCCGACGGGCGGGGCACTCGGAGAAATGGTGTTGAGCGTCGGCAAGGCCGCCTACCTCGCCAAACACGGGGCCGACGGCATCATCGATATCAGTCCGTTCACCTGCATGAACGGCATCGTCAGTGAGTCCATCTATCCCAAGCTCAGCAAGGACTATGGCGGGATTCCCATCCGCAACTTCTACTTCGACGGCACGCAGTCCGACCTCGATCGCGACCTGGGCATTTATCTCGAACTCGCCCGCTCCTACCGCGAGAAGAAACCTTTCCAACGCACCTATCCGGCCTACTTCGCGCAACCTGTGGCGTGAATCTGCTGTGGTTGTCCGTGAGCGCCCACGTTAGACGATCGGCAGGGTGAGGCCTTCGCGCCGGAAGTATTCCTCGGCCTTTTTCAAGTCCTCTTCCGTGTCCACGCCAATCGTGTCTTGGGAAGTCTCGACGACGGTGATGGGGATGCCGTTCTCCAGAAACCGCAATTGCTCCAGTTTCTCGTGTTGCTCAAGCTGGGAAGGTGGCAGGGCGTGAAACTGTCGCAGCGCTTCGGCGGCGTACGCGTAAAGCCCGAGGTGTTTGTGGTACTGGACCCGGCCGGAACCGTCGCGGTCGTGCGGGATGGCCGCACGCGAGAAGTAGAGCGCACGCCCTTTCAAGTCGCTCACAACTTTCACGTTGTTCGGATTTTGGGCCTGTTCGGTGGTGATCGCCACCTTGAGGGTTGAAACCCGTGTTTCCGACACCTCGCGGAACGGCCGGAGCAGAAGGTCGATGTGCTCACCCGTGACCATCGGCTCGTCGCCTTGGATGTTCACGTAAATGTCCGCCAGTTCGCAGCCCATTACCTCGACCACGCGGTCCGTTCCTGAACGGTGCGTAGAGGAGGTCATCGCGACGGGAATCTGGTTCCCGCGGCAGTAGGCGGCAATCTCCTCGGAGTCGGTGGCCACCACAAGCGCGTCGAGACACTGCGCCTGTCGGGCGCGCCAATACACCCAAGCAATCATCGGCTGGCCGCAAACCAGCCGCAGCGGCTTGCGCGGCAAGCGCGTGGATTCCAATCTGGCGGGGATGACCCCGAGGACTCTGCGCATGCAGCCACCTTCTGGCGGCAGATGTAGGGGCGCGTCCGAGACCCGCCCCTACGGACTGCAAACGGGATTATACTTCGCACGCTATGGCGATGCCCGTTCGATTTCCAGTGGGTAAGTTGCCCCCACGCGTGCTGGAGGCGCTTCTGGCGCGCTGCCCGATCCCGAAAAGCTCCGGCGTCATTGTCGGGCCGCGCTTTGGCGAAGACGCAGCGGTCATCGACCTGGGGCGCAAATACCTGGTTGCCAAGACCGACCCGATCACCTTCACTGCCGAGCGCATCGGCTGGTACGCCGTCAACATCAACGCCAACGACATCGCCACGCTCGGCGCGCGTCCGCGCTGGTTCCTGGCAACGCTCCTCTTGCCTGAAACCGAAACGACCACGGCGCTGGCGCGGAGCATCTTCGAGGATACTCTGCGCGCTTGCCGCGCCCTCGGCATCACGCTCTGCGGCGGGCATACGGAAATCACCGCCGGTCTCAGCCGGCCCATTGTGGTGGGGCAGATGTTGGGTGAGATCGAGAAATCCAAACTCGTGAGGAAAGAGAGCCAGCGGGCGGGAGACCTCATCCTGCTCACCAAGGGCATCGCGCTGGAAGGGACAGCCATCCTGGCAAGGGCAAAAGCCACGCTGCTGGAGCGCAGGGTCGGAAGGAGCATCGTGCGTCGCGCTCAGCGCCTGCTCTTTCGTCCCGGAATCAGCGTGGTGCGGGAGGCCCTGCTGGCGGTTCGGTACGGCGAAGTCCACGCCATGCACGATCCCACCGAAGGCGGACTTCTCTCCGGCCTGTACGAGTTGGCACGCGCTGGCCGGGTGGGCTTGCGTGTATGGAAAGCGAAAGTCGCGGTGCTGCCCGAGACGCGCGCGTTCAGCCAAGTCCTCCGGTTTGATCCCTTTGCGCTCATCGCCTCGGGCACGCTACTCGTAGTCGTGAGCGCGCGCACCGCGGGCAAGGTTCTTCAGGCCTTTGCTCACAACGGCATCGCTGTCGCCGTTGTGGGGGAGGTTCGCCCGGAAGCCGAGGGCCTCCAACTGTTGGAGGAGGGAGCAGCAAAGGCACGAGCGCTTCGCGTTCCGGCACGCGACGAGGTTGCGCGGCTGCTTGAAAGATCGTAAGGTAACCGCAGGGATGGTCGTTGAGTTTATGACATTCGCCGGAGTCCTCAGCAATAATTGGATTGATTTTTTTTTTGTGGTATAGTACGCGCTTCGCGCGAGAATCTATTGCTCGGTCGGTCGCCTTCTTCGGTACGATTCATCACCAATAGAACGGAGAAAGCTCAAGAAACAGGTCGCGCGCGTTCGGGGCCCATAGCGGCGGCTCTCGGAACCAGCTTCTCCAGGCGAGCGAACGCGCGCTCGCGGCCGTTGCGCAGGCCGAAACTATTCTCTCCCTTCTGAAGCGTATGAACGCTTGGCAAGAAGTCCTGAATTTTCTCAAGACGAAGGTCAACGCCCAGAGTTATCAGACCTGGTTGCGCCCCACGCGCTTCGGCCACGCCGCAAACGACACGCTGGTGGTTCGTGTGCCGAACCGGGAGTTCCGGGAGTGGATCCAGGAGCATTACGGAGGCCTGATCCGCGAGGCCCTGTGCAGCCTGGGACTCGAGTTTCAGCAGGTCTCCTATGTGTTCGAGGAGAACATCGAGCGGAAAACACCCGAGAATGGGGAGCCAAAAGCCGTGCAGGGAAAGCTGGATTTCAACTCCGTGGAGCATCAACTCAATTCCCGCTATACGTTTGAGACTTTCGTGGTGGGGTCCTGCAACCAGTTCGCCCACGCTGCGGCCCGTGCCGTGGCTGAGGCGCCCTCCAAGCGCTACAATCCCCTCTTCCTTTACGGGGGTGTAGGCCTCGGCAAGACACACTTGATGCAGGCCGTGGGCCACCTCATCAAGAAGAACTGGAAGGAGATGCGGTTGGCCTACGTCTCCTCTGAGCGGTTCACCAACGAAGTCATCAACTCGCTGCGCTACGACCGCATGGTGTCGTTCCGGGACAAATACCGCAGCGTTGATGTGCTACTCATGGACGACATTGAGTTCCTGGCGGGCAAGGAACGTACGCAGGAAGAGTTCTTCCACACCTTCAACACTCTCTACGAGGCGCAGAGGCAGGTGGTTATCTCCAGCGACTGCCCACCCAAGGAGATTCCCGGATTAGAGGAACGCTTGCGTTCGCGGTTTGCGTGGGGGTTGACCGCCGATCTTCAGACGCCCGACCTTGAGACGAAATTGGCCATCCTCGCAAAGAAGGCTGAGGCTCAGGGCGTCACGCTCCCCGATAACGTCGCCCTCTTCATCGCCACGAAGATCAAGTCAAGCATCCGCGACCTCGAGGGTGCATTGACCCGCCTGGTGGCCTACTCCTCACTGACCGGAGACGAGATCACGCTGCCCACGGCTCAACACCACCTGAAGAATCTTGTGGACTTGGACGAGCGGCACGTTTCCATCGAGAACATCCAAAGGGTGGTGTGCCAAGAGTTTGGCCTGAGCCCCTCGCAACTCAAGGCCAAGAATAACAGCCGAGTGATAGCCTACCCGCGGCAAATCGCTATGTACCTTGCCAAAGAACTGACGCCGGCGTCCCTACCCCAGATCGGCAGAGAGTTTGGGGGAAAACATCACACGACCGTTCTACACTCGATCACGAAGATCGCTCAAATGCGCAGGGGCGACCGTGATTTGAACAGACTTATCAACAAGCTGAGCGATAGCCTGAGCTAGGGTTAGGCGATTCTGCACGGTTTTGTGGGTCGGAAGATTAGTGAGTTTGGTGGTTGCGCGAAACTTTCCACAATCACTCACAGAGGAAGCTATCCTGTCCACGGCGGCCAGACTTCGCAACGTTGCTCTAGGAAAAGTTTTATACTTTTTCCACAAATCCACAGCGCCTACTGCTAAAATACTATATATAGGAAGTTGACGTTATGGAATTTTCCGCCAAGAAGTCAGACCTCCTCAAGGAACTCAATCTCACTCAGGGTGTTGTCGAAAAGAGGACAACCATTCCCGTCCTTTCCAACTTACTCTTGGAATTTGAGGGTGCGCGCCTGCGGATCAGCGCCACGGATCTGGAACTGGGAGTACGCTGTAGTTGCCTTGCCAAGGTAAGAACGGAGGGCGCGGGAACTATTCCCGCTAGGCGGCTTCTGGAGATCGTGCGGTCGCTGCCGGAGTCGGAAATCCGCTTCAAGATCCTTGAGAATCATTGGGTGCAGCTTACCTGCGAGAGGTCTTCGTTTAAGTTGGTGGGAATGGCTAAGGATAATTTCCCTGTGCTTCCGGTCATTCCCAAACCATTGGCAGCCCTTCCGGCAAACGTCCTGACAGCCTTGATCCGAAGGACAATTTTTGCCATCTCCAGTGAAGAGTCGCGTTACACACTGAACGGAGCTCTTCTGCTACTCAAGCCTGATAGCGTCTCCATGGTTGCCACTGACGGGCATCGGCTGGCATTAGTGGAACGCGAGACGAGGGTCCCAGGCATTGCGAACGAACTGCGCGCCTTGATTCCTAAGAAGGCGATGGGCGAACTGGAGCGGTTACTGAGCGGCAGTGACGAGGAAACGCCGGTGGAATTCGCCAAAGATGAGAGCCACCTCTTCTTTTCGGTGGGCGAGCGGGTGCTTATATCCCGCATGTTGACCGGGCAATTCCCTAACTACGAGGCAGTCCTACCCCGGGAGAATAATCGCATCGTCGAGTTAGATAAAGACTTGGTCACGGCTGCCGTCGGCCGGGTGGCGCTCTTGGCGGACGAGCGGTCACGGGCTATGCGGATTCAGGTCGATAAGGACCGGCTCGAGGTTTTCTGCTCGAGTGGAGAATACGGTGAGGCGCACGAGATTGTCGACGCGCAATACCAAGGCGACGCGTTGCAGATCGGATTCAATTACCAGTACTTGCTTGATTTCCTGAACGTGGTAGGTGAGGGCGGCAAGATTCGCTTGGAGCTGAAGGATGAGCAGAGCGCTGGCGAGCTCCGTCCGAGCGGTGAGGAATTCTGCCGCTATCGCTACGTAGTGATGCCAATGCGCATTTAGACGGCACCTTTGTGCTCAACAGCAGCCCCTGACGCGCTGGGGCAAGTGCAAGGTTAGAGAAGCAGGCGGTCGAGGGGTGAAAGTCCTGGGAACACGAATCGGGATTGGGGTTTTCGGGGAAACCTTGGGCCGACGGGGAACTTGCTTCTCTGTCGGTCTTTTTGCGTAAGGGGGGAGAGCAAGGAGGTTAGGAGAGGGCGTGGCGAAGCCAAAACCGGGCAACAACAACTCAAGCGAAGCTTACGATGCCGCGAGCATTAAGGTCCTGGGAGACCTCGAAGCAGTTCGCAAGCGTCCGGCGATGTACATCGGCTCCACCGGCCAGATGGGCCTCCACCATCTGGTATGGGAAGTGGTGGACAATGCGGTGGACGAGGCGCTGGCGGGCTTCTGCGACCGCGTGGATGTTACCGTCCATACCGACAATTCGGTGACCGTTGTTGACAACGGACGTGGAATTCCGGTCGATTTGCACAAAGACGAGGGCCGCTCCGCCGCCGAAGTCGTGATGACGGTGCTCCATGCCGGCGGCAAGTTCGACACCAACAGCTACAAGGTCTCAGGTGGTTTGCACGGGGTCGGCGTCTCGGTCGTCAACGCGCTGTCGGAGTCGCTTGATCTTGAGATCTGGCGTGACGGTTATACCTGGGAGCAATCCTACGAGCGGGGCAAGCCGCTCGCCGACTTGAAGCGCGCCGGCAAGAGCAGCCGGCGGGGGACCAAGGTCACCTTCCGCCCGGACGCAGAGGTCTTAGATTCCATCGAGTTCAATTACGATACACTCGCGCAGCGTCTCCGCGAGCTGTCCTTCCTGAACAAGGGGCTCACCATCCGCCTGAAGGACGAGCGGACGGGCAAGCAGAGCGAGTTCCATTACACCGGCGGCATCTCCGAATTTGTCAAGCACCTGAACAAGAACAAAGAAGTGCTCCACTCGACGCCCATCTTCGCCGAGGCGCAGCGCGACGAGGTCAGCATGGAGTTTGCGCTCCAGTACAACGACGCCTACGCGGAGACGGTCTTTTCCTTCGCCAACAACATCAACACGGTGGACGGCGGCACGCATCTTTCCGGCTTCCGCTCCGCGCTGACGCGCGCCATCAACCAGTTTGGGCAGAATCAGGGTCTCTTTAAAGACGTCAAGGAAAACCTCCAGGGCGAAGACGTGCGCGAAGGGCTGGTGGGGGTCATCAGCGTCAAGCTGCCGCAGCCGCAGTTTGAAGGGCAGACCAAGGGCAAGCTCAACAGCGACATCCAGAGCACCGTGGCCAGCTTCGTGTACGAGAAGTTGATGGAGTGCTTCGAGAAGAATCCCACGGTGGGACGCAAGATTTGCGGCAAGTCCATCGACGCCGCCCGCGCCCGCGAGGCCGCGCGCAAGGCTCGGGAGCTGACCCGCCGGAAAGGGGCGCTTGATTCCGGAGGCCTGCCTGGCAAGCTGGCCGACTGCCAGGAGAAAGATCCTGAACGTTGCGAACTGTTCCTGGTGGAGGGCGATTCAGCCGGCGGCTCCGCGAAGCAGGGACGTGACCGGCGCTACCAAGCCATCCTGCCGTTGCGGGGCAAGATCCTGAACGTGGAGAAGGCGCGCCCGGACAAGATGCTTTCCCACGAGGAGATCCGCGCCCTCATCACGGCGCTCGGTACGGGCATCGGCAAAGAAGATTTCGACATCGCCCGCCTGCGCTACGGTAAGGTCATCATCATGACCGACGCCGACGTGGACGGCTCCCACATCCGCACGCTGCTGCTCACGTTCTTCTACCGCCAGATGCCCGAACTGGTGGAGCGCGGCCACGTGTACATCGCCCAGCCGCCGCTTTATCTCCTCAAGAAGGGGAGGAGCCTCAGGTACATCCGGGATGAAAAGGAATTCCGGCGGGAGGTGATGCGGCGGGCCACGGAAGATCACGCGGTCGAGATTGGCGACGGGGCCAAGAAGGTCCGGCTCCAGGGCGGCGAGTTGACCAATTTCCTTATGGCCCTGGCGGAGTACATTGAGATCTTCGACAAGCTGGAGAAGCGGATCGGCGACGCGCGCCTCACCAATGCCATGCTGAAGGCCGAGTTGGGCAAGAAAATGGAGTTGGAGGATAAGGCCAGGCTCGAGCTGGTAGCCAAGGAGCTGAAGGCGGAGGGCTTCAAGACTGCCCTCCAGCTCGACGAAGAGCACAATCTCTACACCCTGACCTGTTCCAGCGAAACGCTGGGCGAGCGGACCATCGACTGGGAGTTGGTGTCGAGCGCGGACTACAAGCGGCTACTTGACCTGCACCGGCGCGTGCGCACCTACGACAAGCCTCCTTTCGTCATCTCCACCAACGGCAGCCAGCTCACCCTCGAGGACCGCCGGGAACTCCTCGAGCACCTAATGGCCATTGGCAAGAAGGCGTTCACGGTGCAGCGCTTCAAGGGGCTGGGAGAAATGAATCCTACCCAGCTCTGGGAAACCACCATGGACGCCGAGCAGCGCATGCTGCTCCAGGTCAGGGTCGAGGACCAGGTGGAAGCGGACTCGATCTTTACCGTCCTGATGGGCGACGCCGTCGAGCCCCGCCGCCAGTTCATCCAGGACAACGCCCTCGATGTGAAGAATCTGGATATCTAGCTGCCAGCACGGCGTGTTGGGGCGGCCGGGCTAGCGGGGGGCCTTGCAGGCCTTAGCAGGTCGCTGGCGCGTAGGGCGAAACCACGAGTTGAGGAAAGAACTTCATGGGTGATCAGGAGCTGATCAAGCCGACGCGAGAGATTCCCGTCAACATCGAAGACGAGATGCGCCGCTCGTATCTCGACTATGCGATGAGCGTCATCATCGGGCGGGCGCTGCCGGATGTCCGCGACGGGTTGAAGCCGGTGCATCGCCGCATTCTCTACGCGATGTACCGGGAAGGCAACACCAGCGACAAGCGCTACATCAAGTGCGCCGGCGTGGTGGGCGAGGTCATCAAGAAGTACCATCCGCACGGCGACATGGCCGTTTACGACACCTTGGTACGCATGGCGCAGGATTTCAACATGCGTTACCTGCTGATTGACGGCCAGGGAAATTTCGGTTCGGTGGACGGCGACCCGGCGGCGGCTTACCGGTACACGGAGTGCCGGCTGGCGCATCTCGCGGAGGAAACCCTCGCGGACATCGAGAAGGAGACGGTGGATTTCACCCCCAATTTTGACGAGTCCACCGAAGAACCGATGGTTCTGCCCACCAAGGTGCCGAACCTGCTGATCAACGGCTCGGACGGCATCGCGGTGGGCATGGCCACCAAGGTTCCCCCACACAACCTGACGGAAATCATCGACGCCACGATTCTGCTCATCTCGAAGCCCAATGCCACGATCGATGAAGTCCTCTCGCTCGTCCCCGGGCCCGACTTCCCCACCGGCGCCTACATCTATGGCAAGAGCGGCATTCGCGCCGCCTACGAGACGGGCCGCGGCCAGTTCACCATGCGCGCCAAGGCTGCTATCGAGCGACCCACCAAGGAAAAACAGCAGATCGTCATCACCGAAATTCCTTTCCAGGTGAACAAGGCTAAGACCATCGAGCGCATCGCGCAGCTTGTGCAGGAGAAGAAGATCGAGGGCATCGCCGACATCCGCGACGAGAGTGACCGGGACGGGATGCGCATCGTCGTCGAGCTAAAGCGCGGCGAGCAGCCGGAAGTGATCCTGAACAACCTCTACAAGCACACCCAGCTCCAGGAGACTTTCGGCATGATTATGCTGGCCATCGTCAACGGCCAGCCGCGCACGCTTTCGCTGCTGGAGGCCATCCAGCTCTTCATCGACCACCGCGTCACCGTCGTCCGCCGGCGGACGGCCCACGACCTCCGCAAGGCGCAGGAGCGCGCTCACATCCTGGAAGGGTTCCTGAAAGCGCTCCAGCATCTGGACGCCCTCATCAAGCTGATCCGCGCCTCGAAGACCCCCAGGGATGCGCGCGACGGCTTGATGGCGCGGTTCGAGTTCAGCGAGCGCCAGGCACAGGCCATCCTGGAATTGCAGTTGCAGCGCTTGACCGCGCTTGAGCGCGAGAAGGTCCAGCAGGAGTACGACGAACTTCAGAAGAAGATCCGCGAGTACCAGGAAATCCTGGCGAGTGAGAAAGCGCTGAAGAAAGTCATCGTGGAAGAGCTGAAGCAGGTTCAGAAAGAGTACGGCGACCTGCGGCGCACGGAGATCATCGAGGAGCAGGCGGAGATCAAGCTCGAGGACCTCATCGCCGTCGAGGACGTGGTCATCACGGTCTCGCATTCCGGGTACATGAAGCGCACCCCGCTTTCCACCTACCGCCAGCAGCAGCGCGGAGGCAAGGGGCGACTGGGCATGAAGACCCGCGAGGAGGATTTCGTCGAACATCTCTTCATCGCTTCCACCCACAGCTACATCCTGGTGTTCACCAACATTGGCAAGGTGCATTGGCTGAAGGTTTACGAGATCCCCGATGTGGGCGCGGCGGGGCGTGGGAAGAACATCGTCAACTTGGTCAACCTCTCCCAGGGCGAAAAGGTGGCGGCCCTGGTGGCCGTCAAGGAACTGCCCGAGGAACCTAAGGACGTGACCCTCGAGACCGAGACTTACGCCGCCGAGGGCTACGTGGTGCTGGTCACCCGGCAGGGCGTTATCAAGAAGACGCGCCTGGCGGAGTTCTCGAACCCCATGTCGCGCGGCATCATCGCCATGGGCATTGAGGAAGGCGACCAGCTCATAGACGCCAAGCTCACCTGGGGCCGCGACACCATCTTTCTGGCTTCTCACGAGGGTATGGCCATCCGCTTCCCCGGGTCGGACGTCCGCGACATGGGCCGCCAAGCCTACGGCGTTTACGGGATGGACCTGGAAAAGGGTGACTACATCGTGGGGATGGAGATCGTCGGCGAGAAGGAATTGATCCTCTCCGTCACCGAAAAAGGGTTCGGCAAGCGCACCGCCATCACTGAGTACCGCCTGCAATCGCGCGCGGGCAAGGGCGTCATTAACGTCAAAACCGCCGAGCGCAATGGCAAGGTGGTGCGCGCGTTGAGTGTGACGGAAGAGTCGGAAGTCATGCTCATCAGCCAGCAGGGCAAGATTACCCGGCTTGATTCAAGCGAGATCCGCGAATGCGGTCGCTCGACCCAGGGCGTGCGGCTAATCTCGCTCGAAGAAGGCGACCAGCTCGCCGCCGCCTGCTTGGTGAAGAGCGAAACCAACGGCGGCCCGGCTCAACCACCGCTTATCCAGTAGCCGCGCAATTCTCACACCTGTACCAGCGATGTCCTCACCGCCGTGAAGACCCGGCGGCGAGGACGCCGCCGCTACAAGCTGCAGGGGCACAGCAGGCGGCGCCCTTATGTTTCTCTAGGCGCGTTGTACGCCGGGTGGAGGCTTGCTATTCTAGTATTTTAGGCTTGTACTCATGGATGAGTTGGAAGCCAAAGAGCAGCGGCTTCAAGAGGAGCTGAAGAAAGCGCCGTCGCTGATTGTCGCGTATTCGGGCGGCGTGGACTCGGCTTACTTGGCGTATGCGGCGCATCGGGCGCTGGGCGAGCGGATGCTGGCGGTGACGGCGCTCTCGGCCAGCTATTCGGCGCGCGACCGGCGCGAAGCGGAAAAGGTCGTGGCGCAGCTCAGCTTTCGCCACGAGTTCATTGAGACCGACGAGCTTTCTAACCCTGCCTACCGCGCGAACACCCCGGAGCGCTGCTATTTCTGCAAGGACGAACTCTTTGACCGGCTAGATGAGCTGGCCCGGCGGCGCGGGTTTGCGGCCGTGGCCTACGGCATCAACGCGGACGATCAGGGCGATTGGCGCCCGGGCCAGCGCGCCGCCCGCGAGCACCGTGTCTTGACTCCGCTACTCGATGTCGGGCTGACCAAGGCGGACGTCCGCGAGCTGGCGCGCCGGGCGAATCTCCCTGTGTGGAACCGTCCGGCCTCTGCTTGCCTCTCCTCGCGCATCGCCTACGGCATCGAGGTCACGCCGGAACGCTTGGCGATTGTGGAGAAAGGCGAAGAAGCGCTGCGTGCGCTGGGCTTTCGCCAGTTCCGCGTTCGCTACCATGAAGACCTAATCCGCCTCGAAATCGCGCCAGACGAACTGCCGCGCGCGCTCACGCCGGAAATGGCGCGCAAGTTTGTCGAAATCCTCAAGCCTTTAGGCTTCAAGTTCATCACCCTGGACCTCGAGGGCTACCGCACGGGGTCCTTCAACCCTCCTCTCGTGAAGATCCAGACCTAGCCAGCCCCCCCGAATGTGCTAATCGCCGCGTCCTGCACGTAGAGGCGGCCTTCAGGCCGGCGATTCAGTTATCACATGCCGTGCCCGCCTAAAGGCCGCCACATGGCGGGATGACCCCGCCGCTACGAAGCGAATTCTCTGGCCACGCGGATGGTATTGACGTGGATGAGGACGGTGTCTTCGACACGGCGGGCGTAGCCGCCGGCGAGCATCACGGCCACCGGAATCTTTTTGGCCCGGGCTTTCTGGAAGACGAGCCGGTCGCGCTTCTCCAGCCCTTCGAGCGTCAGTCCCAATCCTCCCAACTGGTCCTCGCAGTAAGGGTCGGCGCCGGCGAGGTACAGAATCAGGTCGGGCTGGAACTCGGCGAGGGACTTATCCAGGCCCTCTTCGAGCGCGCCAAGATAGTCCTCATCGTCCGCGCCGTCGTCCAGGTTGATGTCGAGGTTGCTGGGTGGTTTGGGGTAGGGATAGTTGTTGGCTTGGTGGATCGACAACGTAAACACCGAGCGGTCGCCTTTGAAAATCGTCGCGGTGCCGTTGCCCTGGTGGACGTCGCAATCGACGGTCATGGCGCGCTCGATGGTGTGGTTCTTCTGCAGACCCCGGATGGCGATGGCGACGTCGTGCAGCACGCAGAATCCTTCTCCGTGGTCGGGGAAGGCGTGGTGAAAGCCGCCGCCGACGTTCACGCAGGCGCCGTCGGCAAGTGCCAAGCGCCCGGCCAGGAGGGAGCCTCCGGCGCAGAGCCAGACGGCGCGGACAAGTTCCGGGGAATAAGGGATTTCCATCCGCAGGATTTCCAGGTAGGAAAGCTTGCCGGTTCGCAGCTTCCGGATGTAGTCGCGGTCGTGAACCAGGGCCACGTCGTCGTCCGAGGCCGGAAGCGGTTCGATCAGGTCTTCCGGCTGCGCCCATCCCTCGCGCCACAATTTCTCCATGATCAGCCGGTACTTGACCGCCGGGAAGACGTGCGCGCCGAGATGGAGATCGTAGTGGTCCGAATAGACGAGTTTCACGCCTGATATGTCCCCGTGCAAATGATCTTAGCAATATCCCCGGCGCCTGCGGAAGTTGCTCCCGCAAAGCGGTGCGAGCGTCCGGCGCGCCGTTCACGAGGCTGCGAGGCCGCGGATCAAGTCGAGCAGCCGCCGCAGGTCGTCTTCGGTCGTGTGCACGTTCATGAGCGTCGTGCGCAGATAGACGGCGTCTCCCAGGCGCGTCTGCACCAGGAAGAACTCGCCGGACTCGAGCACCTTGCGCCGCACGCGGGTCTGCAACCGGTTCAGCGTCTCCGGCGTGACGCCCGCCGGACGATAGCGGAAACAAACAATGTTCGCCATCGGCTCGGTGAGCAGTTCGAAGTCGGGCTGGGCGCGAAGGATCGCGGCAAACGCGCGCCCCAGGTCGAGGGCGCGTGTGACCAGCTCGCCCAGCCCCGAGGTGCCGCAAAGCTGCCACGCGATCCAGAGCTTCCACGCCATCATGCGCTTCGTGCATTCGACGGTACGCCGCGCCAAATCCATGTCCGGCTGGCTGTGTCGGTCGAACAGATAGCTGGCGTGCTGGCGGAAGGCGGCGTAGCTCGCCGCGCGGCGGCGGAAGAGCACAGCGGTGGCAAGGCTCGGCATGTAGAGCAGCTTGTGAGCGTCCCAGACGATCGAGTCGGCAAGCTCGAGCCCGTTGGCGAGGTGCCGGTACTTCTCGCTGAAGAGCACCGAAGCGCCGTGCGCGCCGTCCACGTGCAACCACACACCGCGCTCCCGGCAGAACTCGCCGATGCGGCGCAGCGGGTCGAAGCTGCCGGTGGCCGTCGAGGCGGCGGTGGCGACGACGGCGACAACGTTGTGGCCAGCCGCGACCGCGCGAGCGTAAGCCTCCGCGAGCGCGCCGAAGTTCATCGCGTAGCGCGCGTCCATCGGCACGCGGATCACGCCTTCCTGCCCGAGGCCGAGGATGCCTGCCGCGCGCGCCACCGAGTAGTGCGCGTTCTCGCAGGCGAGGATCGCGAGGAGCGGGCCGGCACCGACGCCGCGTTCCCACGCCGCACCGTTCGTCGCCTGGTTGCGTGCCGCGAGGAGCCCCGTAAGGTTGCCGAGCGAACCGCCGGAAGTGAAGACGCCATCGGAGTCCTGGTCCCAGCCGACTAGGTCGCAGAGCCAGCGGACGGTTTGCCGCTCGATGTGCGTTGCCGCGGGGCTCATCTCGTAAACCGCCAGGCTCTGGTTCAGCACACCTTGCAGCAGGTCTGCAAGCGCACCCACCGGCAGCGGCGGAGCGACCTGGTGCGCGATGTAGCCGGGATGGTGCAGGTGCGTGCTCTCGGCGATCAGCTCTTCGATGCGCTGGAGGAAGGTATCTTCGGGGCGGGGCGCGGGCCCGGCGGGCGCGGCGTCCTGGTAACGCGGGGCGAGCGTGCGCGGGTCGGGCTCCGGCAGCACCGGCAGGCGCCGCGCACGCGCCGCGGCCAGGTAGTCCGCAAGCAGGTCCACGAGCCGATGGCCCGTGCGGCGGAAGAACTTGGGGTCGTAAGCGTCGTTTGCGTTCATTGCAGATTTCGACATCCAGCGAGCTGTGCTCTCAGCCTTTCCGACTGGCAAACATAAGAATGCTACTCTTGGTTCCGCTAGGGAAAGCTGGAAGCTTTCCGCACAGTCCGGGCGGCAGAGCCGCTAGAGAAAAGGCGCCTTCCAGCATCTCCGAGAGAGCTTCGCTGGGGGAAACAACAGGTCAGGGTTTCCCCGGGGAGGTTTGAGCCCTCAGTTTCTTCAGGGCCGCCAGGGCTTCCCTCCTACTCCACCGTAACCGACTTTGCCAGGTTGCGGGGCTGGTCCACGTCGCAGCCGCGCAGCACGCCGATGTGGTAGGCGAGCAGTTGCAGGGGAACCACTTCCAGGACCGTGGAAAGCGTCCCGGTGGTGTGCGGCAGAACGATCAGGTGATCCGCCATGGCGCGGACCTCGCGGTCGCCTTCCGTCACCAGCGCCAGTATGGTAGCGCCGCGCGCCTTGGCCTCCTTGATGTTGGAGATGGTGCGCTCGTAGCGCGCCCGCGAATAGCTCGAATCCCAGTTGCAGGTGGCGATGACGACGACGGGCAGCCCTTCCGTGATGAGGGCGTTTGGCCCGTGTTTCATCTCGCCCGCCGGATAGGCCTCGGCGTGGATGTAAGAGAGCTTCTTCATCTTCAGCGCGCCTTCGAGCGCCACCGGGAAGTGAACCCCGCGGCCCAGGAAGACGAAGTCGGGCGAGCGGAAAAAGAGCCGCGCCAGGTCTTCGATCTCCTCGTCCCTTTGCAGCACCAGCTCCAGTTGTTTGGGCAGGGTGGTCAACGCGGTGAGCAGTCTCTTGCACTCGGCGGGCGGCAGCACGCCGCGCGTGCGGCCCAGGTAAACGGAAAACAGCACCAGCGCGGTCAGCTGGGCGGTGAAAGTCTTGGTGGAGCCCACGCCGATCTCCGGGCCCGCGTGCGTATAAATAGTGCCGTTAGCCTCGCGGGGCACCATGCTGCCCAGCACATTGCAGATGGAGAGCGTCTTCGAGCCCTTGGCGTGCGCCTCGCGCTGCGCGGCGATGGTGTCGGCCGTTTCCCCGGACTGCGTGATGAGGATGGTCAGGGTGCGCGGATCCACCAGGAGATCGCGGTGGCGGAATTCCGAGGCGTAGTCCACCTCCACGGGCACCCGCGCCAACCGCTCAATCATGACCTTGCCCGCCAGGCCCGCGTGCCGCGAGGTTCCCGCCGCCACGATCTTGACCTCCCGAAAGGAGTGGAACTCCTCCTCCGTGATTTCCATTTCGTCCAGGAACACTTCGCCGGTTTCGGGCGAAATGCGTCCCAGCATGGTGTCGCGGACGGCGCGCGGCTGCTCGTAGATCTCTTTCAGGGTGAAGTGCCGGAAGCCGCCCTTCTCGGCCAGGATGGGGTCCCAGGCGATGTGCTGGACGCGCCGCGTCACGGGGTGGCCGTCGAAGTCGGTGAGCTTCACGCCGTGCGGGCTGAGCACCGCCAGGTCGCCGTCGGCCAGGAAGAAGAGGTCGCGCGTGTGGTAGAGGATGGCAGGGACATCGCTCGCCACAAAGTACTCGTCTTTGCCCAGGCCGATGACGGCCGGCGGGCCCTGGCGGACCGCCACGATCTTGTTCAGATCTTTGGTGGAAATAATGGCCAGGGCGAAGACGCCGGTGAGTTGGCGGACCGCGAGGCGCACCGCCTCTTCCAAGTTTCCCGCCCTCGCCGACTCGGCGCTGCCGGGGCCGCTGTCGAGATGCTTCTCGATGAGGTGGGCAATCACCTCCGTGTCGGTTTCGGTGGTGAACTTGTGCCCCTCGTCCTCCAACTGCCTCTTCAGTTCCAGATAGTTTTCGATGATGCCGTTGTGGACCACGACGACCGTGCCGTGGCAGTCGCGGTGGGGGTGCGCGTTCTCCTCGGTGGGCGCGCCGTGCGTGGCCCAGCGCGTGTGACCGATGCCGTAGGTGCCCTCCATTGGGTTCAGGCGAATCACTTCCTCGAGGTTGCGGAGCTTCCCTGAGGCGCGGCGGATTTCGAGCTTCCCCTCGCGGATCACGGCCAGCCCTGCCGAGTCGTAGCCGCGGTATTGGAGGCGCTGCAAGCCTTCCAGCAGCACCGGCACCACCCGCTTGTTCCCGATGTAACCGATGATTCCTGACATGGGGCACCGGCTTCCGACCGGCGAGTCAGCGTCGCGTTAGGAGGGCCGGCCAGGGGTTCCTTGAGCGCCGCATTATAGCAGACGCCGAACGCGGCTGATCAGCGTCCTCGTTAGGCGGTGGATTTACCGGGTCTGGACATAGGTGTTGCCGGCACTGAGGCTCTCCCTTTCGTGAAAGCCGCCCTGGGTGATCGCCTCGCCCGAGGCGAGGTAATGCTTGAGGAGTCCGGCCAGCCGGCGGACCACGTCGGGATACTTCTCAGCAACGTTCCTCAGCTCTTCAGGATCCTCACTGAGGTGGTAAAGCTGCGGCCGGTACTGGCCCTTGTAGGCCTCGGGCTTCCAGACCTGGCTGTAATTCCATTCCGCCGTGCGGAGGGCGGCGATCCACCCGTAGCCGTGGATGGCGTAATCCCGCGAGCCGCGCTCAGCGCCAGTGACGACCGGCCAGAAGTTACTGCCGGTCACCCGCGCCGGCGGTTTCAGCCCCAGCAGCGACAGCAAGGTCGGCATCAGGTCGGGGACCTGAATGAAGTCAGCGACGCGTTTTCCTGCGAACTGCTTTCCTGGCAGATGGATGAGCAGGGGGAGGCGGGTGACTTGGCCGCGCAACCGCTCCGGGCCTTTCAGGAACTGGCCCTGCTCACCCAGGAGCGCGCCGTGGTCGGAGACAAAGGCAACGATGGATTGCTCGAACAGGCCGAGCTCGCCGATGGTCTCGAGCACCTTGCCCACCCAGAAGTCCACACAGGTGGTTTCTGCGGCGTAGTTGGCGCGCAGGCGCCGGGTGGCTTCATCTGAGAGCTTGATGTCTTCGTACGGGGGCTCAATCCAACTCGGGCCCTTGGCGCCGGGCAGGTACTTCTCCAGAAAATGTGCCGGCGGGTCCCACGGCTCGTGCGGATCAAAGGCTTCGAGGTGAAGGAAGAACGGCTGCTGCCCGTGGTTCTCCTTCAGCCAGCGGATCGCCGCGCGCGCCACCAGCTCCACCAGCGCTTCCCCTTCCCGGCTCCAGCGCTGCCGGTTCGCCTCGTATTGGGTCAGGAACTCGTGCAGGTCGCGGATCTGAGCCAGATAATCGTTCGGAACGATGCGGCTCACGTCCGGCAGCTTGTGCGGCACGGTGCCGTAGTAGTCCGTTTCCTGCCCGCGAATCCACTCATACATGCGGTAGCCGCGGTGAAAGTTCCTTCCCGGGCGCTGGAAATGTGGCAGGTCAGTGATGAGGGCCGGGATGTAGCCAGCCTCGAGCAGAACCTCGCTCAGGGTGACGTCCTCGTTGTAGAGCGGGTGCCAGCCGGGTAGCTGCACGGGCGCGTGCTGCCGGTAGTAGCGGAACGGAAGCACACGGCGCCCGGTCATCAAGCTGCGCCGCATCGGAATTGTGGGCAGGCCTTCGGGGTAGAAGTTGTCGAAGATGACCGCTTCTTCCGCGAAGCGGTTAAGGTTAGAGCACTCGATCCACCGACTGCCATAGCAAGCTAGGTTGTCGCGCCGGAACGTGTCGCTGACAATGAGAATAAGATTCAGGTTGTTGCCCTGCTGTTTGGGAGGACGCTCCCAGACCGAACCACAACCCTCGGCCTCCTTGGCCGCGGCTCGTGGCGCGAGGGCCAGCGGAAATCCCAGAGGCACGACTGCCGACCGTGCCAGGAAGTCCCTGCGACGCAGAACGTTCTTTCCCATCGTAACCTCCAGCACGTGATTCGGAATAGTGGCCGTGCTGCCGTCAGACCGGGTGCAGCTCGGTCAGGAGGCAGCCCGTTCCCTCATCCGCTTCGGGTCGCGTCTTCCGTGCAGGCCTGCCAGCATCACGATGCTGTCTCCCTGGGCCACACGGAAAACAGGGTGGGGGATCTTCTTGGCGGTGCCCGGCGGAAGGGGCACCGCCGCCATCCTGCAAGAGCCTCCCAAGACGACATTGCACGAAGAAGGCGTTGTATCGTACCAGCTATCGGCATCCCATTCCACCGTCCTCAGTTGCCAGGGGGACTCAGACTCCTTCCTTCCCTGTGTTATAGTCAGAAGGGTTCCAAATCTGTTCGAACCACGATCGGTCAGGCTTCCATGCCTCCTCGAGACCAAGGTGCCTTGGCCAGTTATGCGATGGCCGTGGAGAAGACGCTCGGCCGGCGCTACCCCGAACCCTCTCATCCTTACCGTAACGATTACGTGCGCGACCGCGACCGCATTATTCACTCGCGGGCTTTCCGGCGCCTGGAGAACAAGACGCAGGTTTTCACCCGGCGCTACTCCGACCACTTTCGCAATCGCCTGACTCACACGCTGGAGGTGGCCCAGATCAGCCGCACCGTGGCGCTGGCGCTCGGCCTGAACACCGACTTGGTGGAGGCTTTGGCCCTGGTCCACGATGTGGGCCACCCGCCCTTTGGCCATGCTGGCGAAGAGACCATCAACCGGCTGATGAGGCGCCATCACGACGGCTTTGACCACAACCTGCACGCATTGCGCATCGTGGAGAATTTCGAGCAGAAGTACGTGGAGTTTCCCGGCCTGAACCTGACCTTCGAGGTTCGCGAGGGGATCATCAAACACGCACGGGGCTACGACCCCGCGCTTTATCCCGAGCTCCGCGAGTACCGCCTGGATCAGCAGCCTCCCCTTGAGGCACAGTTGATCGAAGTCGCGGATGAGATCGCTTACAACTGCGCCGACCTGGATGACGGGTATGAAGCGAAGCTCCTTACGCTCCCCTTGATTCGCGAGGGCGTGCCGCTTTTTGCCCGCCTCTACCGGCCCTGCGAGAGAAAGCATCCGGCGGCGCTGGAAAAGCTGAAATTCAATGAGGCGCTTAAGCGCGTGATGGATACCTTGGTGACCGACCTGATCGAGGCCACGCGCGAGCGCTTGCTGAAGCTGAATGTGCACTCCGTGGCACAGGTCCGGGCACAAGCATCGCGCCTGGTGGGTCTCGGCCCGCGCCGGGCCGGCGAGAACACGTGCCTGAAGAAATTCCTCTATCTGAATCTCTATTCCCACCGCGACATCAGCGCCGAACGGAAGAGAATCGTCAGATCGGTCGAGGGGCTCTTCAAGTACTTCCTGCAACACCCGCGCAGCTTGCCCGGCTACTATTTCGCCAAGACCGAGCAAGAGCCTCCGCACCGCGTCGTGTGCGACTACATCGCGGGGATGACGGATAATTACCTCCTGGCGCAATACCGAAAACACCTGGGAGAATGACTGCTGTCGCCGAGCACTCCGGTGCGCTGCCCCCAGCTTGCCGCCCTTTGGCTCCGCGCCGCCGGGGCCTGTGCTAAGATACGCCCCGGTCGGGGTTGGACCCCGCGCGAGCGCTACGCTTGCCGCGCCAGGGATTGCTGATGAACCTGCGTCGCCGGTTGTTAACCGCACTCTTGCTTTTGTTCATCATCGTGATGTTGGCAGCCGCCGGATATCGCCTGCTGGGCGGCCCCGAGGTGACCCCCCTGGACGCCATCTACATGGCCATCATCACCTTCGCTACGATCGGCTATGGAGAGGTGGTGAACACCGCCGCGCACCCGGCGCTGCGTATTTTCAATATGGTGATGATCCTGTTCGGGATCGGCACCATGTTGTATGTCTTTTCGACCTCCACGGCATTCATCGTTGAGGGCGAGCTGAAGGATATTTTTCGGAGACGGAAGATGCTGAAACAGATTCGGGACATGCAGGACCACATCATCGTCTGCGGAGCGGGAGAGGTGGGCCACCACGTGGTCCGCGAACTCCTGAAGACCGGGCACCATTTTGTGGTGATCGACCATGACCAGGAACGGTTGGAGAAGATCCAACATCTGGGCGAATTCCCTGTATTGGAAGGTGACGCGGCCGACGAAGAGGTGCTGGAGAGCGCAGGCCTTTCGCGTGCCCGGGGTCTGGCGACCGTGTTGCCCGAGGACAAGGACAATCTTATGGTGACGGTGACGGTGCGGCAGAAGAATTCCACGATCCGCATCGTGGCGCGGTGCGCGGAACAGCGCATGGCGGACAAGCTGACCCTGGCGGGGGCCAACGCCGCCGTCGCCCCGAACACGATCGGCGGCATGCGCCTGGCCTCGGAACTCATCCGTCCCCATGTAGTCAGCTTCCTCGATCTAATGCTGAAAGAGACCTCGAAGACTCTGCGGGTTGAGGAAATCTCCGTGGGCGAAACCTCCCCCTGGGTGGGCAAGACCATCCACGAGACCGGGATCCACCGCCGCTTTGAATTGCTGGCGCTGGCCTTGCGCAAGCCCACGGGCGAGATGAAATACAACCCCCACGGCGACACCGCACTCAGCCCCAGAGATGTGTTGGTCGTTATGGGCGATGTCAGCCAGATCTGGAAAGCGCGCGAGGCCGCCGGGGAGCCGGTTTCTCCCTCCGCGGCGTAGGCTCACCACCCCTTCCGCCGCAAGAACCAGCCAGTTGCCGAACTTCCGTTTCAACCATGAATTGGCAGGGGGCTGACTTGTCAGAGGGCGGAAGCCAATCCAGCTTTTGAAACCTTGTCATCAGAGGATTCCAGCTTGTATTCTGAAACGGTGTGCGGCGCTGAGGCGCATTTTCGCGGGCGGCGGGCTGATCCCGCCGCTAGGTTTGTATCGGGATAAGCGCGCAGGTTCGAGGGGAGGTCATGGATTGAGAAAACCGTCAGGCAGGGCGCAGGAAGGTGTCGGCAAAGGTTGCATTCTAGCCTTCGTGATTCTGCTGTTGATTGTTTTTCTGCTGGGCTGGAGAGTTGTTAGTCAGGCGGCACCTACCATTCGACTCCAAGCGCCGTTGAAGGGGATTGGCCAAAGCACCCCGGTGGTTCTTGCCGTTGCCGACCCGCGGCACAATCTCAAGCGCGTGCAGGTCGAGCTCCGCCAAGGCGACCGGACCTTCTCGGTGATGGATGCGACGCTTCCGACGCCCTCGTGGTGGAGATTCTGGTCCCGGGCCGGCAAGACGGAAGTCGTCCTTACCGTCCGCGTGGGCCGCAAGGAGTTTCCTGAACTACAAGAAGGGCGCGCCGCCCTGCACTTCACTGCGACCAACGATTCCTGGGGGCGCTTCTTTCGCGGGGGCCAGAACGAGCTGCGGCTGGAACTGCCCGTGCGCTTCGTTCCCCCGCACGTTCAGGTCTTGAGCTCCCCGCATTACGTCAACCAGGGCGGTGCAGAGCTGGTTGTGTTCAAGGTCTCCCCGGGGACCACGGAGTCCGGCGTTCAGGTCGGAACCTATTTCTTCCCGA
Organism: uncultured Acidobacteriota bacterium; assembly: GCA_964495535.1. Lineage (GTDB taxonomy): Bacteria > Acidobacteriota > Terriglobia > UBA7540 > UBA7540 > JALHUF01. The sequence goes on along the minus strand of CAZBWJ010000012.1, from coordinate 29,162 downwards.
GTTGGCCCGTCAAGGACTCTCTTCCCGAGACGCGCCTCTGCTTGTTCGCCTTCCCTTACAACGTTGATCCGAAGACGCCTGCCCGCCTTGTGGCGCGCGATGATGCGGGTAATGAAAGCGTCAGCGACTTCGCCTACCGCGTTTTCCCCAAGAAGTTCCATACCGACACCATCCAGGTTACAGATGACTTCCTGGCCCGTGTGGTCCCGCCCATCCTGAGCCAGACGCCGGGAGTGCAGGATCAAGGAAGCCTGCTCAAGAACTTCCTATTTGTGAACGGCTCGCTGCGTGAGAGGAACACCCGCGAGCTTCAAGCCCTCGCGAAGAAAACGAGCCCCCGGTTCCTCTGGAGCCAGCCCTTCGTGCAAGTGGGGAATTCGAAGGTGGAGGCAGCCTTTGCGGACCACCGGACTTACCTTTACGGTGGCCAGGTCATCGACCACCAGGACCACCTGGGCTTTGACCTGGCGGTGGTCGAACACAATCCAGTGGTCGCAGCTAACGACGGCGTGGTGATTCACGCGGGCTATTTCGGCATTTACGGAAACACCATCGTCATCGACCACGGCTGCGGCCTGCAAAGCCTCTACGCGCACCTGAGTTCGATGGACGTGAAAGTGGGCGACGCGATGAAGCGAGGGCAGGTAATCGCTCGCAGCGGCCAGACCGGACTTGCGGGCGGCGACCACCTGCACTTCACCACGCTGCTCAACGGGGTTCCGACCAATCCCGTGGAATGGTGGGATCCGCACTGGATTCACGACCGGATCGACGCCAAGCTTGCAGCCTACCGGTGAAATGCTGGCGCGGCGGTCTATGACCGCCGTACTCAGCTCGCTGTCAGGAACGGCGCTCATCCCGATACACAGCATCGGGACAGGTAGGGCACCGCTGCAAATTACGGGGCGACACGGCGCAGATAGAACTCGAGGAATCGGGCGGCGTCCGTCTTCAAGGCGACGGTGGCGTTGGGTCGCTTCCCCCGCACGGGGCGGGTAAAGCCCTTCGCGTCCACTTCAATCGCCAGTTCTTGGGTTGCGCAAAGGCCAGGCTCGATAAGCATCGCGACCGCCATGGGGTCGAAAAGGGTGGGCGTGGGCTGGTTCCACAGGTGGTAGAGGAGCGTGAGGGCGTCAGTCAGCGGGGTGAGGCGCGTAAAGATGCGGCGCCGTGCTGCCTCGTCCAACTGAAGCATGGCGGTCACATCGAGCGGCACCATGAGGATGGGCACGCCGGAGGAGAACACCGCCTGGGCGGCCTCTGGATCCTGGGCGATGTTGTACTCGGCCGTAGGCTTCAAGTCCTTCCCGTAGCCGTGGGCAATCGAGCCGCCCATCATCACGATGAGCTTGATTTTCTTCGCTACGCCTGGATCCTGCTTGAGCAACGCCGCAACGTTGGTCAGCGGGCCGATGGGGACGAGCGTCAGTTCCCCGGGCCGGCGGTCAATTTCCGCGTGCAAGAAATCCACGGCTCTTGGCGCGAGGACTGACGGGCTGGTGAAGCCCTCTGCCCAGCGGGTCTGGTCGATGGGTGAAGGTTTCCCTGGCTCCCCCGCTGCCACAGGCACGTTGGGCCGGCCCGCTTCCCAGAGCATCTTCGCCGCCAGGCGTGCGCGGGCCTGCGTGTCGCCGCTCACGGTCGTCACGCCAGCCAGCTCCAGCTCCGGGCTGCGGAGGATGAGTGCGAGAGCAAAGGCGTCGTCCACATCCGTGCCGATGTCGGTATCGAGGATAATCGGGATGGGCCGAGCCGCGTCGCCGGCGTAGAGACTCATAGTCATCGCAAGAGTTCCAATCATCAGGGCAAGTTTTCCCATAAGCAACCTGGTGTAGAGCCGGGTGCGCTCCGAGACCCTGCGGCTCTTCCGTGTGGTTGGACAGCCGCAACACCGAAGGGGGTCTGGCGTTATGGAAGCACTGGCGCCAGCGCGACGCAAGTCAAACCCAGGAGAAAGAGAATAAACATCAAGGTGAGCAGCCGGATTACGTCCGGTCCTGCGCCGCGAAACTCCTTCCAGACAAACACACCCCAGATAGCCCCCACCATCGTTGCCCCTTGGCCCAGGGCGTAGGAGGCTGCAGGCCCGACCATCCGTGCGTAGGAGGCCACGAAATTGGAAATCGTCCCCACGGCCCAGATCATGCCCCCCAGCACGCCCCAGAAGTGGAGCGCGCCGGAGCCCTTCAGGTAATCGCGCATCGCGACCGGCGGGCCACTGACCGGTTTGCGCATGAACACATAGTTGAGGGGGAGGGTGCATAGCAGCACGCCCAGGGCAAACACGAAGGCCACGGTGTAAGGCCCCAGGTGGTTCTCGCCCGAGATGGCCTTGGCGACGAGTGGATAGAAGAGGCCCATGCCCATGCCGCCCAGTAGGGTCACCACAAGGCCCTTCTTCGAGACCGTCAAATCCGGCGAGATCTTCCGATACGCCAGCGCATCGAGCACAATCGCCACACAGACCAGCGCGACGCCGCCAAAGAGCAAGAGCGGATTTCCCTTCGGCGTGATGACGTAGTTGAGCACGGAGCCGATCACCAGCGCCAGGCCGATGCCGATGGGAAACGCCACGGCCAGGCCCGCCAGCGCAATGGCGGCCACAATCAGAATATTGGAGATGTTGAAAACAATCCCGCCGATGAATGCGTAGGCTAGGTGGCGCGCGTCTGCGGCAGCCAGGTTTTGCAGGAAGCTCTCAGAACTTGCCGGGTTGATCCGGCCCAACGTGAGCCCTAGCAGCACGGCGCAGAGCAGGAGCCCCCAGACGTAGTCCCAGTAGAAAAGCTCGAAGCGCCAGTCCTTGCAGAGTTTCTGGGTATTGGCCCAACTTCCCCAGCAGAGCATGCTGAGGATCATCATCACCAGCGCTACGGTGTAGACCTGCGGAATAAACATGACGCTCGCCGTCCGGCGGCAAGACTGGCTCTCTCGAGCGCCGAGCATAACTCGGGCCTGGGGAGGAGCGCTCGTCGCGGTCAGTGCCCTGTAAAGGACCACCCAGGGACCGCTCGAACCGAGCGCAGTCTAGCGGCCCGCACGGGTAAAAGCAACTCTGGGGGGCGCGGCGGCTATTCTTCCTCTTCTTCCTTGCCCACGCCGGCGGCCTTGGCGGCGGCGATGATCTTGTCGGCGATGGGTTGCGGGACGATGTCGTAGTGAGAGAACTCCATCGAGTAGGTGCCGCGCCCCTGCGTCATGGAGGTCAGGTCAGAGGCGTAGGTGAGCATCTCCGCCAAGGGCACCTGGCCCTTGACCACCGTTGAGCCCCCTTTCGCTTCCATGCCCTGGATGCGTCCCCGGCGTCCATTGAGGTTCCCCATGATGTCGCCGGAAAAGTTCTCGGGGACGGTGATTTCGACGTTCATGATGGGTTCGAGCAAGCAGGGTTTCGCCTGCTCCATGCACTTCTTGAAGGCGAACGAGCCGGCGATCTTGAAGGCGAGGTCGGAAGAGTCCACCTCATGGTAGGAGCCGTCGTAAAGCGTCACCTTGAAATCGACCACCGGGTAGCCTGCCATATACCCCTTCGCCGCCGCTTCGATAATGCCCTTCTCCACGGCAGGAATGTAGTTCCGCGGGATGGCCCCGCCGAAGATGTCGTTGACGAACTCGAAACCCGTGCCGCGCGCCAGCGGCTCCATCTGGATCTTGCAGTCGCCGTACTGGCCGTGGCCGCCGGTCTGCCGCTTGAACCTGCCCTGGGCCTCGGCCTTGCCGCGGATGGTCTCCCGGTAGGGAATCTTGGGGGCTTTCAGTGTGACCTCCACATTGAAGCGCCGCTTCAACTTGGAGACAGCCACTTCCACGTGCTGCTGGCCGGAGCCGGAGAGGAGAAATTCCTTGGTCTGCGGGTCGCGTGAGAAGCGCAGCAACAGGTCTTCTTCGAGCATGCGGTGGATGGCGGTGGAGAGCTTGTCCTCGTCGCCGCGCGATTTGGGTTCGATGGCAAAGGAAATGGCCGGTTCGGCCAGCTTGACCCTGGGATAGACGATGGGGGCAGCCTTGTCGCCCAGCGTGTCACCCGTCAACGTATCTTTCAGCTTCGCCACCGCGCCAATATCGCCGGCGCGCAACTCGGCCACCGGCGTTTGGGTCTTGCCTTGGATCAGCCCGATGTGGGAGAGCCTTTCCACCCCGCCGCGGTTAAGGTTGGCAAGGTTTGCCTCGTTCTTCACCACGCCGGACATCACTTTGAAGTAGCTGACGCGGCCGGCAAAGGGGTCGGCAATCGTCTTGAAGACGTAAGCCGAAACCGGCTGGTCATCGGCCAGCTTGCGCTTTACGGGCTGACCGCCCTCGTGCTCGACGCCTTCCACGTGACCGCGTTCGAGCGGCGAGGGCAGGTAGTCCGCGATGAAGTTCAGGACGTTCTCGCTCCCGATGTTGGGCAGGCCGGCGCTCACGATCACCGGGTAAAGACGTTTTTCGATGATTGCTTGGCGGAGTCCCGGCACGAGATCCTCCGCGGGGATGGTGCCCTTGTCGAAGAACTCCTCCATCAGCTTATCGTTGCCTTCGGCCACCATCTCGACCAGGGCCTCGTGGCCTTTGCCGGCCGCCTCCGCCACATCAGAAGGGATTTCGGTTTCCTTGGCCTTCCCCGAGCCGTTCGACTCGTAGACCGCAGCCTTCATCCGGACCAGGTCAATCACGCCGCGAAAGCTCTTCTCCTCGCCGATGGGAAGTTGAACGGGGATCACCACTCGCCCGAAGGCGCTATGCAGGGTTTCCAGCGTGCGCTCGAAGCTGGCGCGGTCGCGGTCCATCTGGTTGATGACGAGCACGCGGGGCAGGCCGTACTTCTCGCAGAAGCTCCAGGTCTTCTCGGTTTGGACTTCCACTCCGGCCACGGCATGGACCAGCAGCAGCGCGGAATCCGCGGCCGTCAGCGCCGCTTCGGTCTCGTGCAGGAAGATGTTGTATCCGGGGGTGTCGATGAAGTTGATCTTGACTTTGCCCCACTCGGCATAGGCTAGGGCAGCGCTGATGGAAAAATTGCGCTGGATTTCCTCCTCGTCGTAGTCGGTGACGGACGTGCCTTCATCCACCTTGCCGAGCCGGTTCACCATGCCCGCGGTGAACAGCAAACCCGAGACCAGTTGCGTCTTGCCCGTGTCGCCGTGACCGATCAGCGCGACGTTGCGGATGCTTTGGCCGTCGTAAATTCTCACGGGAAACTCCTTCCGAGCGCGGAGCTGATTCCCTGCCCGCGAAGTCAGGGGCCAGGCAAACGCCCATGCTAGCACATCCCTTCGAGGCGCTTCAACGCGCATAGCTGCGGGGTCTCACGATTTTCGATTTTCGAATTTCGAGTAACGAATCTCAGTCCAGGTCGATGTCGCGGGTGGGCGGGGTGATGGGCTCGTCCTTGCTTTTCTTCAAAGCCTCTTCGAATTTTCGGTCCAGCAATTGCGATTTGAGCTTCTCTTCTTCCGAGCTCTGCTTGAAGAGGGCTTCGCGCCGCGCCTTTTCCTTCTCCAGGAGCTGGGCGGCGTGGTCGATGTCGGGCGGCTTGCCATGCTTGGGAGGGCCTTCGTGGGCAATCACCTTGCCGAGCACCGCATCAATTTTCAGGCGGGCTCCGCAACACGGGCAGGCGATTTCGAAACAGGCACCATCCCGGCGGCTCATAGCCTTTATCTCATGCTACGCGCAGGGATGCAGCCTGTCAAATCGTCGGTGTGGATGGACGGCAGGGGCAGACCGCCGATTCGGTCGCCTGTGGTCGGCATTGTGCCAGGCCTTGCGGCAGGGGGGGGCGGCGCATATACTGGCGGCTAAACTCCGGAGGAAGGACTAGGAGGCACTATGGCAGCGATATCTCGTCGGGACGCAGGGAAGGTTCTACTGGCGGGCTGCGCGGGTTTGCTGGTGCAGCGCCAGCCGATGTTTGGCCAAGAGAAGATTGATTCGGTAATCCGTGGGGTGCAGATTGGCGCGCAAAGCTACTCGTTTCGCGACCGGCCGCTCGACGCCTGCATCGACGCGTTTCGCGTGGTCGGCTTGGGTGAGTGCGAGCTCTGGCAGGGCCACGTGGAGCCCCGGAACATGAAGTCGGAGGAACTCAAGGCTTGGCGGCTCACCGTGCCACTCAGCCACTTCCACCAGATCCGCGAGAAGTTCGACCGCGCCGGCGTGCTCCTCTACGCTTACAACTACAGTTTCCGGGGCGAGATGACGGACGCAGAGATCGAGCGCGGCTTCGAAATGGCCAAAGCCTTGGGGGTAGGGCAAATCACCGCTTCGGCCACGGTCAGCGTGGCGCCGCGCGTGGACAAGTACGCGCAGAAGTACGAGATCATGGTGGGCTTTCACGGGCACGACCAGACGGACAAGCCCGATGAGTTCTCGACGGCCGAGACGTTTGCCCGGGCGCTGGAAGGAGCCTCCAAGTACCTGGCTGTGAACCTGGACGTCGGCCACTTCGTGGCCGCGGGCGGCGATCCCGTCGAGTACCTCCGCCAGCACCACGCCCGGATCAATGTGATCCACCTGAAGGATCGGAAGAAGAATCACGGCGCGAATCTGCCGTTCGGCGAGGGCGATACGCCCATCGTCGAGCTGCTGCGGTTGCTGCGCGACGAGGGCTGGAAGATCCCGGCGAACATCGAGTATGAGTACGGGGAGGGGAAGCCCGGCCTTGACACCATCGCCGAAGTGAAGAAGTGCTACGCGTACTGCCGGAAGGCGCTCGAGACCTAGCGGCGGCGCGCCGCTGGGGGCCCGTAGAAAAGCCGCCACATCAGAAAGCGGAGGGGGCACCACCTCGGCTTGCCGGCGTTTTGTGCTATCCTTCGCGTTTTGGTTCGACCGCACTGGTCACCCACCGAGGGGCGCACGGCGCGAGCTTTGCGCCCGCTGAAGTGATTCAGTTTGCGCTTAGAATCTCTCAAAACTGCTCAGGCTGGCGGCGGGCCACTCCCGGAGCGGTAGCTCAGCCGGCGGCTTATTGCAGAATCATTGAGCAAACGTAACGGAGACAACTCATGAGCGAATACAAATTCCTCCTGCCGGAACGGGAACTGCCCAAGACGTGGTACAACGTCATCCCGGATCTGCCCGCCCCACCGCCACCTCCGTTGCACCCGGCCACGGGCCAGCCGGTCCGCCCCAGTGATTTGGCGGCGATCTTTCCCCCGGGCCTGATCGAGCAAGAGGTCGCAACTTCTCCGACCATCCCGATCCCCGAGCCGGTGCTTGACATCCTGCGCCTCTGGCGCCCCACGCCGTTGTACCGCGCCCGCCGGCTGGAGGAGGCTCTGCGGACTCCGGCGAAGATCTTCTACAAGCACGAAGGAGTCTCTCCGGCGGGAAGTCACAAACCGAACACCTCGGTGGCGCAGGCCTATTACAACAAAGCGGCGGGCATCAAGCGGCTGTGCACGGAGACCGGCGCCGGCCAGTGGGGCAGCGCTCTGGCCCTCGCCTGTAACGTCTTCGGCATGGAATGCATGGTTTACATGGTGAAATGCAGCTACTTTCAGAAACCGCATCGCCGCACGATGATGGAGTGCTGGGGCGCCACCTGCATGCCCTCTCCCAGCGACCGGACGGAAGCGGGGCGCAAGGTTCTGGCAGAGGACCCCGACTGCCCGGGCAGTCTGGGCATCGCCATCAGCGAAGCGGTCGAGGACGCCGCGCACCGCGAAGACGCGAATTACTCTTTAGGGAGCGTCCTCAATCATGTGCTGCTCCACCAGACGATCATCGGCCAGGAAGCCATGGCGCAGATGAAGCTCGCCGGAGCTTTTCCCGATATCATCGTGGGCTGTTGCGGGGGCGGGAGCAATTTTGCGGGCATAGCCTTTCCGTTTGTCCCGCATAAAGCGGCCGGAAAGAATATTCGCTTTATCGGTGTCGAGCCGGCCGCTTGCCCCACCATGACCAAAGGCGTGTACGCCTACGATTTCGGCGACAAGAGCGGGATGACTCCCCTGCTGAAGATGGATACGCTCGGGCATGATTTTGTCCCGGTGGGGATTCACGCCGGTGGCCTGCGCTACCACGGCATGGCGCCGCTGGTGAGCCTGCTGCACCGCGAAGGAGTGGTGGAAGCTGTCAGCTACCCGCAACTGAAGTGCTTTGAGGCGGCGGTGACCTTTGCCCGGGCCGAGGGGACCATCGTCGCGCCGGAGACCTCGCACGCGATCGCCTGCGTCATCGACGAGGCTCTGAAGGCCAAGGAGGAGGGGAAAGAGAGAACCATCCTCTTCAATCTGAGCGGCCACGGCCACTTCGATATGGCCGCCTACGACAAGTACTTTGCCGGTGAGCTTTTGGATTACGAGCACCCGGAAGAAAAGATCAAGGAAGCACTTGGACACTTGCCCAAGGTTTCGTGAGCGCCGTGCGTTAGGGGCGCCCTGCGGGCTCCCGCAGGAGGTCGAAGGCCATCCCTACGCGTTGCTTCCCAGGGCCAGAACAAAGTACTCCGCGTGAGTTGAACCGGCGTTCCGGATGCCGTGTTCTTCGTTCGAGGCGATGAACGCCACCCCGCCTGGGCCGAGGCGCGTACTGCGTCCGGCGATGGTTACTTCCACCGTCCCCTCGCGGATGAGGAACATCTCTTCCTGCGGATGACGATGCGCGGGGTGAGGCATTCCGCCCGGGGCGAGGTCTGTCTCATGTGCCTCGAGCCCGAAACCCTCGTGTGTCGTGCCTTCCAGGATGGGACGATAGCGGTTTTCGCCGCTAGTGTTAACCGGCAGGTCTTCAAACCGGAACGTCTTCGAAACTAGAGAAGCTCTCTCGGCAGCCAGGCCCGTAGACGCCACCAGCGCGGGCAGCCATACGCACAATTCCCTTCGTGAGCAGGTCATCGCAATCCTCCTGTGCCGAATCCCGCTGTATCCTCCCCTGATAGGCGCTTGGCGGAAGAGGCGAACCCGTCCGCCCGTCACCTGACGGGCTGGGTTCCTTCGAGCTGTCTGTAAACCGCCTCTACGGCGCGCGGTGCAAGGTCGCGGGCGCGCCAGTGATAGATTTCCGCTGGATTCAATTCGCGCCTCACCTCATTCAGGGATTTGCCCTGCTGGAGGCGCGTCTGGACCTCAGTGACGAGCCACTCGAGAAATTGGCGAAACGCGGCAAGTTGCTTCTTGTCTCCGGGCGGGCCGTGAGCGGGAACGTACGTTTCCACGTCCCACGCTTCCACTTCGCGAAGGATTTCAATCCAGCGCCGGACATCGCTTGCGGCGAGGCGAGGAAAGTAGCCGTTCTCGAACAGGTGGCCGAGGAAGAGGACCCTCGCGCCCGGCAGATACACCCCGGCGTCCCCTGCCGAATGCCCTCCGCTCAGGCTCATTAACTTGATCTCCTGGCCGCCCAGGCGAAACGACATCTCCGCCTCGAAGGTCTGGGAAGCTGCCGTGGGATGGATACCGCGCATCCGGGCCTGCAACCGCCAGCTTTCATCTTCGTTCAGACGACGCGCCAGTTCTTGCTGGTATTGCCGCATCTCGGCCTGCGCCACAGAAGTCGAGATGATAGTAGCCTGCTGGTCCACGAATACCTCGTTCCCCAGCGTGTGGTCGCCTTGGGAATCCGTGTTGATGACGTAGCGCACGGGCAAGGCCGTGCGCCGGCGGATCTCGTAGAGCAGTTCGCGCCCGTGGAAGGGAGTGTTGGTGGTGTTCACCACCGCCACATCTTCTGTCGTGATGATGAAGCCCGCGTTCCCGGCGCGGTTGAATTGCGGGTCGCCTTCCGGGTCGAGCACGTCGTCAGCAACCCAGACGAAAATGTCGGGCTTGACTTCGCGCACTTCGTACAGCCCGCGAGCGGCGAAGAGCGGGAAGGCAGCAAGCAGAAGGCAGAAGGCAGGTGCCAGGTGCCGGGTGTCAGGTGTCAGAGAGCGTAGGGCAGAATACAGCTGGCGGAAAGGGAAGACTCGTTGAATCGTAGTGCGCTGCGGTACGCGGTCGAAAGAGAAGACGCCCTGGGGCTTCTTCCTCAGCTTCGACTCTTCGACCTTGGACTTTCGGCTGCCCCTAGATATCCACATACACCCGCGCGTGCCAGCCCTGGGGCGTTTGCTCCAGGGCGAGTTGGTGATAGGTGATGGCCTTCACCATAAGCCTCAATTGGTGTCGCGCGCGATCCATCCTCTCGCCGCGCGCCACGGCGGCGAGCGAGGTGTCTTCGAGCGCGCGCAGCTCAAAGTCGCGGAACAACCAGCCTTCCGCGTCGTGGAGATAGAGGAGCTCGCTCAGCCAGTTCACCAGCAGGTCGGGCGGGTCGCGACCCTCCACCCGAACCGTCATCTCCTCGCGCGCCGCAACGGATTCCGGCTCCACGATCAGGTGGAAGAGCGCCCGCGCGGCGTTGGTGAACACCTCTTCCCTTGTCGCGCCCCAAGCCGCGAACCCGACATCCGCCGTGTGCTCAAGAATCCGGAAGGGCTCCACGCCTCCCTCGCCGACTGCCGCGAACGGCTGCGTAAGGCCATCATCATAATGGAGAGCGGGTTGGCTGGCTAGTGCCGTGCCAACTGGATGAGCCGATGCATTAAACCCACGCACCTCCACCAAAGGCTCGTCCCGTTCCAACTCACCGGGGCCGCTCCAAGGTGCCCGACCACGGAAGATGGAACGGGACTCGCCCATTCGCTCGCGGGGAGTCGCTCCGAATAGTTGGAACGGTACTAGCAGCGGACGACCCGGTAACGCCGTTGACCTTGTTCATGAGCCCCGAGTACGATGTCACTCGGGGATTGCCAACCTCCATGCCAAGCCACCCGAAGATGCCGCTAGCTTGTTCGGAGGGGCCGGAAAGGAGCGAAGCGTGGGCCTGAGCATTCTGCTCGGACTGGTGGTGATTCTGAGCGTGGTGGGGCTCATCATCTACTTCATCACCATCTACAACAGTCTGGTGCGGCTGCGAAACGAGAGCGAGAAGGCGTGGGCCGAGCTCGACCCCTTGCTGAAGCAGCGGTCGGATGAGCTGCCCAAGCTCGCCGGGATCTGCCGGGGCTATATGCCGTCCGAGCCGAGGCCGTTTCAGCTTGTCGCCGCAGGACGTACCGCCTTCCTGCAAGCCGCGGCGGTCGAGGAGAAGGCCCAGGCTGACGGCCTCATCAGCGACGCTTTGAAAGCCCTATTTGCTGTAGCGGAGGAATATCCCGAGCTGAAGGCCAATACGAGTTTTCGGCAACTTCAGGGCCGCATCACCGCGCTCGAGGAAATGATTGCCGCCCAGCGCCGCCGCTTCAACGCGAGCGTCCACACCTTCAACCTGCGCCTCGCGCAAATCCCGGCGAATCTGGTGGCCGCCTTCATGCACCTCGAGCCTCGCGCTCTGTTTCAAGCGACCGAATCCGACCGCAGATGAACGGCGGGCGTCGGCTGGCAGCGCCTGCGTGCCGTCCAGAAAAAAGAAGGCCCGCTTGGGGGAAGCGGGCCTGGGGAAAGGAGGAAACCTGGGAATGGGGTCGATCTACCTCTTCTTTTTTGCCTTCTTCTTCGCTGGCATAGGTTTATTCTCCTCCTGTGCGGAAGATTAAGATCCGCGCGGCAGCCAACATATTGAGGCCGGGCGCGTCCGTAGCCCCATATGTAGTAGTGTCCGGCCAACTTGTCAAGCAAAATCTTGCAGGCCATCGGCAGTTTGAGGTCCGGCCCACTACGTTCCTCCGGCTGAAACCATCACTCCCCACTGCGGACAGTCACCGCCGTCAGCCTCCAGGGCGGCTCGCTCTCTTACCGACCGGAGAGGAGATTTTTCCCTCCCCGCGGGTTTCATATCCCTTCACAATACGCGCGAAACGCGGCGGCCAACGGCCCCGGTGCCTTCCCCTCAGGGGCACGCCGGACGCGCGCCTGCGCACCATGCTGGAGCGTTAGGGAAACCCAGCGCAAGATGTGCATGCGCCCGCTGCTATAGATGCCGGACGCTGGGATGGCGCGGATCATCTCTGGTGTGCGCGTCAGCGGTGCAGAGGTCGTCTTCAGGCAGGCTCGTTACGCCGAGGAAGGTCGCCGCTACAAGGCGTCTGCCACCGGCAAGATTTTCTTGTGCTTGCTGTGTTCTCTCCTGTATACTGCGCGTCTCATGGTGAAGGCCTACGCCAGCTCGTTCGGCTTTAGTTACCGCTTCTGGGGCTTTGCCCCGAAGCGGTAGAGTGGCGTTGGCTTGAACCTGAGACGAAAAAGAGATTTCCAGAGCCAGCCCACTCCGACCGAGTGGGCTTTTTTGTTAGGGAGGAGGACCGGCCATGATCATCTCGATGCGGAAGCACGCCACCAAAGAGGAAATCGAGCACGTCTGCGAGCGCATCCGCGAATTCGGCTTCAAGGTGCACTCCATTCAGGGCGAGGAGCGGGTGGTGATTGGCGCCGTCGGCATCGGCGACGTCACGTCCTGCCTGGAGATGCTGGAAGCCACGGTCGGCGTGGAAAGCGCGGTGCGCATCTCGGCGCCGTACAAGTTTGTGAGCCGGGAATTCAAGCGGGAGCGCACGCGGATTTCCGTGAACGGGGTCGAGGTGGGCGGCGACGAGTTTGTGGTGATGGCCGGTCCGTGCTCGGTGGAAAGCGAGCGGCAGATCATGGAGACCGCCGAGTGCGTGGCGGCCGCTGGCGCCAGGATCCTGCGCGGCGGCGCCTTCAAGCCCCGCACCTCGCCTTACGAATTCCAGGGGCTGGAACTCGAAGGGTTGAAGCTCCTGGCCCAGGCGCGTCAGGCTACGGGCCTCTCGATTGTCACCGAAGTCCTGAGCGAGCGCGATGTGGAGATGGTGGCCGACTATGCCAACATCATGCAGGTGGGCGCGCGCAACATGCAGAACTACGCGCTGCTCAAGGCGCTGGGCCGCTGCCCGCGGCCCGTCCTGCTCAAGCGCGGGATGAGCTCGAGCATCCGGGAACTGCTGATGTCGGCGGAATACCTCGTCGCGCACGGCAACCCCAACATCATGCTCTGCGAGCGCGGCATCCGCACCTTTGAAACCGCCACGCGCAATACCTGCGACCTCACCGCCGTGGCCGTGCTCAACGAATTGACGCACCTGCCGGTGATCCTCGACCCGAGCCACGCCACCGGTAAGCGGAGCCTGGTGCCCGCCGTCGCGCGCGCTGCCGTCGCCATCGGCGCCGACGGATTGCTCGTCGAGGTGCATCCCTGCCCGGAAAAAGCTTTCAGCGACGGCGCGCAGTCGCTCACGCTCGACGGGTTCCGCACGATGATGTGCGACTTGAAACCTTACCTGCAGCTCTGGAAGGAATCCCGCGTCACCGCCACGGTGTAGGGACGGCCCGCTGGGCCGCCCCTCCCTGTAGCGGCGTGAAGGCCAGCGCCAAGAAGGCCCGGGGGAGGCGAAATAGTGTGGCCCAGGGCGCCAGCGCGAGAAAGGTTCCGCCATCGGCGTGTGAGTCGCTACTCGATGCTCGCGGAAAACCTCCGCTGAGCCGCGGAAAGAAACACCCCCTTCCCGAGCTCTGCCCTTATGTTCGCGGCAATCTCTTCCCACAGAGGAGCCGATCACTGCACAGTGAAGCTAAACGTCTCTTTCTTGGCAGACCCGTCCGTGATTTTCTGGACAAGGAACTTCGCCCCCTCAGGTGTGACGACCGCAAACCTTAGTTCCCGGGTCTCGGCGGGGTCAGCCTGGTATCTGACGACCAGCTCATTCTTGCCCGCCTTCACGTTCTCGAGTGGGACCAGACCTGGCATCCCGGCGAGGGTCATCTGCTCTTGCCCATTCAAAAAAGGCGTCACCGTTGCATTCATTGTGGTGACAGCCACAAAGGCTGATTTGTTTTCCCCCTCATCCGACACATAAACTGGTCGAAAGTCCCCCGGCGCCTTTGCCTCCACGGTGAACTTGCTCTCCACTCTGCCCGAAGCCTTCGACTTGCTGTAGAGGGCGAAGACGGGCGCTGGATACCCTTCGGGTTGCAGGGAGAGGGTGAGCTTGTCCCTCTCCGTCCCTTGCTTCGTGAACTCAACCTGGATCTGGTTCTCACCCAGCTTCAAAGCGAAGAGATTCTTCATCTCCGGAGGGACCTGCTTAATCAGTGGATTGTTCCGATCGAATAACCGCTTCGATTCGGACTTCCCACCTTTGACGTTGACGTCCACTCCGTTGACCACAACTTTGACTTTGTATCCGTACCCAAAACAATCCAAGGTCGCTTCCATGCCGCCCTGTTCTTGCACAGATGATTCCTCCTTTCCTCCCGCGACGACGCTGAGCGCCAACAGGACGCCCGGCAGCAATATAATGCAGGTTCGTCTCATATTTCCTCCTTTCCAAACCGTGGGAGAACCGCGCCCGAGGGCTGAGGCCTATCGCACGTGGGATAGAGCCAGGATTTCTTTGTCTCGCCGCTTTGCGGCTGTCCGCCACGTGTGCACGGCGCGTGGCAACGCGCCCTCACCCGTCCGTCGGCCCCTCGGCTCTCGCTCGGGGCGGTGAATCCGTCAGTTGACGGATCGAGCCGCTGACGGACACCCTCTCCCAGCGGGAGAGGGCTGGAAATCTAATAATCGTGGTCCTTTCTCCCCTCGCCCTCCAGGGGAGGGGCCGGCCTGCCGCCTATAGGCTTTGGCCGACGGGCCAGCGGTGAGGGATGGAGGCAAGAACTTCAGCACCGCCAGCCGGCCGAGCTGGGTGTCTTCGGCCTTGTACACCACACCCATACCCCCGCCACCACCCAGCTTCTCCAGGATGCGGTAGTGGGAAATGGTCTTCCCGATCACGGGGGCCGTTCCGTCTTTGCCAGCAAGCCTACACCTAAAGCGCGCCGAGTCCAAACGCCCGTGGGAGTGGCGCCTGCGTGGTGTCGTGGGCCATGTATGCGGGTCGCCGAGTTCTGTGGCGGGGGATTTCTAGGCACCTAGCGCAAACCCGCACTTCGCGCCGAAAAGCCGGGGAGCAAAACCCCCGGTCCGCGCTACCTCGCCTCTGTAGCCTAGTCTCCGGGCCTCGTCGATTCCACGCCCGGCCCAGGCGGCAGAAAGTGCCAGGAGGGGGCAAAAGTTTACTTGTAGGTTACCGAAGGTAGGCCCGCGTGTGCTCTGCCACCCCTCTGATTCCAGGGCACTTAGCTTAGGCCTGCAGACTGAAAATGAGAATAATGAGACTGGTGAGAACGGTGAGAATCGGCGGCGTGTGACCTGTTGGTTACCCCCACAGGTGGGCGTCGCGAGGCAGGGGCCAGGGAACTGCGTCAGCAGGCGAGGTTGGCGCGGGTGATTTTGAGGTGGTCCTGGGGGCCAAGGACGGTGAGGGCGATCCGCTCGGTGGCAATGAGTTCGCGCGCCACCTGGAGCACATCCGCGGCGGTGACCGCGTCCACGTCGGCGGCGGTCTCGTCGAGCGAGATGTAGCGGCCGAAGAGCATCTCCAGGCGCGCCAGATTCGACATGCGGCTCATGGTGGATTCCAGGCTCAGCAGCAAGCTGCCCTTCAGGTAATCCTTGGCGCGTTGGAGTTCCTCGTCGCTGAGCGGCGTTTCCTTCAGGCGGCGGAACTCTTCCGCGATCAGGCGCACCACCTCGCGCGCGTTTCCGGTAGCCGTGCCGGCGTAAACGCTCAGGCAGCCAACATCGCGAAAGGAGTTCAAGTTGGAGAAGACCGCGTACGCCAGGCCTCGCTTCTCGCGGATGTTCTGGAACAGCCGCGAGCTCATGCCGCCCCCCAGCACCGTGTTGAGGATGTAACAGGCAAAGCGCCGCTCGTGGGTCTGCGCATAGGCCGGAGCGCCAATACAGATGTGCACTTGCTCGAGGTCCTTCTTGCGCCGCTGCTTGATGTGCGGGTGAGGGACTGGCGTCGGACTTTCCTCCAGGCGCGCGCCCGCGGCAGCGTCGCCGAATTCCTTCGTGGCCAGCTCCACTACTTGGCTGTGTTCCACGTGCCCAGCCGCAGCAATGAGCATGTTGCCGGGCGTGTAATGCCGCCGGAAATAGTCGAGCAGTTGCTCGCGCTCGAAACGGCCCACGGTTTGCCGCGTGCCCAGGATCGGCCGGCCCAGGGCGTGCCCGCGCCAGTAGGTCTGCGTGAAGATCTCGTGCACCAGGTCATCGGGGGTGTCTTCCACCATCTTGATCTCTTCTTGGATCACTTGGCGTTCCTTGGCAATGTGCTCAGGTCGGAGGAGCGGGTTCTTGACCAGGTCCGCCAGCACGTCGAAGGCCCGCGGCAGGTGCTCGTCCAGAACCTTGATGGAGAAGCTGGCGCATTCCTTGGCCGTGAAGGCGTCGAGATGGCCGCCAATGGAATCGGCCGAGCGTGCGATTTCCTCCGCCGTGCGGTTCTTCGTGCCCTTGAAGACCATGTGCTCGAGAAAGTGCGAGATGCCGTTTTCCTCCTCGTGTTCCTGGCGAGAGCCGCTGCGCAGCCAGATGCCAATGGCGACCGAACGCACCGAGGGCATGGCCTCGGTGAGGAGCGTGAGGCCGTTCGAGAGAACGTCTTTGCTTACGTCTGGCATGACCAGCTTTCTGGAGCCCGAAGTCTGCGCCAAAGCGGAGCCTTTTCTGCGGTTGGCGGAGCGTGCGCCCTGAGCTTCTTTTCTACCACAAGCCAACACGAAAGGCCATGTGCCCCCGCCTCGTGCTGTGGCCCTCCGCCGTCACCGGCCGGAGCCGCGCGTTGGCCGGAACGCGCGCCTGCGGGCAAGCCCCGGTCCCTCCAGGAAGGGCTTGCGTGCGGGCGCCGCCGAGCCTATACTGAATGACCGCGGTCGGCCTCGGAGCGCTGCCGAGTCTGACCCGCCACCAGTAATCTCCCGGGCCTGTAGCTCAGGTGGCTAGAGCGCACCCCTGATAAGGGTGAGGTCGGTAGTTCAACTCTACCCAGGCCCACCAGCCAGTTCACCAGGGCACCCAAGCCACTTTCTTCGACCTCCCCCAGTCATGCCAAGTCTGGGCACACGGTTGCCCGAGAACCCGAGTGTTCGGGTGGGGGGAGGAAGTCGCCTGCCGTGTGTTGAAAAGTTAGGCCCAGTAGCGTATTGTGTCAGGCGCGTTTAGGCCAAGGCGGGGAACGGCGGACCCGATCCCCCTGCTCCTACACAGATGAGTTCCGCCGAACAAAGAACCTCCGAACGGCTTCTCCTGACGATACCCATTCGGGTCATGGGATTTGACCCCCGGACGGGCACGTTCACCGAAGACACTTACACTCTCATGGTGAACCGCGCGGGAGCCCTTATTCGGTTGAAGCATCGAGTGGCTCCGGATGACACGATTCGGATCGTCAACTTGGAGAGCTATGCTGAGGCTGATTTCCGCGTTGTCGGACTGGCACGCACCGAGGCCGGGGAGATATTCCAGTGGGGCGTGGAATGCCTGGAGCTGGAACGCAACATCTGGGGCATCGATTTTCCCGCCCCCCTGGAGTCACAGGGAGCGCGGGCGGGCGCTTTGCTTGAGTGCCAAGGTTGCAGGAAGCAGGGCTTTATCGTTTTGAGTCTGGTAGAGGTCGATGTCCTCGAATCGGCTGGGCGCCTCGACCGGCTGTGCAACCAGTGCGGGCAGCTCACCACCTGGCTCTACGCCGATACGACGCGCCGACCCCGCGAGGTGCCAACCCCGGAGGTCGCCCCTACTCCGCTGGGACCCGAGCAATGGGATGGCAAAACCGAGCGACGCGCCCATAGGCGACTCCCGCTGAAGGTGCCCATCCGGGTCCAGAATAGCAAGGGCGAGCAGGAAATCGGGAAGACCGAGAATGTCCACAAAGGCGGCCTTGCCGTCTGCCTCGTCATGAAGCTGAGCATTGGTGAAATCGTGAAAGTGGTCTGCCCCTACACGGAGGGAGGCGAGCAGCTTGAGCAAAGGGCGGAGGTCCGGCTGCGCGTGCCTCTCAGCGACATTGGCAAGTGCAGGTATGGCATGCGTTACCTCCGTTAGGCGTTCGCTTGGGGGTCGTGCCGCCTGAGAACCAATCTGCCCCGGCCCACCAACCAACCTCTTCCCTAGCCGCAACTCTTGACGATTAGGAGATTCCCAGTCAGTATGAGCAGAGCGGTTCGCGCGGGCCTGTAGCTCAGCTGGGAGAGCACCTGGTTTGCAACCAGGGGGTCGGGAGTTCGAGCCTCCCCAGGTCCACCAATCCTTTCAAGTGTTTACACCTTACTTCTGGTTTTTCGTCTACAGTAATGTAGATGATTTTGTGGGCGGTCGCTCCCTGCAGGGCTTCATCCTTCCAGCGGTAGTAGAGATTCGCAGCAACCTCGTACCGACGGCAAGTCTCCGCAATGTTCCCACTCTTCAACCCCTCCAACACAATCTCCAGCTTCTGTTCCGGGGTTCGATCCACACGCGCCCTCCTATCCATCTCAGCCTCCTTTAAAGAGGCCCTGATCATACCGAAGTCGCGTGTCCAGTTTTAGAGGGGTGCACTACAGAGCACCACAAATTTAACTGGTCATTCACCTGAACCTTGCCGGAACGATTTCGTCAGAGTCAATTGCGGGTTGAGGTGGGGATACAAGCATCTTCACAAACGGAATTGTCAGCTTGATCCCGTTATCTCCATTTGAAAAGAAAACAAATCCACGCTGAGAATGCGGCGAATACCACAGATAATTCTTAAATCCGTTATTACCACCCCCGTGGAGAAGGTAGTCAGAATCGGTCAAACGCTCGATTGCCACACCTTGCCCCCAGTACAGACTATTAGGAACGTCAACCGGCACTTCGGTCGTGGTGAAAAATTTGTAAGTAAGGGGATCAGAGAAGGCAGCCTTAACGAAGGTCACGTAATCTCGGACAGTGGTGTAGAGCGTCGTTGCAGCTACGGGGTATGGGAAATGCTCTGCCGGTTGCACATTGCCTGACCAATTATGCCCAACTGCTTCTTGGGCTGAAAAGCGCGTTTCCCAAACGAAGCTGCTGTGTCGCATCTTAAGAGGTTTAAAAACAGAGTCTTTGATCCATTTATCGAGTGATTTCCCAGTGATCTCTTCGACCGCGCGTTGGAGCAGGAGAAAGCCCTCCCCAGAGTACTGCCAGTGCCCCTGTTGTCCCGTTTGCGCGAGAGGTTTGTCTCCCATCCAGTTGGGTAGGCCGCTTGTGTGGGTCAGGATCTCACGCGCTGAGATCTTTTGGAGAAGCTCAGGCTTGACTTCTGTCGTTCCCATGCGGTGATGAAATGGATCTCCGTCGTGCATTGTGCCATGAGGAAGGTAACTGGCAAGAGGTTTGTCGAGATCCAACTCGGCACTTGAGACGAGATGCGACACACCAAATGCAAACACCACTTTGCTGAGCGACGCTGCCTCAAATACTGTGTTTAACGTTACGGGCCGGTGTTTTGCCGGATCGCGCATCCCACAGGTCACATACTCGGTAGAATTCTTATCGAGGATTGCAACTGCTACACCGGGCACTTGTGCCTGTGAGGCAACTTCGCAAATTTGCTGCGAGTGCGGGCTGGGTACTGCCGCATGGCCTAGAGAATGGCAATAGAAGACCGAGAACAGAAAACCTAAAGAACAGCGCAATACAGAAGACGTCATGACGGGACCTCTATTCATTGGCAATCTCCTAAGTCGCTGGTCGATGTGTCAATATGTATGTGCAATTCGTTTTTACGCATACTCTCGTCTTGCCCTTTTATAAGGACGCTCTAGACGTGAATTTGTTAGCATGTCCCAGATTTAGTTGAAAGCGGCTTGCAGTGCACCCCTCAAAACTGGACACTCAGGGCCCGGTTTTTTAGGTCACTTTCAAAGTTGGCATACCCCTCCCGAGGAGTGCGGTCCCGCAGTGTCCAAATATTGGATCCTACTGAAAACGTGAGGGTTAGAGGATCTGTCTTGCGGGGGTTTACCACATCTCAAGGTCGCCTCTGAGAACTACATGCGGCCACGGTGCCCCTGAATCGAGCTAGCAGCGGGACTGCTGCAAATGTGAGGAGGGCCGCGGGAGAAAAAAAAGTGTAGATGATTTTGTACACGGCAGAACACCTGCGTCCGACTTGGTTCAACAGGTTCCGAAAGCCAAATCCGAAGTACTTATCCAAGAACAAGTTGGAACCACCAGAAATCTACACATTTCAATAGCCTGCAGAATCTGGTTTGCAACCAGGGGGTCAGGGGTTCGAGCCCCCTCAGGTCCACCAGCCTTTCCGGAGCCAACTGGCCACACCGGGCTCGAAGCGAGTTCCCTCCCCTTGCGGCTTACGCGCTCGGCTCACTGAACTTGGACGTGCGCAGCGTGGGTAGGTCCATTCGGAGAAAGTGTCACGCACTTGCGAATTAGTAAACAGTACCAAATGGCGCTTGACTCTGCCTGAGGGCAGGGCTATCATCTAAGTTGAAATCAAACCAGCTGGCGATTGTGTAGCGGTGTGCCGCCCCAGGGGGAGGCGTGCCCTTGCAGAGCCGCCTTTCCTTTTTTTGTGCGCCAAGGAAGGACTGGGGGAAACGGGCCGTGATCTTTCCGCAAGCGAGTCCCGAAAGGGAACTGTTCATCGGTCTGTACGCCACGAAGCTCAAGGAGCTGCGCGACACCCCTTATCGCCACCGCCACATCCGCGACCTCGAGCGCATGGCCGAGCGCTGCCTGGAAGGGGTGGAGAAGGGCCTGGCGGGCGATATGAGCTCAATCGAGCGCTACATCGGCCATGTCATCCTGCAGCTTTCACGGGAAGGTTTCCGGAGCTGGCAGCTCATCAGGGGTTTTGGAGCCCTGCGGGATACCGCCAAGCGGCTGCCGAACGTGCTGGGCGATGCCGTGCGGGTGGACGACGTCCTGCAATGGGCTATCGTGCGTTTCTCCCAGCTCTACGACGACCTGCAGACTGAGCAGGGGCTGGTGCGCATGATAGATTCGCTCACCATGGCTCTGGATTCGAAAGAGCCTTACACCTCAACCCACTGCCAGTCGGTCAAGAAGATCGCAGAGAAAATCGGGCGGGTATTGGGTCTGGACGTAGCGCTCGCGGGATTGCTGCACGATGTGGGGAAGATTCACGTCCCGGACAAAGTCCTCACCAAGCAGGGGCCGTTAACGCCGGAGGAGTGGGTGCTGTTGCAGCAGCATCCCTACCACTCCTTCCGCATCTTGTGCCCCATTAATCCGGAAGTCGCGTCTATCTGCTTGCGCCACCATGAGCGCCCAGACGGCCGCGGGTATCCGCTGGGAGAAACCGAGCTACGGCTGGAAGCTAACGTCATTGCGGCAGCGGATACGCTGCACGCCATTTGCTCAAAACGCTCCTACCGCAGCCCCACCCGGCTGGAGGTTGCTCTCAAGCAGATCCGCGCTAACCAGGGAACACAATTCCTTCCGGAAGTTGTGCAGGCGGTGGACAAAGCTTACGGGGACATGGCGGGACTGCTGTCGTCGTTTGCGCCCGCGTCAGCCTGAGAGGAGAAGCACACGATGGGTAGCGAACGGCGAGCCATGCCCCGGGTCTTCACCGCTTTGCCCATCAGCCTGGAGTGGGACACCGAGGAAGACCAGATCCGTCGCGCCCGCGGCACCACGCGGGACGTCTCCCGCAGGGGGATCTATAGTTACGTCGAGCATCCCTTGACTCCGGCTCTGGACGTGCGGTTCGAGGTGGTCTTCCCCGGGGAGTTGACCGCCGCTGACCCGCTCAAGCTCTGGTGCAGCGGCCGGATCTTGCGCAGCGAGATTCTGGCCCGACGGTTCGGGGTGGCCGCCTCGATCGAACAGTACAAAGTCCTCGAAACGCTGGAGCCCGTGTCCGAGTTGGACCGGCGCCAAGACCTCCGCATCATTCCCCCCGAGGCCATCGTGGCTGAGTATCCTGGAATCCGCTCGGTGATCCGGGACCTGAGCCCCACCGGGGCCTTCGTGGAGGAGGACCGCCCCTTCCCCGTGGGCCGTCTGATTGACATGCGGCTGCGCGGCGAGGGCCTGGAGACGGACATCGAGGTAAAAGCTATCGTGCGCCGGGTGGAATCGCAGATTGGCATGGCCGTGGAGTTCATCGCCCTGAGCAAGGAAACCCGCGAGCACTTGTTGAAGTTTGTGGAGAAGCACTGCGCCCCCAACGTGTTCCCCATTACCGGCACCACTTCAGGCACTTAGGAGAGCGCGCTGCTGACCTCGCGGTTCCGAAAACAGCTTCTTCTTCCTCTTCCCGGAATCCCCTTTTACTCAAACCTGAGAGGGCCAGACGATGGCGCGGCCAGGGATTCAGCGACCTCCGTCCGGGTAGCGTCCTCCGCGCGCCTCACGGCCAGCCATGCCCTCCTGGGACTCCTTGCGCCATCTCAGGCGTTCCGCTATCCTGTACCATCTTCTCCATGGCAAAGCCCTGCCCCCACTGCGGCGCCGAGAAGACCGAGTCGTTCCCGCACGGCTTCTGGTACACAGTGGCCAAAGCGTTTGGTTATCGTCTGCGCAAATGCTCGCGCTGCCGCCGCCTGCGGCTCCTCCCCAGGCATGAAGAGAGGCACGAAGCATCCGAAGTAGATGACGCTGGTTCCGAACCGCCTGCTGCCGATGCCTGTCCGCGCTGTGGCAGCAAGGACTACCGCCGCTCTCGCCGGCGTTGGTGGGAACGCCTCATCGGCCGAGGTCCGATGGCGCGCTGCCGGGCGTGTCGCCACAGATTTCCCCATCCCCT
>CAZBWJ010000012.1:0-6507 GCA_964495535.1 uncultured Acidobacteriota bacterium | reverse complement strand
GCCGAGGTCCGATGGCGCGCTGCCGGGCGTGTCGCCACAGATTTCCCCATCCCCTCCTGTCCGGCGAGGTGTCAGAGTAAACCCTGCTGGGCCAGCTTGACCGCCGTCTAGGCAAAAGGCCGCAAATCGTGATACACCTTCGCCGATGACAACCCCCGCCGTGACCCGGCGCATCATGCAGTCGGCCGGCATCGTGATGGCCAGCGTGCTCGTGAGCCGGGCGTTGGGTTTCTTCCGCGAATGGACGGTGGCCCGCCAGATCGGGTCGAACGCCATTACGGACTCCTACTACGCGGCCTTCACCCTGCCCGATTTCCTGAACTACTTGGTGGCCGGCGGTTCCCTCAGCCTGACCTTCATTCCCGTCTTCGCGCAATACGTCGCGGAGAAACGCGAGGAGGAAGGGTGGCGCGTTTTTTCCACGGTCATCACCCTGATGAGTCTCGTGCTGGTGACCCTGGTGGTGGTGGGAGAAATCTTCGCGCCTCAGCTTGTCCAGCTCATCGCCCCGGGATTCGACCCCGCCCAGAAAGCCCGCGTCATCTTCCTGACGCGGCTGATGTTGCCGGCGCAAGTCTGCTTCTACCTGGGCAGCATCCTCAGTGCGGTCCAATACGCCAAGGGCCAGTTCGTCGTGCCCTCGCTCGCCGGGATCATTTACAACGTGGCCATCATCCTGGGAGGCGTCCTGCTCTCCTCCCGCATCGGCATCACCGGATTCGCCCTCGGGGTTTTGGCGGGAGCGCTGGCGGGGAACTTGCTCCTGCAAATCTATGGGGCGCGCCGGGCCGGAGCGCGGTTCGCGCCGAACCTCAACCTGGCGCATCCCGGCTTTCGCCTCTTCGTCAGGCTGACGATCCCCATCATGCTCGCGCTGTCCCTGGTCTTCACCGACGACTGGATCGTGCGCTGGTTTGGCTCCTACCTTCAGCCCGCGTCCATAACTTGGCTGAGCTATGCCAAAACCTTGATGCGCGTTCCGCTCGGGGTTGTCGGCCAAGCAGTAGGAGTGGCAGCGTTTCCTTTTCTGGCGCAGCTCTACTCCGAAAAGAAATTCGAGGAAATGAACCGCACGCTCAATTCCACCCTGAAGGGCTTGTTACTGCTGCTCGTGCCGATTTCTGCCCTAGCTATCGCACAGGCGAAGCCGCTGGTCTATCTGGTGTTCTCCCACACGCGCCTGCGCGGGCTGGACCTTGACGCGACCGCAGCCACCTTCGTGTTCTTTTCCATCGGCATGTTCGCCTGGGGCGCGCAGGGCATCCTGGCGCGAGCCTTTTATGCGGCCCGGGATACCTTGACCCCGGCGTGGGTCGGCACGGCCCTGACCTTTCTCAACCTGCCGGTCTATTGGCTGCTGGTCCACCGCAGCCAGCACCTGGGTCTGGCGCTGGCGAGTTCGTGCGGCATCATCGCTTATACGGTCGTCCTTTTCGCTTTCCTGATTCGCCGGACGGCAAACCAAGAAGCCGGCAACTTGGTCGTCTTCTTCCTGAAAGTGAGTGCGGCCTCGGCGCTCGCCGCCCTCGCTACATTCGAGCTGGTCAGGTGGCTCGGAACCCATGTCGGCTGGCAGACTACCGGGAAGGCCCTGCTCGTGCTCGTGCTGGCCAGCGCCGTGGGTTTCCTGCTGACGGGCGTCTTGGCCAAACTCTTCCGAGTCCGCGAGCTGGACAATTATCTAAAGAAAATAGGCTTGTAGAGACGTTCCGCTGGAACGTCTCCGGCGCGCCACCGCGCGCAGGCCAGCCTTTGGGTCGTCTCTACTTCCCCACACAGAAGGTCGAGAAGATGATGTCGAGGAGGTCCTCGACGTAGGTGGCGCCGGTGAGGGTGTCGAGCGGGCGCAGGGCATCGTAGAGGTCAAGGAGAAGCATCTCGTGCGGGATTTGTTCCACGGCGGCCTGCCGTCCTTTGGCCAGCGCGCGAAGTGAATCCTTGATGAGCTGCTGGTGGCGGAGATTGGTGATGAACTCTCCCTCGCCTCCGAAGTCGCGCTCGGGGGCGGCGAGGGCGAGGATCCTCTCCCGGAGCTGCGGCAGCCCGTCGCCGGTCAAGGCTGAAGTCCAGACGATCTCCATGGGCAGGGCAGCGCCTGCGGCCTCCTGCACGATCAAAGGCGCAAGGTCGGCATGCGAAATCTGTGGCGGAAGGTCCGACTTGTTGCAGGCAACGAGCAGCGGCCCCAGGGGGCGAACCTTCTGGAACAGCCGCGTGTCTTCGTCGCGCCAGGCCTGGGAGGCGTCCACCACCAGAAGTCGCAGATCGGAATCGGCAACGGCCTGCCAGGATTTTTCGACGCCGATTCGCTCCGCCTCGTCCCTGGCTTCGCGGATGCCTGCGGTATCGACGAAACGCAGCGGGATGCCACCCACGTTGGCGCTCTCGGCCACCAGGTCGCGCGTGGTGCCGGGAGTGGCGGTAACGATGGCGCGGTCCTCATTCAAGAGGCGATTAAACAGGCTCGATTTGCCGACATTTGGCCTGCCGACGATGGCTAGGCTCAGCCCTTCGCGAACGATCCGCCCGTACTCGTAGCCCTCGACCAATTTCTCGAGGTCCGCGCGCATGGTGTCGAGGCGGGCGAGTATTTCCGCCCAATCCATCACAGCGACGTCATCCTCAGCGAAATCGATTCCCGCTTCGAGCCTGGCGATGAGGTCCAGCAAGACTTTCTTATGAGGCTTCAGGCGCGCGGAGACGGCACCCTCCATCTGCTGTGCGGCCACGCGTGCCTGGTAGAGCGTACGTGACTCGATGAGGTCGCGGATGGCTTCTGCCTGGGTGAGGTCGATACGGCCGTTCAAGAAGGCTCGCAGGGTGAACTCACCGGGCTCCGCAGTGCGCGCGCCTCTTTCCAGGCAACACTCAACCAAGAACTTCAAGATCAGCGGCGAGCCGTGGCAGGAGATCTCCACAACGTCTTCGGCGGTGTAGGAGTGCGGTCGGCGGAAGCAGGTGACTACCACCTCGTCCAAGGCCCGGGCGGAGCGCAGGTCGTGGAACACGCCGAGCGTCGCGTGTTGGGTCTGGAGGGGGAGCTGCGGGAACCGAATGAGCCCGGAGGCGATCTCGATGGCCCGTTCTCCCGAGAGGCGCACCACGCCAATGCCGCCACGCCCCGCCGGCGTCGCGATGGCCACGATGGTGTCTTCAGTGCTCATGATGGAGACCCGCTCGGAAGGGCATGGCGGAACCTGTCCCGATGCCTTCTATCGGGAGCCATGCTGACACGGGCCCTGCACTTCGGTCAAATCCCTCGCGCGGCTTCAGCCGCAGCACAGACCCCAAGGGCGGAAGCCCAAACAACTCTCGGGTGGATGCCAGCGGCACGACTGGAGTGGCGGCCTTCCACGTCGGCCGCCACACCCCGTTACCGTTTGCGTGCCGGAGGCGAGGCGGGGTGGATGACGACTTTGC
Organism: uncultured Acidobacteriota bacterium; assembly: GCA_964495535.1. Lineage (GTDB taxonomy): Bacteria > Acidobacteriota > Terriglobia > UBA7540 > UBA7540 > JALHUF01. The sequence goes on along the minus strand of CAZBWJ010000012.1, from coordinate 3,087 downwards.
GCTCCGGCCCTACGCCCTCACTCGCCGTGCGCACCTGCGGCTGTTCCCTCAAGGCCAGGTGAATGATGCGCCGTTCGCGCGGGCTCATGGGATTCAAAGTGAAGGGGTCTCCGGTTTCGACAACCCGCTGTGCCGCTACCTGTGCCATCAGCTTCAGTTCCTCCGCCCGCGAGCGCCGCCAGTCGCCGCAGTCGAAGGTGATTTTCCCAAAGAGGCCTTCTTCCAGGCGGACGGCTTTCAGCACCACGTATTCCAGAGCGTTGAGAAGCGTGGCGTTCTTCTCCAGCAGCAGGTCCGAGTCGGGTCCGGTGAAATCCACCACGAACGCCGGCGCTTCAAAGTCCTCTTCCGGCGCAGCGACTTTCCGGATGGTGAAGGCTAACTCGAACCCTCCGGTCCGAATCAGTTCTTGGACCAGGGATTCAATGGGGCCGAGGAAGCTTTCGACCGGGCGGGCTGGCGTCGGAGCGGATTGACCTTCCATGGGAGCTCATTCTCTGGCGCTGGCAGCTTTGCGCAGGACCGGAGCTGGTTGCGCCAAGGGCATCATTTTGTTGATGAACGCCTGCTGGGCGATACCCACGACGGTGCCGGTCAACCAGTAGAGGACCAGGCCGCTCGCGAAGCTGTAAAACATGATGCCGAAAACGATGGGCATGATCATCATCATTCGCTGCTGCGCCGGGTCGGCGGAGGCAATCGGCGTCATCTTCTGCATGATGAAGGTGGTGATAATCATCAGCGTCGGCAGGATGTAGAGATGGTCCGGCGCCGAAAGGTCCTTAATCCACGCGAACCACGGCGCGTGACGCAGTTCGATGGAGAGATCCAGCACCTTGTAGAAACCGTAGAGAAACGGGAGCTGCAACACCATGGGCAAACAGCCGCCCAACGGGTTGATGTGGTGCTCCTGGTAGAGCTTCATGACCTCCTGGTTCATGCGCTGCTTGCGCGGGTCATTGAACTTGTAGCCCTTGTATTTCTCCTGGATACCCTTCACCAGCGGGGCGATGCGCTGCATCTCCTGGGCCGAGCGAATGCTCTTCAGCTTCAGAGGAAACATGGCCAGGTTGATAACGATCGTCAGAATCACGATCGCCCAACCGTAGTTGTGGAGCCAGTGGTCATGGAGATAGCGCAGCCCCAGGAAGAGCGGCTTGGCGACGAAACTGAACCACCCATAATCCACCAGGCGATCGAGCGGAGGATTCATGGCCCGCAGCACGTCCAAGTCTTTGGGCCCCACAAACAAACGGAACGCGAGGGGCTGCGGCTGCTGGCTGGCCAGCGCGGCGAAAGCCTCTTTGGGTTTCTCCTTCTCTTTCCAGTTGGGCGGATCCCAGACTCGCCGGCCAATGCGGAAGGAAATCTGGTCCGGGGAGTCAGGAAGAAATAGATTGGCGAAGTAACGGTCCACCATCCCGGCCATCTGAAACGGACCGGGAATTGTGCGGTCCTCATCCAGCTTGCGCTGCGGTGCGTTCTCAAACTTGTCGACCGTCCCGTAGATAACATGATTGAGTGAATCCTTGACCCTTTGAGGTACCGACTGATCGCCAAAGCCGCCCGACCAGGCGACCTCCACTGGCAAGTAGTGCTGGCCGTCGAAGACGCTGACCTCCGCGTGGATCTCATACCTGGGTCCAAAGGAGAAGCGCTTGCGAACCTGGATCTTGCTGTCGCCATAGCTGAGGTCCACCTGGGCCGGAGCGGTGAGTGAGGTATTCGAAGGGGTGGCCACAAGAAGCGCAGCGTTCACCTTCTTGCTGAGCTCGGGATCCGCCAAGCTCAGGCTCATCGGGAAGCCGAGGGTCTCGCACGCGGCGCGGTTAACCACATCCAAAGGCTTCCCTTTTTCGTCCCGGTACTTCTTCAACACCCAACCCTTGATTACACCGCCTTCGGTGGAGAGGGTCACACGAGAGACATCTCCCTCGATGACAATTTCTTCGGCCTTGGACCCTTGCTGGACGCGGAGGGCCACCGGCGCGGGAGCTGGCGCGGTGGGCGCGGGCTTGGCGGTCGCAGCAGGAGCTTGGGCGGCAGGTGCGGCTTTCTTGGGGGGTGGGGTCGGTGGCGGCATGAAGAAGCGGTACCACACCACCAAGATGACGAAGGAGAGTGCGAAGGCTAGCACCACTTTCTTGCTGTTGTCGTCCATTCTAAGGAAGCTTCCTTCCAATTCAGGTTTCGGGCGCTAGACCCTGAACAGCAAGTCTCGACGTCCCTAACACCTGACACCTGGCCACTGAAACCTGCCCTTCACAGTACTGGGTCGTAGCCGTGTCCGCCCAAGGGGCGGCAGCGGAGGAGCCGCCGGAAAGCCATTCCCACCCCGCGCCACAGGCCCCACTTCTCCACCGCCTCATAGGCGTACGCCGAGCAAGAGGGGTAATAGCGGCAAGAAGAGGGCAGCACAGGGGAGAGACAGACCTGGTAGAAGCGGATGAGGGCCAACGCGGCGGATTTCATTGTGGCCGGGACTCCCCCGAAGATCCGGGCGGCGCCTGATTGGGAAAGAGACGCAGGATTTCCCGAACGAGCGTCGGCAACGCGACCGTCGCCACTGCCTCGCGGGGATTCAAGACGATATCCCATCCTGCCGGAATGGCCGCGCGGTGGCGGCGGAAAAGCTCCCGCAGACGCCGCTTCGCCCGGTTGCGAACCACGGCGCTCCCCAGATGCGCTGGCGCGGTAATCCCCAAGCGGGTCCAGGAAAGGCCGTTGGGGCGGAAGAAGATGGCGCATAGCGACGTGCTCCGGCGCTGCCCCTCATCGTAAACTCGCCGAAACTCGCCCCGCCGGAGAAGTCGGAATTCCTTGGGGAAAGCTTGCGGCGCCGCAGAGGCTTTCATGGAGTCAGGCGGGAGCGGCCCTTTCGCCGCCGACGCTTCAGGACTTGCCGACCTCCGGGAGTTTTCATGCGCACGCGGAAACCGTGTGTCTTGGCCCGGCGCCGCCGGTTGGGCTGAAAGGTTCGTTTCAAAGGCCGTTGCTCCCTGTCAGAAATTGCCGCAAAGGGTCAATCAGTAACCTTAACCCGAGGCCTCAAATCAAGTCAAGCCGAAGCACGCCTGGGTACTGGTG
>CAZBWJ010000011.1:65232-67123 GCA_964495535.1 uncultured Acidobacteriota bacterium | reverse complement strand
CCCGGCGCGGAGCAAGACCTCTGCTGGGCGCTACAAGTTAGGGTATACTCAGGGCGCGTGATTGCTCATCGAACTTCGGGAAACGCTTCATGACTCGCCAACGCGCCTTAGGGGGCTGGATCGTGATGTCCGCTCTATGCTTGCTGCTGGCGGATTGCGGAGGGAACTCGGCGATTTCGCCTTCGCCTCCGCCTGCGGCAGCGAAGCAGTGGGTGCTGGTCTGGAGCGATGAGTTTGACGGCGCCAACGGCTCGCTGCCCGACGCCAGCAAATGGAAGTTCGACGTCGGCGGCGGTGGCTGGGGCAACCGCGAACTGGAGACCTACACCAATCGCCCCGACAACGCCTACCTCCAGGACGGCATGCTCGTCATCAAGGCCATCAAGGAGACCTACACGAACCCGGCGGACGGCAGGACGCGTGACTACACGTCCGCGCGGATGACCACGGCGGGCCTCTTCCAGCAGGCCTACGGCCGCTTCGAGGCCCGCATCAGGATCCCCTACGGCCAGGGACTCTGGCCGGCCTTCTGGATGCTGGGCAACGACTTCGGTCAGGTCGATTGGCCGGACTGCGGCGAGATCGACATCATGGAGAACATCGGGAGCGAGCCCTCCACGATTCACGGGACGGTCCACGGACCAGGCTACTCGGACTCCGGCCTCACGGGCTCGTACACCATGTCTGGCAGCCAGCGCTTCGCCGACGACTTCCACGTCTTCGCCGTGGAGTGGGAGCAGAGCGAAATCCGGTTCTATGCGGACAGCATCCTTTACCACACTGTAACGCCGGCCGACCTCCCCGCCGGCAAGGCTTGGGTCTTCAACCATCCCTTCTTCCTCCTCCTCAACGTGGCGGTGGGGGGCGAATGGCCCGGCAACCCCGACGCCTCCACCGTGTTCCCGCAGACCATGACCGTGGATTACGTCCGGGTGTATCAGCGGGACTGAGGAAACCCCGGCCAAACCTAGAAACCGCACCTGCCTTGGGCATACTTGTATCCCCACTTCCCGCCGGCTTCGAACAGAGTCAGGTTCAGCCTGCGTTGCCTTGACCTGCATGGGCGGTGAGGGATAGAAAAAGCATTAGATCTAGCCATGGTCTGGTGATCCGGAATCTCACTGCTTGCATGGTGGCAGTGCAAGTCAACCCACGGGGCACATGAGTTGAAAAACCAGACTCACGCGGTTATCATCCCGGCAAGCCTGGACTGGAAGTCGTAGTCCCCGCAAAACGTCATCGGCCAAGGGAGGTCAGTATGGACATGAAAGATGCGACGTGCACATCCAGCCGCCGTCGGTTCCTGACGAATGCTTTACCCGCCGGGACACTGCTTTGCCTCGGCTGCCCGGCGCTATCCGCGCTCGGCATCGTGCAGGCCAACGCGCAGGCCCCATCCCCCAAGCACAAGTTCACGGAAGATTCCAAGATGAGTTTTGAACAGGTGTACAAATTCGCTTACAAGGACGGATTCATTCCTCTGCTGAAGACCCTGGCGAACGACATTGGAAAAGAGAAATTCATCGAGATGCTGAAGAAAGCTGCTTCGGAAGTCGGCATCGAGCAAACGAAAAAATACGCGCAGAAGCTGGCCGTCAAGAACCCATCCACGTTCGTTGCGCCTCTGAAAGACCCCGGCGCTTTAGTGAAGCATGTCCTGACTTGCGAGGTTGTCGAAGACACCGAGAAAGCCGCTGAAATGAAAGTCACGGAATGCCTCTGGGCCAAGACTTTTCGCGAGGCGGAGGCGGCCGATATTGGGTATGCGACCATCTGCCATGGTGACTATGCCGCAGCCGCGGCCTTCAACCCGAAAATGAAGATGATCCGCACCAAGACGTTGATGCAGGGGCACGATTGCTGCAATCACCGTTATGTGATGGAAGGATAG
>CAZBWJ010000011.1:47652-65132 GCA_964495535.1 uncultured Acidobacteriota bacterium | reverse complement strand
GACGTTGATGCAGGGGCACGATTGCTGCAATCACCGTTATGTGATGGAAGGATAGCGGGGAGCACGCCGGTGGCTAGCCACAGTTGGTGCCGTCCCAACCGGGGGGTTTCTTGCCCTGTTCACAAACGTACGGGACAAAGGACGTGCCGCGCCTCCCACTGCCGCAAGTGAAAGGGCACGGATTCATCCGTCCCGGTTCATCGGTTTTCCCTCATCCTTCTCCAAGATCGCCTGGGGCCGCTGCAACACCGCGGCGCCAGGCGATCATTCAAGGAAGCCCTCTTCGGCACGGCTGAAGCCGTGCCCTTTCGCGCGTTCGGGTCGTCTCAATACTGCTCTATCTTCGTCACCTTGCCGTTAGTGAACTCGAGCACCCAGCGGTGGCCGTCCTTCATGTAGTACCAGGTTTCGGAGAGCGTCCCGGGCTGGCTGTCGTTGATTTTCTTCTGCTCCGGCTCACCAAAACTCAGCAACACCATCTGGTAGGTCATGCCCTCGCTGACGGTCTTAGCCTCGAGGGCGCGGCGGACTTCCGGGGGGAGATCGCGCCGGGCCGCTTCCTCGCGGATCTCGCTGACGTCCAAGACGCGCCCCATGAAGTCGAGGAAGGCATGGGGCTGGAGCTCGGCGTCGGTGATGCCTCGTCCGTACCGGAAGTTGATGCGCGAGCCGCCCGCGCGCTTGAAGCCCGGGGTCGTTTCCTGGGCATGCTTGCTGCCCCGGCGGCCCATCCCGCCGCCACCCAGGTGAATCTCCACCATGTCCCCGCCGATCTTGACGTCCGTGATGCTCACCACTTCGTTGGACTCAACGCCCACGCCTCTTTCCTTCAGCCACTTGGTGAGGTCTTTCACGTTCAACCCGCGCTGGTCCCAGTTCTTTCCTTCGGGCGGCGTGAAGTAGATATTCACTCCCTCTTTAGTCGCTGGCAGTTGCGTCAGGGCCTTCACTTCCTTACCCAACAGGAGCTTGGTCAAAGCCTGCTTGACAGGCCCCGAGGCGCCCGCCAGAAGAACCGAAGGAAACATGGTTGCCAGAAGCAGAATGATGGGTGCGCTCGGCCATCGGGGATTGGTTTTCATGGGTGCTCCTTCCGACCGGAATCTCCGCTATCTCATGCGTTCAACCAGGAATTGTACACCATCGGCGCGGCTGCGGGAGGGCAGGCAGAGGAACCCACAGCGGCGGCACGGCGAGCGGCGGTGAGGACACCGCCGCTACAGCAGGCGCCTTGAGGCGGCCTCCGGCGGAACGTCTCTACTGCGAGGGCAGAATTTCCTTGATCAGCTTGGCCATCACGGCGTGCAGACGCTCGTGCGTGCCGACGCCCATCTTTTCCACTTCGATCTTCTCGAAGCCCTCCGCCAGCGCCGTTTGCTCGTCCGGCGTCAGCATCTTCTCGGCCATGACGAAGAGGACGTTGTTTTCCTTGTCGATGTGGGCGCGCAGCAGGCTGGCGTAACCGCCAGCCGCTTGCGCCCAGGCGTGGCCGGCCGCTTCGGGCTGGTTCGGGTAGGCTTCCGTGGCCCGCGCCATTTGCTGGATGAGCTTCCGCCCTTGTTCGTGTTCGGTCAGCATCACCCAGATGGGGCCTCCCGCGCGAGGCATCCCTTTCTTCTCTAACTGCGGGAACAGCAGGTCTTCTTCCTTGCCGTGGTGGCATTTGTCGGCGAATAACCGGAAGAACTCGAGCAAGTTCGCCAGGGTGTCCGGAGCGATCCGCTCCCCGTCCTCCAGCCGCCGCGCCACCTCCTCGGTGACGGCGAGCATCTTCAGAATGGCTTCGTGTTCCTTGCGTAGGACTGCCGTGGCTGTGTCCATGGTGTCTTTTCTCCTTATCCTCGCCTTCCCCAGAGCGTAGCGCCGGCGGTGTGTGATGGCTATGACAAAAGTCGTGGGGCCGCCGCGGGGAATGAGGGGGGGCCGCATCGCAAGGCAGCGCCCTGCGTTCCGCCTGAAACCGCTTGTTTGTGGCATTTGACGGCTTCATACTGAACGACGGGCCAGCCGCCTGAGTAAAAGAGGCGGCTGGTCGGGACGCAGTTGTTTTGGCAAGACTAAAATCAACAACGCCGCAACGGTGTTCTTGCTGGGGGAAAGTCCCTTTGTAGGAGCGGAATTCGCCGCCGGTGGGTTGGAGAATTGAAATCGCCTTCTCTAGTACATCTTAGACAAGGAGCTATCAAGGATGGAGATTCCCAATAGGTCGCCGCGCGAACTCTTGGGTGTGACGCGGGTCGCGGGTTTTCTTTTCCTGCTCGGTTGCATCACTATGGGATGTAATGGCGTGGGAAGCACTTCCCCGCCCCCTGACCAGGCCAGCCGTCGAGGATCGCCGGCCGCAAAGCAGCAGGCAGCAACCGGAAATGTGGTTAATGGTGTTCCCATACCGACCCTCGGCACTATTGCCGACGGCAAGGCGATGAGTGTGGGTGGAGCCCCGCCGGAGTACACCTTCAAGACTCTCTGGAAAAAGGCACTGAGGGCCGCGCAGAAGTGGCATGGCGATGCCTACCTGGTGCGCGCCGTGGGCCAATACATCAATAACCAGGGGGTCCCATCCTACTGGTTTCTTACCTTCCTAAGCCCTGCCGATCAGCTTTATCGGCTCGATATGGAGATCGACCCCTGGGGGAACGTCAGCAAGGAGAACATCTGGAAAGGCGGCAGCCAGGCGGAACTCAGGCAATTTCGGGTTGTCTATGGGGACACTCCTGTTCCGGCAAACATCGTGGACAGCGACTGGGTCGTCGAGAAGGCTGTCCCGGCTGCCTCGGCTCAGTTTCCCCTGAACAAAACGAAGGACCCGACCGCCGTCATCAACTGGGACAAGGAAACAAATAAGTCTGTCTGGAGCTATATCTTCTTCTACAAATCGACCGCCCAATATTGTGGCGTTGATCTCGACGCGCAAACAGGCAAGGTCATCAAAGTCTGGCGAGGTTCCAGTAAAGGCCCTTAACTCACCAGCCACCGTCAGATAAAGCGCAGTTAACGTCTAATACCGTTCCAACTATTCGGAGTGACTCTCCGCGAGCGAAGGGGCGAGTCCCGTTCCATCTTCCGGGGTCGGGCAGCTGGGAACGGACCCGGCGAGTTGGAACGGGACGAGCCTGGGTTGGAGGTGCGTCCGCTTAATGCACAGGCTCACTAAGTTGGAATGGCACTAGCGCCGCACCTTTCACTGCCGGGCGGCCCGAAGCGGCGATTCTGGCCCTAGGTGAGAAGCTGGCCGGGCGGAGGCCCGGAGAGGAATTCACGCCGCTTGAACTTGGGGCCCCTCCGTCGGCCCCTTCTCGCACAGCACCACGCGCTCTTCGCGGTCCACCTCGCGCAGGTGGACTTCCACGGATTCGCTCTCGGTGGTCTGCACGACGCGGCCCACGTAGTTGGCTTGGATGGGGAGTTCGCGGTGCCCCCGGTCGATCAGGACGCAGAGTTCGACGCACCGGGGCCGGCCGTGGTCAACCAGTGCGTCCAGCGCCGCGCGCGTGGAGCGGCCCGTATAGAGCACGTCATCCACGAGAATGACGTTCTTGTCTTCCATGGGAAACGGCAACTCCGACCGCTGGATGATGGACTTCCGATCCACGGGTGAGAGGTCGTCCCGGTAAGAGGTGATGTCGAGCTTCCCCACCGGAGGAGTGATTTTCTCGATTTCCGAGATTCTCTTGGCTAAGCGCTCGGCCAGCGCCACGCCCCGACGCAGAATCCCGACGAACGCCAGGCCGGTGGCGCCGTTGTGGCGCTCTACGATCTCGTGCGCCAGGCGCACCAGCGTGCGCTCAATCTCCGAGGACGACATTAGCTGCGCCTTCTGGCGGAGCGGTGTGGGCGGGCCGGAGGACTTGGAAGGACCGGGGTTTTTCATGCCGAGGATTATAGCACCCGGCGCCTGTAGCGGCGCTCTACCTGTCCCGACGCCTTATGTCGGGATGAGTAACGAAGCCACGCCTTGGCGGGATAAGCCCGCCGCTACAATCCTCGCTGGTACGCACGACGCAGGTCGCGCACGTAGTGGTCCGCTTCTCGGGTCGGCTTGGGAAGGCGGAAGCCGTCCAGGCACGACCGCACCAACTCGAGCGCCGAATCCACCGAAACTCGGTGCCCCGGCGTGACGTAGATAGGCTTCACATTGTCGCGCGTGCGCAGCACCACGCCCACCTGTTCAGTGCCCAGGATAAGGGGCGCGGTGGAACCCGCGGGCGCGCCGGGCTCGGCGTGCTCTCCCACCAGGAGCGACTTGGCGCAGCCGATGGTGGGCTTGTCGAAAAGCACCCCAAGGTGACAGGCGATGCCAAACCGGCGCGGGTGCGCCAGGCCATGACCGTCAATGAGGATCAAGTCCGGCTCGGTGCGCAGGCGGGCGAAGGCAGCGAGCAACACGGGACCTTCACGAAAGGAAAGCAAACCCGGAACATAGGGAAACCGGAGCTTCCGCCGCGCCCTGCGCCGCTCCACCTCTTCCAGCGCCGGGAAGCGATAGACAATGACGCCCGCAAAAGCGATTTCGGTTGCAGGGTCAAATGCCAGGTCCGCGCCCGCCACGAAGCGGATGGATGGGAAATCGTCCTTCAATACCACGCGCGCGCACAGCCGCTCCTGAAGGCGCCGTGCCTCGACCGCCGTGAGGTCCCAGCGTGCGCGGAATCGGGGTTTCATCGCGGGTCCACGGCAGGGCTTTCCCCGTGCCGGAGTTGGGCGACGGTCATAGACCGCCGCTGCCGCAGGGTTGAAGTCTGGCTCGCTCAATCAGTCCAAATCTTGCAATGCTCGGCCTCGCCGCCCCCGCGGGGCTTCGTCCGTTCAAGCAAGGCCAACTGCTCGCTTTCGGGCATGGGCTTGAAGGTCTTGGCGAGATAGACGTTGTAGTCGAGCACCTCGCGCCGGTCACACCCGGAGACCAGCACGCTGATGGGCTGGCTCCACGTCCACGGCAGGGCTTCCGCCGCCCTGGCGAGGTTGCCCCCGAACTCGTCCAGCGCCGCCGATAGTCCTGCTGCTGCAGGAGTCTTCAAGAAATTCCGGCGGCTCACCTCGTCCCAGTTCATCGCTTCCTCCTTCGCCCTGCGCGGTGCCAATTCTCCCAGCTAAGGGAGGGGAAATCAACCCGCCTGAGGAAATCCCGCCCGGGCATTTCGGTGGATTCAGAAATGGTATAGGCTAAGGCCTCGCACTCCAATGCCATGAAGCACGTCAACTTTGAATTCAAAGCGCGACTGAGAGATGAGGGCCTCATCCACGCCGCGCTGAAGAAGCTGCGCGCGCGGTATGTAGGCACGGACCATCAGGTGGACACCTATTTCCGCGTCCCGCGCGGGCGACTCAAGCTTCGCGAGGGCCGGATGGAGAATGCGCTGATCTATTACGAGCGTCCCGACTCCCCACGCGCCCGCCGGGCGCGCATTGAAATGATGCTCCTGCCGCGGCGCAATTCCGTGAAGGCCATCCTGGCGCGCGCCCTCGGTGTCCTGGTGGCAGTGGACAAGCGCCGGGAAATCTATCTCGTCGGCAACGTCAAGATCCACCTGGACCGCGTGCGCGGTCTGGGAAAGTTCGTGGAAGTTGAAGCCATATCGCGTTCCAGCGGCCTGGCGAAAATTCGCCAACAAGCACGGAAGCTCCAAAAGCTCTTCGGTGTCGCCCCCTTCGACCTCGTCGGCCAGTCCTACTCGGACCTGGCCCAGAAGAAATTGAACCATTGAGTGATTGAGTCATTGTGTGATTGAGGAAAACGGAACGGCTTGCTTGCCGATTGGTTGTTCCATGAGGTCGGGACTCCAATTAATCCATGCCGCGATGATTCAATCGCCCGCTAGCTCAATGGCCGCTGGTGCAGTTCCACAACGGCCCGCGCGAAGAGCCCGATGGCCACTTCGTGTTTCAGGCATTTCGACAAGAGAATCCCGAAGGCTGAACCCCGCCGCTACGCTACCTTGCGTGGCGCCTGCATCATCGCCCCGGCGACAATGATCGCCAAACCCAGGCCTTGCAGCACAATCTCTGGCTGGACTACCAGATGGACGTAAGGCGTGATGAAAGGGCGCAGGTAGACCATGCCCTCGATGGTGCCGGGGGCGGCCACGGTGGCGCCCCAAAAGCCCAGGACGAGATAGAGGCCGGCGACGGAAAGAAATCGTTTGCCGAATGACCACGCCATCAGCGTGTCAAGAAGGGGATACAAGACAGCCGCGATGAGCAGGCCGCGCAGGATTTGGGCGGGGAGGAACCAGCGCACGACATGACTCCAGAGTTCCGGCTCGGCCTCTGTGCGCATGAACGTCGCAAAAACGGGATGCGGGCCCCTATAGAACTCTTGCGTGAGCAGCGGGTAGGCAATTGCTCCCGCCAGGAAATACGTGGTCACGTGCGCGGCCGCGACCTTGCCGGCAAAGACAGCAAAGCGTCTGAAGTCCATCAGCTTTCTCCTTGGGTAGAACCGTTAGGGCTGAGGCTCGCCCTCGTACCCACTTTCAAGGGACCCTGAGAAGTGCAAGGGCACGAGGTATCACGCGCCTCCGGTAGCTGCGCTGGGCAAGGAGTACCGGGCAACGGTCGGGTGGGCAGTCGCCTGCCGGTGCTACTCAACGCGCGTCACGTCCTCGGCGAAGCGGAATTCGCCCGGCTCGCGCCCGGCGCGCCGCGCCAGCTCGTGCGTCAGGAGCTGAATATGAAGGCTGTCCACCAGCGTACCCAGGCCCAGGCGCATCGGCTCGACCTGAATGAGCCGAACGTTGGTGATGTCTTCGAAAGCGAGGTCGGTCAGCAGCAGCACTCGACCGCCGTGCGAGCGGATGTCGTCGGCGAGCTTGAGCAAGAGTTTTCCTGTCTTGCTCTGGCGGGCGAAAATCACGTAGCGGTGCGCGGGGCTGATGATTTCAATGGGGCCGTGGCGGAACTGCGCCGCGCTGATAGGCTCAGCACCGAACCGCGTCACCTCCTTGAACATCAGCGCGCCCTGATAGACCGAAGCCAAGTCCGCTCCGCGGGACATCAACACCACGTAAGGCGGGGCATCAAAGAACTCCGCCGTGGGCGGTGTGAGCACGTCGGCACGCTCAAGGATTCTCTCCTGCGCGTCGATGGCCAGCTTCAGTGCCTGGGTGAGAGTTCGCTGGGGCTTGCGCGCGATGGCAAAGGCCAGATACATCAAGACGGCTACGGCGCAGGTGTATGTTTTGGTGCTGGCCGCGCTTTGGGGACCGGCCATCATGGGCAGGAGCAGGCCGCCACGCCGCGCCAGTACGCTCTCTTCCGCATTAGCTACCGCCACCGCGCCCATCCCCTCGGGCAAGCTCGCGAGCAAGCGGGTGATCTCCACCGTTTCGCCCGACTGCGAGATCGCGACCAGCAGAGTGTCGGGCCCGAGAAACTTCAAGTGGTGGTGGAGCAGTTCAGCCGTCTCCCAGACAATCGCGCGGATGCCGAGCGAGCTCAAGAATGCCTGAGCCGGATAGGCCGCAAACAACGAGGAACCCATGCCGGTGAAAACCACCGTGGGCGGCCAGTGCGCTACCCGCTTCCTCAACGCCTTGAAGGGAATCGCGCCCGGGCTCGCGTAGTACTTGCGCAGGCCTGACAAGGCCGCAGGTTGCTGCGCGATTTCTTCCATCATCGTGGTCATGGGCACAATGGAGGGGTGAAACGTCCCGGCCAATTGGAAAGGGTCACCTCACCCCGACACCCCCCGTCAGAATTCTAACACTTCCCGCGCGGTGCCGAACCACTCGCCTGCGCCCAGGCGACGGCGCATCCGCCCGGCAGGTGGAAGTCGCGCCTGATTGGCGTTACGATAAGGCTCTCCGGGTCTCGACCCTTGATACTTCCTCCGACGAGGTGCCTCTCTTGATGAGCTTCGAGCTTCGTCACACCGCACTGGCTGTCATCCTTTTCCTCCTGATCCTGCCCCCGATTCTGCCGGCTCGAGACCGCGTGCAGCAGGTCGTGGGCACGCCCCATAACCAATGCGTCGTGGTGAACGGCCATCCGGAGTACTGGGTGGACGGGAAGCCCTTCTTCGCGCACGGCACGACATTTTTCTATCACCGCCTTCCCCGCGACCGCTGGGCGGAAGAATTGGCCCGACTCAAAGCGATGGGCATCAACACTATCGATCTCTATCCCATCTGGAACTGGCAGCAGCCGGAAGAAGACGTCCTGGATTTTGAGGGGCGCACCAGCCCACGGCGCGACCTGAAGTACCTGCTCCGGCTCATCGACGTGATGGGCTTCAAACTCACTTTTCGTCCGGGTCCGTTCTCTGGCAACGACTGGCGCAACGGAGGTTATCCCGACTGGCTGCTGCGCCGCGGCGAATACCGCATGTCTGAGCAGGCCGTTCTGGAGGGCCGCTACCCGCGCCCCTCCGCCCTGCAATACGACGGGTTGGAACAGGCCGCCAGCGAATGGCTGGAGAACGAAATTCACTTGAAGTACACCCGCAACTGGTACCGCGATGTCCTATCCCTGGTGAACCCGCTGCTGGCCGAGAAGGGCGGGCCGCTGATCAACCTCCAGATCGACGATGACCAAGCCGCCGGCCGGCAGAATTACATCGGGCCGACTTTCTGGAAGTACATGGACTTGCTCCGCAAATACGCCAGAGAGGCCACACACGATACGCACATTCCTTATTACCTGAACGGCGCCGACATGCGCGTCAACGCCGAAGCGAATACCGCCACTTCCGAACCCTTCTGGAACACCGGCCAGGACTATCAGATGTCGGGCGCGGGCGGCTATTCGACAGTCTTCGAGGCGGCCAAGAATAAGTTTCTGACCGAGATCCTCAAGACCGAACCGCTCTTTGTGCCAACCATCATCGAGTTTCAGGCTGGATGGTTCCTGGATGAAAAGGATACCTACGCGCGGCCCACCCATCCTACCAACACCTTGATGGCCACGCGCATGATGTTCCAGAACGGGCTCAAGGCTCTGAACTACTACCCGGTGAACGACAGCCTCTACCCCGCCGGCTACGAGGCGCAATGGGGCAATTACTTCTACACCTGGGAAGCTGCGGTGAACTACGCGGGGAAAGAAACCGGGCGCGCTCCGTACGTGCGCCGGAACGGCCGGCTGCTTGCCGGGATGGGGCCTTTCCTCGCCTCTTCGCATTTCGCTGCGGACGCGGGCCTGGTTTATCCGATGGCGACCTTTCCCCAGGCCGAGCTTAGGGCAGCGGAAGCAAACTACATCGCGGAGGTTTCCGCCCGTGTCCTCTGGTCGGGCGTCTACGACCATTACAATTTCGAGCTGGTGGACTCCGACCACACTCCCCCGGAAAACTTCCCGCGCTATCAGTCCCTGCTGTTACCCAACCTCGTGAGCACGAAGGAAGAGCTGAAGCGCTTTCCTCACCTCGAGAGATACTCAGAGAAAGCCCAGCGCCTGATGGCAGATTACGTGGCCAGCGGCGGCACCTTGATCGTCTTCCCGTCGTTACCCAAAGGGAAAATCTTCGACGAGCTGCTGGCGCCGCTGGGTGAGGGCCACCAACTGCCCGGGAACGCGCCGCTGAAATGGGCCGATGGCGCAACGACGCTGGCCTTGGGGTCGCGCACCGTCTTGACGCTGCCCAAGAAGCAGCGGACGGAGGTCAAGGTCTTTGCGCGCGACAACCGGGGAGGCGTCGTGGGTGCCCGCTTTGCTTACGGCCAGGGGCAGATCTTGTTCTTCGGCGCCGATTTTTCCCGTTGGTCGGTGCCGCCAGGAACAGTCCTGTCGTTGGGAGAGGGCGGAACCGCGGGTGCGCGAGACTACGCGGAAGAAATCCAGAAAGCCGCCCGACCAGCGCTGGCCGCGCTACTGAAGGAGGCCGGGGCCCATCGCAGTATCTATCCTGAAATGGAAACGACAAAGGCACGGGACCTCGGTCTTTACGTGACCGAGCTGATGGCTGATCCTCGCGAGCAACTCGACCTTGAGCAGGCCCAGTACGCCTTTGTGGGCGTCACCAACTTCAGCGTCGAGGAGGCGCGCAGCGCCGAGATAACCCTGACCGACCCGCGCGCGGAGAACCTGACGCCTGGCGCTGCGGGCCGTTACCTCCGCCTGCCTCGCCTGACGGTGCCGCCGCGCGAGTCATTGATGTTGCCCATCCGCGTTCCGCTCCGCAACTCGTTCTGGGAAGTAGCTCCCGGACTCGTAGCAGGGGATGAGATCTATTACGCCACGACAGAACTGTCTCGCGTCGCTTACGACGGGACGAGCTTGCAGCTTGAATTGACCGCTCCCGCTGAGGGCGAAGTCGCATTGCGCCTGGCCGAACAGCCTCAGGGGGTCCGGGTGGACGGCGCGGCTGCAACAGTTCAAGAAGACACCGAACGGCATCTGTACATCGTCAAGATTCCGAGAGGAGAGCCGCCGCACTTCGTGCGCACGGTCGAACTCAGCTATCCCCGCGAAGGCCCCCATATAACCATTGACGCACGGGGCACGTGGATTGCCGGGGAGACTCGCGCGGTGCGCCTGCGCGTCGAGAACCCACGGCCCGCGGTCCTCGAGGGCGAACTCGATTTCGTCGCCGGGACGATCTACAAACCGGACAATCCGCCGCTGAGCGTGCACATTCCCGCCCGCTCCTCGCGCGAATTCAGCTTTCCCGTGGAGATCCCCGCGGATGGCGCAACGACTCAGCCTGTGGAACTTGTGGCCAGCTTCCGTGAACGCGGTTCCTCCACTACCTGGGGCTGGCGGTCAGAGGTTAGTATCCACCGTCCCTTCGACTACTCGCTGGGCCCCATCCAATACTTTCCCCTGCGCGAGGACCAGCCGATCCCCATCGTGCACCCAACCCTGGCCACCCTCAATCTGCCTGGCGAGGCCAGGTTCCAGCTTAGGGTCAGGAACTGGCTGGAGCACGAGCAAATTGTGACGCTCGCAACTGAGGGCGCCGACCTTACCCTGACTCCTACTTCCTCTCAGTTGGTGCTCCCAGCGCAGGTCGAGACGACCGTGGAACTCCGCGCTGCTCCCACGAAGGGTTCGGGAGCGTATCGCTTCGAAGTTCGGCTGCACTCCGGTCCCTACCGGGTGCGCGAAGGCGTGCTGCTCGCCGCGCTCGGGGAGGGCGAGGCGATTGCCTATTCGCTTGACTACGACCGCGACGGCTTTGACGACATCGTCCTCGAGAACCGTACGCTCCGCTGCTTCCTCAGCCCCCGCGCGGGTGGAAGGTCATTTGCGCTGACGCTCAAAGAATCGAATATCAATGCTTTCAATTCCGTGGGCGGAATGCGCGACTCCTTCACGGCACGCTTCGAACCCGAGGATATGAAAGGCGTGGCCGAATGGACGCGGCGGAACTGGTTGGGACTCTACAATCGCTCCTACTCGTTCCAAATCGTCTCCAGCGCCGGGCCGCAGGCCGAGGTCCGACTCGATTACGCCGCACCCGACATCTACCCGAAGGGGGTGAAGCTGGAGCGAGCGCTTACTCTCGCCGGCCACCAGAACGCCGTGGTCGCCACGACCAGCGTGACTCCTCATGGAGTCGAGAAACCCCAGGCCTACGTGCTCGAAACCTCGGTGCCCTTCCGCAGCTTCGATGAACCGAACTACAGCCAGTGGTTCGCACCCGGCCACCCCAAGGAAGAATTCGTTCCTCAAAGGAGAATCGAACTGGGCGTGCGGACAGGCTACGCGGGCACGCTGAACAAGAAGACAGGCGAAACGTTTGCGCTGATGCTACTAACTCCTGCCGAAAGGAGTCAGATGGTGGTGGAGAATCACTCGGCCTTGCTGCGCGCCCTCTACCCTGCCTTCACCACCAAGAATGAAACCTACAGCTATCGAGTGGGCTACTACTTCGGAAAGGAGTCCCCGGAGGAGATTGAGAAGCTCTTCGTAAAGTTGAAGGCGGGCAAGTAGAGACGCCTCGCTGGGGCGTCTCCCCTAGCTGGCGCCGGGCATCTAAGAGCCGTGATGGAGCATCTTCAGGCCAAGCAAGACTCTTCCACCAGGATGGCATGGAGTTCCCGCGGCCCGTGGACACCACGAATGAGGATCTGCTCGATGTCAGCAGTGCGGCTGGGCCCGGTGATGAACACGACCGAGCGGCCGAGTACAGGCTGAATGGCGTCGCGGGGCACGGGAAGCCGTTCCAGGAGTTCTTCCAGGCTCCCGACCACTTGACTCCGTTGGTAGAGCGCCAGGTGGACGGGAGGGGCAAGCGAGGCCAGTTGCGCGCCTTCGGTGCCGCTGCTCAAGGCCAGGGTCCCTGACTCGGCCAAAACGAAATCGACGCCAGTAATTCCCACTCCGGCCGAGAAGGCTTGCTCGCGGAACGCTTGCGCTGCCTCCGAAGTCGCCTCCTGACCGTTCTCCGCTGGCCAGACCGCAACAGTCTTCCCCAAGGCCCGCAGTTTCTCTTCAAGCCCGAGTTTAGCGATCAGGGGGTTGCGGGAAAGCGCGACGGAGGATGCCCCGGAAGCCGCGAGCAGGCGGCGGAGGGTCTCTTCGAGTTCCTGGGGGGTTGCCACACGATAGGCACAGCCAGCCACCTTCTGGAGCTCCTCTTCGAACTTGGAGACTAGTTCGGACGGGAGGATGGGGGGCAAAACGTCACCCAACTCAGGCAGGTCGGCGTCGGGGCTGGGAACCGCGGCTGGGCTTCCCGGCAAGCGCCCCAAAGCTTCCCGGATTCGGGCTAGCATCTGGTCACGTTTCGACACCTCTTAGCCTCCGTACCAGTATCTATCATATTTTCCATAGAGATGGAACCGCCCGCGCCTGGCACCGACCTGACTATAACAAAAAAAGCGTTTACAAAGCTCAACAAAAATGGCACAATCGTGCAACCTTCAGGCCTCTTCATTCATCCGAAGAGGCGAGAAAGAAAAGGGCTACCCCAAGAAGGATGAGTTAATGGCAACACTGGTGAAAACACGAAAGTCCCCGTATCGAAACCTCTTGCTGAAGAAGCGGCAGGAACTGCTCGCCTCGGCGAAACGCGCACCCGAGGCTCTGGCAACCAGCCTTCAGACGCCGGACGAGGTGGAATTCGCCATCAAGACCGCGCAGCAGGACCTGACGGCAACGACGGCCGAACTCTGGTCTCAGATGCTCAAGGAAGTTGAAGGCGCACTCAAGCGGGTTGCCGGCGGCACCTATGGCGTCTGCGAAGGGTGCAGCGAAGAGATTTCCCCCAACCGCCTCAAAGCAATCCCCTGGGCCAGGTATTGTCTCACCTGCCAGGAACTGCGGTCGAAGAACTAGGCGTTTCTCTCCTCCCAAGCTGGAAATGGACAGGGCGTCCGAGGGGCACAGCCACTCGGACACCCTGTGCCCGGGATGTCGAGGGGTTCGTCTGCCCGTCGCTGAGCTTCTCTGGGGGTCTTTCCAAAGGGCTTTGTCTCCCTTATCCTGGCCCCCGCCGCGTCTGAAACGGCACGTGCAAATCTTGCGTACAACCCATTGATATCCAACGGACTGACCCGGCGTTGTGGATGCCCTTCTGGAGTGTGCGGACATTACGCCCGTTTGCGAACACCTGACCGGGCATTTGGGCGGCAAATTGCTGTGCAATTCTGCCCGAGTCGTCAGAACTCTCAGGCACGGGCCTGGTGAGGTGTGAGGCGGCGCTTGGCTTGCGCGTCGCTCCCTCGACTGCAACCAAAGGAGCCAAGTTGAATGGCTTACGTAATTACTGAACAGTGTACGAAAGACAACAAGTGTGTTGAGGTTTGCCCGGTTGACTGCATCCATCCCCGCAAGGATGAGGCTGGCTTTGAGGAAGCCGCGCAGCTTTTCATAAGTCCCACCGACTGCATCGACTGCGGGGCATGCGTCCCGGTGTGTGAGGCCTCGGCCATTTTCCCGCTCGACGAGGTGCCCGAGCAATCCAAGGCGGCCGTCGAGAAGAACGCCCAGTATTACGCGTAGAGAATCGCCTGCGCCTTCCGCGAGGCCGGCGCGCGACACGGATCGCCGCTTCTCTGCCGCTTCATACCGGGCAAGCATGCCGTCTCCGCCGCGCCGGCCCTTCCTTCTTCTGCCTTGGCTGTATCATTTCCAGCCGCGCCCCCAATACTGGTTGTCCCCCTGATGGATTTCAGCTAGATTTCACCTTTCGTCACATCGCCTTCGAGTGGCCGCGACAAGCAAAGTCGGACTGGCGATCTCGAGTGAGATGCGTCGGCGAGCGCTATTTCACTCGCTACGGCTTTCGCGAAGTGCCAGAATCCGGCGCGCTGGACATCACCCAGGCCGACATCATCCACGCCGGTGGGTTCCTGGAAATGAAGAAGATCGCTGCCATGGCTGACATGCGCTCCATGGTGATGGCGCGCACAATTCGAACGGGCCTGTCTCGACAACGGCGAGCGTCCACTTCGATTTCTGCACGACCAATTTCAAGGTGCAGGAGTGCTTCGACGATTTCTCCGAAACCTGCGTGCGCGAGGCCGTACCGGGCTGCCCTGTGCCCCGTGACGGCTGCTCGTACGCGCCCGACAAGCCCGGACTCGGCATCGAACTCAACGACGAGCTCATCAAGGTGCATCCGTACCAGGAACGGTTCTTCAACCTGTGGAATTCTGACTGGCACCTGAGCCGGAGGCTGTTCGGCAGCATGCTGAGGATGATTGTGGCGCTACCGTTGCCGGACGGCTAGGGACCCAGTAGAGAGAACCATCGAACCGCTCAAGAGTCATCCAGTGGGGACAGGTGTTAGTAATGAGGCAGGTTGGAGGCGGGAAACAGACCAGATGAAGTGAGCGCAACGGCCGGAACGAGCCGCGATGCCACCCAGAAAGAGGCCACGGTGATTTGAGCTTGAGTCGACAGGGCGGCCAGCGTAGAATTCTGTGGAGAGACAGAGTTGAAATCGGAAACTCCCCAATTAGACTTTCTCTTTTCAAGCGACTCGAAGAGTTGAGGCAACCAGGAGGTTTCCTTCATGGCGACACGTTCAATGGCGGCAGTGGTTCACTATGAGCTACGCAACGGGGCGGTAGAGCTGCGCGAGGTGCCGGTGCCCACGGACTTCGCTGACGACGAAGTGCTGCTCGAAACCGGAGCCGTGGGGGTGTGCGGCAGCGACATTCACCAGTATCACAACACGCAGAGCTGGGCGGTCCATGTACCCGTCATCTTGGGCCACGAATTCTGCGGCACCATCGTGCAGGTGGGAAAGCAAGTGAAGGAGTTCCGCGAGGGCGATCGCGTCACTTCAGAAACGGCGGCACGGATTTGCGGACGGTGCATCCTCTGCCGTACCGGCGAATACAACCTGTGTCCTGAGCGGCGGGGGTTCGGCTACGGCTTGAACGGGGCGATGGCAGACTACGTTAAGGTGCCGGAGCGCTGCCTGCATCGGTTGCCGGACGCGGTCCCGCTGGAAATGGGGGCGCTGACGGAACCCTGCTGCGTGGCGTATAACGCTACCTGCGTCAGGGCTCAGGTTCGGCCGGGAGACGCCGTGTTAGTCCTGGGGCCGGGCACGATCGGCTTGCTGTGCCTCACGATGGCGAGGCTCTCCGGCGCGGGCTGGGTGGGCATCGCCGGGCTGAAACAGGACGAACGACGTCTGGCCGTCGCCAAGTCTCTGGGAGCAGACCGCACGATCATCATCGGCGAGCAGGACGCCGCCCAAGTGGCCCGTTCGCGGGGCGACGGCTTGGGTGTGGATGTGGTCGTGGATGCTGCCGGCCATTCGTCCGCTTTGGCCATTGCGCTCGCGGCCGTGCGGCCCAATGGCCAGATCGCCAAGGTCGGCTGGGGACCGCAGCCGCTCGATTTCTCTCTCGACTCGCTCGTGCAGCGAGCGGTGCGCATCCAGGGCAGTTTCAGTCACAACTACCCCATCTGGGAAAAAGTGATTGGGCTGTTTGCGAGCGGCCGACTCGACCCGCGACCGCTCATGGGTCCCCCCCAGCCGCTCACCCAGTGGCAGGTGGCGTTCGAGAACATGATTGGCGGCGAAGTCATCAAGAGTGTGTTGCGGCCGGAGAAGGCATGCAGTTCTTGAAGGGAGATCCACGCTGGCGGCACTTCTGCCCCATCACGTTGGGCCGTTCAGGTTTTGTTTATGGGTGATGGGGCGATTGAGCAAGTGCGACCGGGTATTTCTGCTCGGGACGCCCGCGTCACGTTTTTCGATTTCGAAGGCAGGTATGGGATAGGAACTCGAAAGACCAGAGCTATGGTCTCTTGGCACCCTTTGCCGCCAAGCGCTGCAGGAGCTAGCACAGAAAAGGAGCGGTGTCTGTGAAAGCCTTGGTGTTGGAAGCGTACAATCGGCTTGAGTACAGAGACGTGGCCGACCCTACCATCGGCCCGAACGATGTGCTGGTGAACGTCAAGGCTTGTGGCATCTGTGGCAGCGATGTCTACGGCCTGGACGGCAGTACCGGACGCAGAATCCCCCCCGTCATCATGGGCCACGAAGCGGCCGGCATTGTAGCTGAAGTCGGCTCCCAGCTCCGCGGCTGGCAGGCCGGTGAGCGCGTCACTTTTGATTCAAACATCTACTGTGGGGTATGCCGCTATTGCCGGAAGGGCATGATCAACCTGTGCGACCGCCGGCGCGTTCTGGGTGTTTCTTGTGCGGAGTTCCGCCAGGATGGCGCCTTTGCGGAATATGTCACCGTACCCCAGCAGTGTGTTTATCGCCTGCCCGACGGCCTGTCCTTCGAGCACGCTGCCCTGGTGGAACCTGTTTCCATCGCGGTCCATGCTGCTGGCCGCCCAACCATTAAGCTGAATGACAGTGTTGTAGTTGTGGGTGCCGGCATGATTGGGCTTTTGCTTGTGCAAGCATTGCGGGTTGCCGGCTGCCGTCATATCGTTGCTCTCGACTTGGAGCCGAACCGACTCGATCTGGCGTGCCAGCTCGGGGCGAACGTCGGGTTGCGGGCCGATGCTCCCGACGTTGTGAATCAAGTGCTGGACCACCAGGACGGCGGGGCGGATCTGGTCTTTGAGGCGGTCGGCACGGCCGCTGCCTTGCAGCTCGCCTTCGAATGCGCACGCAAAGGTGGCAAGCTCACTCTGATTGGTAACGTCTCCCCGACCGCCGTTCTGCCCTTGCAGAGAGTTGTCATCCGCGAATTAACCCTCTATGGTTCTTGCCAATCCACCGGGGAGTATCCTGCCTGTCTGGACATGATGGCCCGAGGGGCCATCAAGGTCGACAGCCTGATTAGCGCCGTCGCCCCGCTAGCGGAAGGAGCTGCCTGGTTCGAAAAACTACGCCAAAGAAGTATGGGCTTGCTGAAGGTCGTCCTCATCCCATGAGACGGCTCCCATATCTGTTTTTCTCTAGGAGATATCGATGAAACCAAGAATTGGATTCATTGGGCTTGGGATTATGGGTCAACATATGGCCGGGCATCTGTTGGATGCCGGCTATTTGCTGACCGTGCATGACCTGCGGCCTGAAGCCGTGGAGCCCTTCGTTGCCCGAGGAGCCGCGCGGGGCGCGACTTGTGCCGAGGTTGCTTCCCGCTCCGATGTCGTCATCTCGATGGTGCCTGACT
>CAZBWJ010000011.1:37623-47552 GCA_964495535.1 uncultured Acidobacteriota bacterium | reverse complement strand
ACTTGTGCCGAGGTTGCTTCCCGCTCCGATGTCGTCATCTCGATGGTGCCTGACTCTCCCGACGTGGAACTGGTTGCTCTCGGTCCAGCCGGCATTGTCGAAGCAGCCCGCGCCGGTCTCATCTACGTGGACATGAGCAGTATTGCACCTGCCACCGCCATCAAGGTGGCCACGGAGCTGGAGAAGAAAGGAGTGGACTGTCTGGATGCGCCGGTGAGCGGCGGCGAAGTGGGAGCGAAAAACGCAAGCTTGTCCATCATGGTGGGGGGTTCGGAGAAGCTCTTCAATCAGGTCTTGCCTATTCTGCAAGTGATGGGCAAGACCATCACGCTATGCGGAGCCAATGGTGCCGGCCAGACTGTGAAGGCGTGTAATCAGATCCAGGTTGCACTCAACTTCATCGGCATGGCGGAGGCGTTTGTATTGGGCGCCAAGGCCGGGGTGGATCCGGCCGTGATTCTCAAGGTGCTAAGTGGGGGATACGCTCAGACTCGGGTCATGGATGTGCGCGGGCCACGTGTGATCCAGGGTGATTTCGAGCCGGGTTTTAGAAGCCGATTTCATTACAAGGACCTCAACATCATCATCGAGACCGCTAGGCGACTCCATGTTCCACTCCCGGCCACGGCGCTGGCCCACGAACTGTTCGCGGCGCTGCTGGCCGCGGGCCGGGGTGACCTGGATCATTCTGCCGTGATCACGATCCTCGAGGACCTTGCACACGTGGAAGCCCGGACTCACGGGGAGAAACTATGACTTCTCAATCTCAGATCAATGCTTTACGCCGCCAAGCGGCGGAGTTGCGCTGGTGCATTGTAGGTATGATGGGCCCGAACAAGGCGCACCACTTTGGGGGTTCGCTTTCCGCGGCCGATATCGTCACGGCCCTTTACTTTTACAAGATGCGGTACGACCCCGCCAACCCGGCGTGGCCCGATAGGGACCGCTTCGTCATGAGCAAAGGGCACTCTGTGCCCGCCCAATACGCGGCCCTGGCCAAGTTGGGGGTCTTTCCCCTAGAGGAATTGGCTACCCTAAAGTACCTCGGCAGCCGGCTGCAGGGACACCCAGCTATGCACTACCTCCCGGGAATCGAGGCGTGTACCGGCGCTCTGGGGGAAGGACTTTCCTTCGCGAATGGTGTGGCCTTGGCCGCCCGCCTGCAGGGGAGGTCTTATCGCGTGTACTGCCTGCTGGGTGACGGTGAACTGCACGAGGGGCAAGTGTGGGAAGCAGCGATGACCTCAGTCAAGCAGTGCCTGGGAAACTTGGTGGCAATCATCGATCGCAATCGGCTGAAGGCCATGGATGCAACCGAGTGTGGCAAGGTTCTGGACCCCCTGGCGCCACGCTGGGCCAGCATCGGCTGGGCTGTCAAGGAGGTCGATGGGCACGACATGGCAGCCCTTTGCGACGCCCTGGACTGGGCCGATGGCCAGCTTAACCAGCCCTCAATGATTATCGCCAACACCGTGAAGGGGAAAGGAGTGTCCTTCATGGCCGGGCAGGCAGGCTTCCACAACGCCCCTATCACAGAGGAGCAGTACCGCCAGGCAGTGGCGGAACTGGAATTGGCACTCAAGGAGCAAGCTCAATGAGAGACTCGACGGAGACACGTTTGGCTTACGGTGAGGCCTTGCTGGAGTTAGGCAAGCAGAGGCCGGAAGTTGTAGTACTGGATGCGGACCTGTACAAGTCAACCCGCACGGTCCTGTTTCGTGATGCCTTCCCCCATCGCTTCTTCGATGTGGGCATCTCGGAGGCCGACATGGTGAGCACGGCGGCGGGGATGGCGGCATGTGGTCTCATTCCCTACTGCAACAGCTTCGCCATGTTTATCACGGGCATCTGCTACATGCCCATCCGCACGCAGATCGCCTATCCGTCGCTGCCGGTCAAGTTGGTCGGCTCCAGCTACGGCCTGACCCAGGGACCGGATGGCGCCAGCCACCAATCGCTGGAAGATATTGCACTCATGCGTGCTCTGCCTAACATGATCGTTGTTTCACCGGCCGACGACATCGAGACGCGACAAGCGACCTTTGCTTTGGCCGATTGGCCCGGACCCGCTTACATGCGGCTGGGGCGTTACCCTACCCCGCCTGTATTCGACGCCGATTATCAGTTTGTGGTCGGCAAAGCCAAGTGGCTGCGCGAGGGGAAGGAGGTGGTGATCTTCGCCACCGGCCACATGGTGGCGAAGGCGTTAGCCGCTGCGGAAGATCTCGCTCACGACGGTGTGGAAGCGGGCGTGGTCAACGTGTCGACGATCAAACCCCTGGATGAAGCCCTCATCAAAGACGCAGCAGCCCAGGCTGTCCTCGTGGTGACGGTCGAGGAGCATAGCATAATTGGAGGACTGGGCAGCGCGGTGGCTGAGTGTCTGGCCGAGACTCGTCCGGCAGCTCCGCTCCTGCGATTGGGTGTACGTGATTGCTTTGGTGAATCAGGACTTGCGGATGAGTTACTCGAAAAACATGGCCTGCAACCGAAAGGCATCCGCGCGAGCATTCTCCAGAGGTTGACTCTCTTGTCGTGAGCGACATCCTTGGCACCCCAGTTGGGACAAGCTACAATTTGCATCCCCTTCAATCTCTATGCTGAAGATTGGCACGTGCGGCAGTTCGGGAAAACGTAAGCGCTCGGCCCCGTTACAGCGCTCTGCCTGTCCCAGCCCGCCGCGGGTGACTACCGAGCCCGCCTTCTCAACAGATACGACGCTCATAGAGCGCCGCGACAGTAAGGACAATTCCCCATGAAATCATCACGCCGTTGTTTCCTCAAGAACGCTCTTGCGGCTCCGCTGGCGGGAACGCTCGGCGCTTCGAATGCGCGCCTGCTTGCCGCGCTGCCGATTGCACAGGGCCAGGAGCTGTTTGATAACCCCCTCATCATTCGCTACGACGCAAGCTGCTTCACCCTCAACGGCCGCGACGCCTTCATCTTCAGCGCCGCCTTCCACTACCCGCGTTGCCCGAAGGCGCTCTGGCGCGACCGTCTGCTGAAGTTGAAGCAGGCGGGCTTCAACACGCTTGAGACCTACGTCTTCTGGAACTACCACGAGCGCGCGGAGGGGCGCGCCGACCTCGGCGAGTTCGAAGAGTTCATCAAGCTGGTGCAGGAGATGGGTTTCTGGATGATTGCGCGGCCCGGGCCTTACGTCTGCGCCGAATGGCAGCGCGGCGGCATCCCCGACTGGGTGGCAGCCAAGCGTTTTCCCCTCCGCTCCAATCATCCCGAAAGCATCCGGACCTCCCAGCACTGGTTCGATCAGGTGTTGCCCGTCATCCAGCGCCACCAGCTAACGCTCGGCGGGCCCATCATCATGGTGCAAGCCGAAAATGAGTATGACTTATCCCCGCCCATGCCGGAGGCCGACAAGCGCGACTACGTCCGCGCGCTCGCCCGCATGGTCTGGAACGCAGGAATCAACGTCCCTGTCATCACCTGTTGGACGAAGCAGGCGCGCGAGAACTCCGACCCCGATATGGCGCGCCTCATGGACACCTGCAATTTCTATCCGCGCTGGGAAATTCTGAAGCGGATCCCGCCCGCGCTACAGAAGCTGCGCCAGGAGGAGCCGACTTCACCCGTGGGCGTGACGGAACTCCAGGGCGGATGGTTCAGCCAGTTCGGCGGCAAGCTCTCGGTCGAGCAGGAGGGGGTGAACGCCGCGCAACTCAACATGGTCACCAAGACGGTGATCGAGCAGGGCGCCACCTATTTCAATTACTACATGGGCTTCGGCGGGACCAACTTCGATTGGGCGGCGAAGACCATGACCACCACTTATGACTACGCCGCGCCCATCCGCGAGCCGGGTGGCCTGTGGGAGAAGTACTACGCGGCACGCGGAATCGGGGCCTCGCTCAACGTCTTCGGGAACGTGCTCCTACGCGCCAAGATGCTCGAAGGCATCGCGCAGTCCGCCAACCCCAATGTGAGTGTCACCGAACGCGCCAGCGGCCGGAGTGCGGTGGTGTTTGTCCGCGAGAACGCCAACGCCGAGCAGCACTTCAAAATGACTTTTCAGGACCCGGCCAGTCCCACTAAGCGCACCATTGGCGTGCCGCGGGAAGGCGAATTGGTGATCGGCGCCCGGGAAATGAAGATGCTGCCGGTGCAGGTCCCCATTGCCGGTAGCACGTTGCGCTACTCAACCGCCGAAGTCCTGGCGCACGGCCTGCTCCTGGACCGCCACCTGCTCGTCCTCTACGACGAGCCGGGGCGCGTGGCGGAAATCGCGCTGGCCACCGAAGCTGAACCCAAGGTCGAGGGTGACTTCCTCTACAATTACTGGGACCAGGAGTATGAATCTGTGGTCATCGGCGTGCGCGTGGAGAAGACAGAACAGGTACTCGTGGTCAACAATCACCTGCTGGTGGTTGTGATCCCCCGGGAGCGTGCCCTGCGCACCTGGACGGCGGAGTTCCCTTCCAGTGTCGTTCCTGGCGCGGAGGAACCCAAGCCGATGCTGGTTCCCTTTATCACCGACAGTTATCTGCTGGCAGGCAGTGGGTCCGCGGGCAACCGCTTGTGGGCGGAGCTCGATCTCCACCCGGGCGAGCACCAGCTCATTGTCCTGCTACCTCCCCAACCCCGCAAATGTCGTGTGGACGGCCTGCCCATAGATTTCCAGTACGAGCGCCCTTGGCGCAGGGCGCGCCTGGACGTGAGCACTCCGCCGCTCCCCCATCGGCCCCTCACGCTGAACCAAGTCCAAAGCTGGACAGAGAAGTACGAGCCTAGCTCGGAGGATTGGCTAAAGAGCCCGCTGCGCGCGCTCGAAGACCTCGGCCCCGTTCCGTATGGTTACATCAAGTATCGCGCCCAGTTCTCCTACCATGGCGAATCCAGGCTGTTTGTGACCACACTCGCCGACGACGCGAAGAAGATCTTTGTGAACGGTAGCTTGGTGCCGGAAGCGTCAAACGCCAACAAGAATGTCGAATTCTCGCTATCTAAGTATGCGGTGCCAGGCGCCAACACGATTGAGGTTGCCTACGAGCGCTTCGGGAGTCCCAACTTTGGCCCTGAGCTCGCAGAGCTGAGCGGCATCGAGTCGGTTCGGTACGGAGAAAGCCCCCAGGCAGGATCCGCGATTGATACCTGGCAGATCCAACGCTTTCCTGCTCCCATGCGTGGGCGAGATATCGATCCCGAGTTCGCGCTGGGGGGATGGAAACCCACAGAACTGAATGAAATCGCAGCAGGGAAAGAACTGGTTCCGGCGTTCACCTGGTGCCGCGCGGAGTTTGCGCTGGAACTACCATCCGCGGGGTGGTCGATTCCGTGGAAGGCCATCTTCGAGGCTGAGCGCGACGCCCTGCTCTACCTCAATGGCAAGTTCGTGGGTCGCTACGTCACGGTCGGCCCGCAAAAGGATTTCTATTTGCCTGAGCCCTATCTGGCCTTCGGCGGCAGGAAGAACATTCTCACTATCCTCCTGGCCTACGCCGACCAGCCAAACTACGTCCGCACGCTCCGCGTCGCGCCGTACGAGGAGTTCTCTGCGCGACGGACGCGGATCGAGTTCGAATGGTGACCGACGACAGGGCAGGTTCCTTTGGCGGGCTACGCCGCCTTCAGCTCAGACGTGCAGTAGGCGCAGCGCGTGGCCCTGAGCGAAAGGCTGGAGAAGCAATAAGGGCACTCTTTGGTCGTGGGCGCGGCTGGCGCGGGCTCAGGTTGACGCCGCATCCTGTTGACCTGGCGGATCAGCAGGAAAACCGCAAACGCCACAATCAGGAAATTGACCACGGTGTTGAGAAAAACCCCATAGTTGAGCGTGGTTGCGCCGGCGGCTTTCGCCTGGGCCAGGGTAATGTATGGCTCCCCCTTGAGGGTGATGAACAGGTTGGTGAAATCCACTCTCCCCAACAACAGCCCGATCGGCGGCATCAGAATGTCATTGACGAATGAAGTGACAATGGTGCCAAAGGCCGCACCGACGATGATCCCCACCGCCATGTCGAGCACGTTCCCATGCATCGCGAACTCTTTAAATTCCTTCAGCATTCTCGAACCTCCTCCCCTCTGGAGTGGCCTGGAACCCAGAGACTCTCTCGCCGGCAAAATCTGAGACCACACCCAGCGCGTTGCTTGCTGGCGAGGGCGGGGACGGATGCTAAGCTATCCCTTCCGCCCGGTCAACCGACTCCAGGAACAGCGAGGTTGCCGATCAGGAACTCCTCTGAAGAGCCGCGTGATTCCCAGATCTTCCGCCTTGCACGACCGCGGCTGTCGCCGCTGGATTTGCCTGCCACTAGGCGCGGTGTGATATTATCTGAACAAGATCGAACTGCTTCCGTCTCAGCAAGGTGGCGCATGAGCAAGAAGCCGCGGATTCGATTCACTACCTCAGATGCCATTCACCCATCCGCCCGCCGGACTATCCGCCTTGCCATCATCGGTTTCGGGACGGTGGGGAGCGGAACCGCCAAGGTATTGCTTGACCACCAGCACGAAGTGGAACGCCGGCTGGGCTGCCGGTTGGAATTGAAGACGATTTGCGACGTCCAGGCGAAGGACGTTTCGTGGCTCGGCCGCGCCGTCGAAATCACCCGGGACTGGAAGCGGGTCATCGCCGATCCGGAAGTGGACATCGTGGTGGAACTCATCGGCGGGGCCACCACGGCACGCACCGTCGCCTTCGCGGCGCTCAATGCCCGCAAGCACCTGGTGACGGCCAACAAACAACTGGTGGCGGAGCACGGCGTGGAGCTTGCCGAGCGCAGCCGCGCCGCGGGAGTGCAACTGGGGATTGAAGCGTGCGTCGCCGGAGGCATGCCGCTGCTTCACGCCATCCGCGAGGGTCTGGCCGGGGAACACTTCACGGCCGTTTATGGCATTTTGAACGGAACCACTAACTACATCCTGACGGAAATGGAGCGGCGCGCCTGCAGCTTCCGCGAGGCGCTGACCGAAGCCCAGGAAAAAGGCTACGCCGAGCGCGACCCCACCTTCGATGTGGAGGGCTACGACGCGCGATACAAGATTGCCATCCTGGCCATGATCTGCTTCGGCCAGGCAGTGCGCGTGGAGAAGATCCCGGTCGAGGGCATCACGCGGATTGACCAGGTGGATTTCGCGTACGCGCACCGGCTGAACCACACCATCCGGCTGATTGCCGCGGCCCGGAGACGCCGCCAGGGTCGCCTGGAAATGTTTGTTCGGCCCATGATGATTCCGCAGGCATCGCCGCTGGCAAATGTTTTCGGTTCGATCAACGGCGTTCTGCTGGTGGGAAACAAAGGCGGCAACACAACTATGACGGGCCGGGGTGCGGGTGGAGAGCCAACAGGCGTCGCTGTCCTCTCAGACGTGGTCGAGACCGCGCGATCCATGCTGGCAGGCGGGGCCGCGACCAGCCCGCTCGGTTATACCACCTGGCACCCGGCGAAGACCGCCCCGCCGGGAGAGAACGCCATCGCCGCCTACCTGCGCCTCGTGGTGCGAGACCGGCCCGGCATCCTGGCGAGAGTCTGCGGAATTCTGGCCCGCCACCGCATCAACATTGATTCGGTCCTGCAAGAACCTGCCATGCCGAAGAAGCACCTGCCCTTTGTGATGACGCTCGAACCCACCCGCGAAAAACACGTCATTCGGGCTGGCGCCGAAATCGCGCGCCTGCCCTTCCTTGCCGAGCCCCCTCTAATGATGCCTTTTGCTGAATTGCCGTAAGAGCGAGATTCGTCAGGATTAGCTGGCGTTCTTGTTGCCAGCCGCAGAGGTGGGCATGCCGACCGCTTCACCGTTCTCGCCGTTTCCCGGCTCGGAGGTCGTGGCGCCACTTCTGGGCTCATCCGCACCCGCGGCCGGGAGGGTTTCCACGATTTCCTCGCGCACCTCACGCGCGGGCGCGCGGCCGGTCAGGAAGGTCCATTTCAGCGGGTAGACGTCCGGGTCGAAGATGACTCCATAAAAATGCCAGACCACGATGGCCAGCGTGGCCAGGAGCGCCTCGTAGTGGTGGATGGCAGTGGCGACATCGATCCAGGAGGTGGAGAAGCACTTCAAGACGAGGTTGTGTGCCCAGAGCACGATGCCGGTAACGGCCATGACAATCGTGCCCCACACCAGAGCCCAGTACTCGGCCTTCTCCGCATAGTTGAATTTGGGGTAGGAAGGCATCCGGCGGCGATAGCCCAGGTTGTAGCCCACGGCCTCAATCGCATCGCGAAGGTCCTTGACCTTGGGCAGCATCCCCCGCAACCATTAGCGGCCGCCTCTCATGACGGCCACATAGATCACGTGGTAAACCGCGGCGCCCATCAGGACCACGGCGGCGATGCGGTGGATCAGTCCAGGGAGCGGGAAATTCTTCTCCCATTTCACCAACGGGGCAGCCCAGAAGCTTTCCGGAAACTTCAGCGCAAAGCCCATAACAACGAGCAAGATGAAACTCGTGAGCAGCAAGACGTGCTGGAGGCGCTCGTTGAGCGTCAGCCGAACCGCCGTCGAGAGTGAACGGTACTCCGCCAGGCGCCGCCGCGCCTTCCGCCACCAGTCCAGAAGGTTGTGCAGCACCATGAACCCGATGAGCGTGGGGATGGTGAAGAGGTAGAACAACCGCACGTAGTAAAGCACGCGGTTGCCTTCCCCCGCTGTCGCCGCCACGTGGACTGGGCCGATGGCGAACTTCCTTCCCGCGTCGGGATGGCACTTGCCGCAAGTCTGAGGCAGGTTGGCCTTGGCAATGGTCGAGCGGGGATCGCTGGACGGCAGGATGTCGTGCACGCCGTGACAGCTCGCACAGTTGGCCACAGTCTGGATGCCGGTCTTCGCCGCCAGCCCGTGGTAGCTGCTCTCGTAGCTCGCACCCCGTCCCGCCGGCAGGGCAAAGCGCGCGTTCAGCTTCTGGTCCTCGTGGCAGCGCGAGCAGGTCATCTGCGCGACGTTGGTCACGTACACCGGCGAATGCGGGTCCCTGGGCGCCAGGATATTGTGCTCACCGTGGTAGTCGGTGCAGGTGGGAGCATCGCCCACGCCGGAGGCGACGGCACGGCCATGGATGCTCTCCTTGTACACGGCGTGAACCTGCTCATGGCACTTGGCGCAGGTTGAGGCCACCGTAGGCTTGGAAATCGGAGAACGCAAGTCGGACGCCGGCAGAATGCTGTGAACGCCGTGGCAATCGTTGCAGGCCGCGGCGTTCATCTTGCCTTCGCGGACGGCGCGCCCGTGGACACTCGACTGATAGGCTTCCACGGGCTTCGCCACCGTGAACAGGTATTTGCGGACAAACTCCGGATTCGAATGGCAGCGCCCGCAAGTCTCCGGCAGCTTCGCTTTGCTGACAGAGGAATTCGGATCGCTCGCCGGCACCGCACGATGCGTAGGCCCCTGGCAGTCCGTGCAACTCGGCGCATCGCCATTGCCGCGGCCGTGCGCCCGGCCGTGCACGCTGGTGGCGAATTCCTTCACCTCAGCCTCGTGGCAGGAGGCGCATCTATAAGGTTGCCGGCTCCGTCAAGCGGAATTTCGTAGTCGGTCCTGGCGGTGGTTAGGATCCTGTGCGGTGGCCAGGTTCCACCACGTTGTGGCCGCCGTGGCAGGTGATGCAGGTCTGGGAACTCTCTGGTTTGCCCAGCATGGAGTGGGCCCCTGAGGAGAGATCGCCTGAAACCTCCGCGTGGCAGGTAAGGCACGAAGCTGAGGCGGCCTTCGCCGTATGAGGAAACTTCGCGGCGCCAGCGTGGCAGCCCACACACTGAAAGGCCTTGCGGACGCTCTTCTGAAGCGCCCCCGCGTTCATTGTGATGTTCTTGCGGTGTGAGTTCGTCAGACCGCTGGCGGGGGCGTGGCAGGAAAGGCAGTCGTCCGCGGCGCGGGTTGAGGCGAGAGCCGCCACAAGGGCTACGGGCAGGAGCCACCCAATTCGCACAAGAGCTGGGTTCTGTCCCCTCCTCATCCTCGCCCTGGGTGTG
>CAZBWJ010000011.1:22417-37523 GCA_964495535.1 uncultured Acidobacteriota bacterium | reverse complement strand
ACAAGAGCTGGGTTCTGTCCCCTCCTCATCCTCGCCCTGGGTGTGCCAAAAAGTCCGTTGGGCGCGAACCTTCCCCTGGTGATTAGGGCAGAACACATCGTGTTTTAAACCTGCGGCATTCCGCGCATGGCGCCTTTAACATGCTCATGGCTGGGGACAACTCCGGCGGCTCCGGGCCATGACAGACATTATGTAGCAGTTTTTATGCCGGACAGAAGAATTATTCAATAAAGAAGGGGCAAAAGAGGAGACTCTTCGTCCGCAGTGCCATGTCGCCCAGGTACTTTTTGTCTTGACGTCTGCGCGTCACAGAGTGGGCAAACCCCGGATGGGGTGGCCACACCTGCCCTGCAACCTCCCGGCGTTCAACTGGAACCCAATGCTCTGGCTAATCCACCACCTCGAAGCTGAAGACGCTCTCAGGGCCGATCTTGCTTCCCACGGGAGGCGCCTGTGCGGCGATGGTTCCCTTGGGCGCGACGTCCGATGCGATCGCCGTTATCGGGCCAACTTTGAACCCGGCTTTCTCCAGCTCGCGGCGGACCCCGGCGAGAGGCTGGCCGACGAAGTTGGGGCACACGTAGGCAGAAGGGGTCTCGCCTCGCGAAACCAGGAGGTTCACCACCGGGCTGAGGACATTCGCCGCTGATGGCGGAGGGTCTTGGGCCACCACCTGGTCGGGCTCGGTACCCGGCCAGGGGATCGAAGCCACGTTGCCCACACTCAACCCGCGTTGAATCGCGGTGATTTGTGCGGCGCGAAGGCTACTGCCCATCAACTTCGGCACGGTGACACGCGGCGGCCCCAAGCTGACGAGCACGTGAACGTGCTGACCCACCTTGATGCGCGTGCCGGCAGGCGGCTGCTGGGACACAATGTGGTTGGCAGGATGCTGAGTACTGAACAGCTTGTCCTCCACTGTCAACTCCAGGCCAAGCCCACTCGTCACCCGTTGCGCCGCATCCAGTGGTGCACCCACGAGGGTCGGCATGGTTTGCTGGCGCCCATGGATGCTCAAGCGAATGGTCGTGATGGCGCTGATCAGGGCGACCGCCACCAAGACGGTGAAAAGCGTGAAGAGGCGGAAGAGAGTTCGAATCCGCTCGCGCAGGCTCATGAGAAGAATAGATAATGAACCATGAATGATGAATTATCAAGTCGCGGGGACCCCACAGGCCAGAGTCCGTCGTTCGTCATTCATCATTCCCACCTCCTCGCTTGACGTGCTCCGGAATTTTCAGTAGCGTGTACGCTTCGAGGCGGAACCGATCCCCTATCAGGTTGATGTCCTCAAGATAGGCCAGTGTCAGGTCTGTTGCCCGGAAATCTACTGGATGGACTGCTGGGACAAGCGGGAAGAGCTTTACTTCTACATGGTGCTGATCCGCGGCGGTGGCAAGGTAGTGATCATCAACACCGGCCCTCCGCCTGACCTCACCGCGCTCAGCGCCTGCTGGACGAGCACCTTTGGCCAGCACGGGGCGCTCGTGCGGCGCGAGGGCGAGGCGCCGGAAATGGCGCTAGGTCGGATAGGCGTCACGCCTGCTGACGTGGTGATTCGGCTTTACGACCCCGAGGTGCTCGAACGTTTCCCGGAGGGCAAAGTCGCGTGAATCCCGGGGCGAGCGCGCCGAACCCTCGCGTGGCGCTCTTCATTACCTGCCTGGGAGACCAGTTCTTTCCCCAAGTGGGCGAGTCTGTGGTTCGGGTGCTCCGGCGGCTGGGCGTGGAAGTGAGCTTCAACCCCGCGCAGACCTGTTGCGGTCAGCCTGCCTTCAACACGGGCTACCGCCAGGAGGCGCGGGGAGTGGCGGCGCGCGTCCTGGACCTGTTCGAGGATGCCGACTACGTGGTGGCACCCTCAGGTTCCTGCACCTCGATGGTGCGCGTTTTCTATCCCGAGCTCTTTGCCGGCGACCCAGAACGCCTTCGCAAGGCCGAGAAGCTGCGGGGCCGCTTTCTGGAGTTCTCAGAGTTCCTGGTCAACATCCTGAAGGTCGAGGACGTCGGCGCCAGCTTCCCCCACCGGGTGGCCTATCACGATTCCTGCCATCTGCTCCGCGAGCTGCGCGTCGAGACAGAACCGCGCAAGTTGATCGGCGCCGTGCGGGGCGTGGAGTTCCTGGAACTCAAGGACTACCAGTTGTGCTGCGGGTTTGGCGGAACCTTCGCCGTGAAGTTTCCGGAGGTTTCCGTGGCGATGGCCGAAGACAAGCTGCGCGCCGCAGCCGCGTCCGGGGCCGAGTACCTGGTGGCCAACGATTTCAGTTGCCTGATGCATCTCGCCGGGGTCATCCACCGCCAGGGATTGCCGCTGCGCACTATGCACCTGGCGGAATTGCTGGCGAAGCAAGAGTAGAAAGCTGTAGCGGCGCTCTATGAGCGCCGAAGTCGATGACAGTCAACAATGGCGGTCATAGACCGCCGCTACAGAGGCCGGCTCTCAGACGGACTCGATAGCCGACCGCCACGCAAATGAGCGAAGCCCGAATCGGAACCACCAACATCCACGCCCGAGTGCAGTCAGCACTCAAGGACGCACACCTCCAGGAAGCCTATCGCTCCTCGACGCTCCGCCTGTACACGCACCGGTTGCAGGCAGTCAGCGAGGTCCCGGGCTTTGAACGCCTGCGCGACCGCGCCCAGGCCCTCAAGCGCCAGGTAATCGAGCATCTCGATTACTACTTGGCGCAGTTTGCCGACAATGTCGAACGGCGTGGCGGGCACGTCCACTGGGCGGGGAGCGCCGAAGAGGCCTGCGGCATCGTGCGCGAAATCGCCGAGCGCGCCGGCGCCTCCGAAATCGTCAAAGCCAAGACCATGGTCAGCGAGGAAATCGGGCTGAACCGTGCGCTCGAAGCCGCGGGCATTCGCCCGTTCGAGACGGACCTGGGCGAGTTCATCGTGCAACTCTCCGGCGAAGGGCCGGCGCACATTGTGGCCCCGGCGATGCACCTGAATCGGCATGATGTCTCCGACCTGTTCGTCACGCATCTCCACTGCGAGCCCACCGATGTCCCCGAGCAGTTAACGGCCATCGCGCGGCGCGCCCTGCGGGAGAAGTTCGCGCGGGCGGGGATGGGAGTGACCGGCGCAAACTTCGCCGTGGCGGAAACCGGGACCGTCGTGCTGGTCGAGAATGAAGGGAACATCCGTTTTTCCACCACCGCGCCGCCCGTGCACGTGGCGCTGGTGGGCATCGAGAAAATCATCCCGTGTCTGGCTGACCTGGCGGTTTTCCTGAGAGTCCTGGGCCGCTCGGGAACCGGGCAAAAACTGACCGTCTATACCTCCCTGTTGACCGGTCCCCGGCGTCCGGGCGAAGACGGCGCCGACCAGATGCACGTGGTGCTGGTGGACAACGGCCGTATCGAGACACTGGCGAACGAAAAGATGCGCGAGGCGCTCTACTGCATTCGCTGCGGCGCGTGCTTGAACGCCTGTCCGGTCTTTCGGAAGATCGGCGGACACGCTTACGGCTGGGTGTACAGCGGGCCGATTGGGGCGCTGATCACGCCGCAGTTCCTCGGCCTGGAGAAGGCCCGAGAACTTCCCTTTGCCTCGTCATTGTGCGCCGCCTGCCGCGATGTCTGCCCCGTCAAGATCAATATCCCCGATTTACTGCTCCACCTGCGCGCCGAGGCGCAGGAGCAAGCGCCTGCTCCGCGGCCACCGGGCTCACCCATAAGCGAACGCACCGCCATGCGTCTCTGGGCGTGGGTGATGGAGCGGCCCTGGGCGTATGCTCTCGGCAGCCGCCTGGCGCGCCTTGGCCAGCGGCTCTTTGCCCGGCAAGGATGGATTCGCAGGATCCCGGTTTTCCCCCTATCCCGCTGGAGCGAGGGCCGCGACTTGCCGGCTCTCGCGCCTGAATCGTTTCGCGAGCGGTGGAAGGAGATTTCATCTGGCGGTCAATAGTCAGCTGTCAGTGGTCAGTTGGCCCCTCTCAGTCTGCGGGTGTGCAGCGGACGACGGACGATGGACAACGGACAGCAAAGAGGAGGAGTGCCATGCGTCAGTCATTACGATTCCCTCAGGCAATTGTTCTGGTCAGCCTTTTCGCTGCCTGCGTTGGAGGGACAAGCAGCTCCGTCTGCAGCGCGGACGGCCCCCTGCCTCCGAAGAATCTGAGATGTGAATATCTCTCAAATCCCTTGGGCATCGATGTGCGCCAGCCGCGCCTGGCCTGGGTGCTCGAGCACACGGCACGCGGGCAGAAACAGACCGCCTACCAGGTCCTGGTTTCCGCCCGGCGCGAAACGCTCGAGCAGGACAAGGGCAGCCAGTGGGACAGTGGTAAGGTGGCGTCGGAGGACTCCGCGCAGGTGGCTTACAGCGGCAGGCCGCTCCAAAGCGGCACCACCTATTACTGGAAGGTCCGCACTTGGGACACGGACGGCAATGCCAGCCCATACAGCGGCACAGCACAATTCGAAACGGGACTGCTCGCCGCCGACGAATGGAAAGCACAGTGGATTGCGGGAGGCAAGCTGCTGCGCAAAGAGTTCTCAGTTTCCGGCAAGGTGCTGCGCGCTCGCGCCTACGTTACTGCGCTGGGATACTACGAATTGCGGCTTAACGGCGAAAAGGTTGGCTCGAATGTTCTCGACCCGGCGTGGACGAGCTACGAGAAGCGGAATCTCTACGTAACCTTCGACATCACTTCGCAGCTTCAGCAAGGCGCGAACGCCGTGGGAGTGATGCTGGGCAATGGCTGGGCGGTACCCCCAAAGCAATACGGCCCGCCCATCGTAACCCCTTATGCATCACCCGCTCTCTTGCTCCAGCTCCAAGTGGAGCTTGAAGGCGGCAAGCAGCTCACGATGGTCAGCGACAATTCTTGGAAAGCCGCGCGCGGCCCCATCACCAGCGACAGCATTTATGACGGCGAAACTTACGACGCCCGCCTGGAAACTCCCGGCTGGGACCTCCCCGGATTCAACGATTCCACGTGGCAGGCGGCACAGGTCACGAGGGGGCCGGGAGGCGTGCTCTCCGCGCAGATGATGCCACCCATCCGCGTCATCGACACTCTTGTGCCGGTGAAGATGACGAACCCGCGGCCGGGCATCTTCGTGTACGACATGGGCCAGAACTTCAGTGGCTGGGCGCAACTGCGGGCGAACGGCCCGCGCGGCACAGCGGTCACCCTGCGCTTTGCCGAACTGCTCCACGGCGACGGCATGATCAACCGTGAAACTATACGGCGCGCGCAGGCCCGCGACACCTATATCCTGCGGGGGGACGGCGTCGAAACCTGGGAGCCGCGCTTCACCTATCACGGCTTCCGCTATGTCGAGCTCACGGGCTATCCCGGCACGCCTAGCCTCGATGCGTTGCGCGGGCGCCTGGTGCACAGCGCAGTCGAACCCACAGGCAGCTTCGCGGCTTCCAACCCAACCCTGAACGCCATTCAGAAAATCATCCGCTGGGGCCAGCGCACCAACCTGCACAGCGTTCCGACCGACTGCGATCAGCGCGACGAGCGCATGGGATGGTTGGGCGACGCGCACGTGACCGCCGAAGAGGCCATGCTGAATTTCGATATGGCAGCGTTCTACACGAATTTCATTCGCGACATCCGCGATGTGCAGGGGCCGGACGGCAGCGTCACCGACACGGTCCCGCACAAGTACGGCAGCCGGCCCGCCGACCCGGCCTGGGGAACTGCTTATCCATTGATCTGCTGGTACATGTAT
Organism: uncultured Acidobacteriota bacterium; assembly: GCA_964495535.1. Lineage (GTDB taxonomy): Bacteria > Acidobacteriota > Terriglobia > UBA7540 > UBA7540 > JALHUF01. Next base: position 31,824 of record CAZBWJ010000011.1, on the reverse strand, counting down.
GAGCAGTACGGTGACCGGCGGATCCTCGAGGAGAACTACGACGGGCTGAAGAAATACGTCGAGTTCCTGCGCTCGAAGGCTCCTGACAACGTTCTCCGCTATTTCTACTACGGCGACTGGGTAGCGATCGAGCACACGCCGGGTGAACTCGTCTCCGACGCGTATTACTACTATGACGTCCATCTCCTCTCGAAGATCGCGGGACTTCTCGGCCAACGCGCCGATGCGCAGACGTACGCGCAGTTGGCGGCACAGATCAAGGACGCATTCCACCGTGAATTCTACGACGCGAAGCGCGGCGTGTATGCCAACGGAACGCAGACCGCCAACACGCTGGCGCTGTTCCTCGATCTCGTACCTGACAATCAGCGCGGCCGGGTGATGAGGAGCCTGACGTATGACATCGTTTACGGCCACAACACGCACCTGACCACGGGCTTCATCGGCGTGAAGTATCTCTTCCCCCTGCTTACGCGCGCTGGCAGGTCTGACTTGGCTTACGAGCTGGCCACCGAGGCCAGCTATCCCAGTTGGGGCTACATGATTGCCAACGGCGCAACGACGCTCTGGGAACTGTGGCAGAACAAGACGGGGCCCTCCATGAACTCGCACAACCACCCGATGTTCGGCAGTGTCGGCACGTGGTTCTATCAGGCGCTGGCCGGCATTAACGTTGAACCGAATGGAGTGGGCTACCGACGGATTCGTATTGAGCCGCAAATCGCCCGCGACCTCGCCTGGGCGAGTGGGACGGTCGAAACGGTGCGCGGGATGGTCTCCTCTTCATGGACCCACTCGCCTGGCGCGATCACCCTGGAAGCTGTCGTTCCCGTGAACAGCACGGCGACCGTCGTGATCCCGAAAGACCCCGAGGCGACAGACCTGGTGCTCCGCGAAGGGGATCGCGTCGTTTGGGAAAATGGGAAGTTCGTGCCCGGCACGCCGGGCATTACCGGCGCCAGCCAGGAAGAGAACGGGAGCCTTGCCCTCGAGGTCGGCTCAGGCCGCTACTCGTTCAAGCTTACGGCACGTTAGACCGCATCGAGGCGTGTCCGTGGGGGGTCGCCGGGGCGACTCCCAGGGCACCGCTACGAGGCCGATGCTGGTGGCAGACGCTGGCGACGTACTGTAAGCTGAGGCACCTGTTTTTCAGGACGCGGCGTGAATCGCTGTGCCCGCACGGCAGCCAGAATGGGGCGATGCAAACTGGACATAGCGACTGGCCCGCCGGCGCGTTCCTGAATCCCGACGGAGGTTCTGATGGCACACTTCTGGAAAACGAACAAGTGGTTTGTCAGCCCTTGGAATTTCCTGCCAGAGGTACGGAAGGACTTCAGGTTCCAGCTCGAGATCAAGATTCGCGATGTCACTCTGCGCGACCGGCCATGAAACTCGTTAACTTTGAGCTTGAAGGCGAGCAATGTCTGGGTGTCGTAAAGGGCGACCTGGTCGTGAACCTGGCGGTCGCCTTCAATTTGGTCCTGAATCGCGTGGTGAAGCTCGCCGCCGGGTTCCCGCAAAGCGAAGCCCGTCACCGCGTGCTGCAGGCAGGCCCGCTTCCGCTGGACATGATCCAACTCCTCCAGCAGGACGAGTCTTGGTTCAAGGCGCTCGAGGAGATGCTGAGCGGCGTCGTTGATTACTTCCACGGCGATCGCGAGCTTGACCGCCTGTTCACTCCGGTTGAGGCAGCTCGGCTGCGCGCCCCCATCCCACGCCCCGGCAAGATCGTTTGTGTCGGTCGGAACTACGCCGCACACGCACGCGAAGGTGGCGCCCAGCTTCCCGCTCAGCCCATCTTTTTCCTGAAATCCAACAACACCGTCTGCGGGCCGGGCGACGCCATCGTCCTGCCGCCGGCCTCGAGCCAGGTGGACTACGAGGCCGAGTTCGCGGTGGTCATCGGCCAGGGCGGGACACGGATTCCGGAGGCGAAAGCCCTCGAACACATCGCCGGTTATATGATTCTGAACGACGTCAGCGCGCGCGATATGCAATCGCAGGACAAGCAGTGGTTTCGCGGCAAGAGCTGCGACACGTTTGCGCCCACCGGCCCGTGGATTGTCACCCGCGACGAGGTCTCTGACCCGCACAGCCTCCGCATCTCCCTCACCCTCAACGGCCGGACGATGCAGGACTCGAACACCAGCAACATGATCTTCAAGATCCCCTACCTGGTGAGCTACCTCTCGCAAACCCTCACCTGGGAGGCGGGCGATATTCTCTCCACCGGCACACCCGAAGGCGTAGGCGCCCACCGGACCCCGCCGGTCTTCCTCCAGCCCGGCGATACCGTCAGCATCACGGTGGAGAAACTTGGGACACTCACCAACCCCGTCGCGGGGCCGTAGCGAATCGGCCGAGCCTGCTTCTCTCCCGGCCGCGCGCGGCCCGGGACAGGCGGCTCCAAGCGGGGCACATCTCCGCGACGTGGTTGCGTAACGAGCAATGAAAGGCAAGAACCATGATTGATCCCGGACTGAAAGACAAAGTCGTCGTGGTCACTGGCGGCAACAATCCCCAAGGCATTGGCACCGCCACAGCCAAGGCCTTCGCGGCCCAGGGAGCAGCGGTGTTCATTCATTATTTCCGCGAGTTCATCGAGCCGCGTGGCAGGGTGAATGGCGCCGGCGACCTAGCCACTCCCGGCGAAGCCCTTTACTACGCGCTACAAACCCACACCGCCGAGGCAGTGGTGCAAGCGATTCGCGAGCACGGCGGCAGGGCCGAGGCGTGGGAAGCCGATCTGGCTGACCCGGCGGTCGTGCCGCAACTTCTCGACCGCGCGGAGAAGGCCTTTGGTTCGGTGGAGGTGCTGGTCAACAATGCGGCGGATTTCGTCGCGGACACCTTCCTCCCGGAAAAGTCGCCAGAGCAGGGCGACCGCTGCATTGGCGGTCTGGGCTCTCTGATGAGCACCATCACCGCGGAAAGCCACGACCGGCACTTTGCCGTGATCAGTCGCGCCGTAGCGCTGCTGATGGCGGAGTTTGCCCGGCGGAATATTGCCGCGGGCCGTTGGTGGGGCCGGATTGTCAATGTGAGCACGGACGGGGCATCTGCCCACGCCGGTTCGGTTTCTTACGGTGCCAGCAAGCACGCCCTAGAGTCTTACAGTCGCGCTGCGGCCCAAGAGTTGGGGCCGCAGGGCATCACTGTGAACGTTGTGTCACCTGGACCCATTCAGACGGGCTGGATGTCGCCGGAGTTGGTGAGCAAGGCAGCCGAGGTGACCCCTCTGCGGCGGGTCGGGCAGCCGGAAGATGTTGCTGATGTGATCGTCTTTCTGGCTTCGGAACAAGCGCGCTGGCTCACCGGCCAGTTGCTCTACGTTGGCGGTGGCCACCGGATGCCCCTATAGCCACAGGAGTCGTCCCAACCTTGTAGCCTGCAATCGAAACGCGTGCTCTCGGTCGACGAGCTCGCCCATTCAATACAAGACGTGCTGCTTGCAGGTTCCGACGCAGGAGCGGCGGGATGTGTAAAGTTTTTGGCAGTTGAGGGGGGACAGCCGCCGCCGGCGCTGTGGGAATGTGGGAATCCTGCGTTCTGGGCGGGATTCCCAAGCGCGGGGGAAAAGTCGGCGGTGGGACTTCTCCCCAGCGCGTCATTTCCACAGGGCTTTACAGGGGGCGCGGAAAAACAGTAAAGGCTCCCGAGCCAACCCAGTACCTGGCCAGCTTGGAGGTGAGCCTTGACACACACCATTAAGGTGGCGCAGTGATTGACGGTAAGCGAAGAAGATTTCGATGTCAACCGTCTGGAAGAGCGGGTGCGGGCGGCGCGGGATGAGACGGGGCGCGCGCTGCTGGTGCGGGCACCCGAAGCGCTGGACGCGCTGCGACGCTCAGGCTCTGTTGAAACTCCACCTCGAGATCTTCCGTTTTGCAGGGCAATGGTTCGAAACCTTGAACGCTCCGAAGTCTCAACTGTCAAATGCTTGACACAACCGCTTGCCCCTTGACATTTGGAACTGAAGGACTAAAGTGGCAAGCAGGGGTACTAGTCCGTTTCGCCGCGGCGGCGGTTGGAAGGATGGTGTCAGCTGCTGGAAGAGGGAGGCGTGTCACCATACGCTTTGGCCGATGAAGATCGCGGGCTGGAAGGTTCTTTGACGAGTCACCTCCGTAACCCGGCGCGTCCGGGAGGGAAGGGAGGGCGTCATGTTCCAGATGATTGATGAGGGGAAGTCCAGCCCTGAAGACCGAAAGCTCTTCTGGTACAAGGTCGGCGCGTTTATCGTGGCTTTGGCGGCCTTTGGGGGACTGATCTTTTTCTTCGGTTTCGGTTCTATTACTCACTAGCTGGTGGCCGGGACAGGGGAAACTGCTCTGCGAGGAGCCGCAATGCATCCTCGCGGGTGTGGAGTTTGCCCTCGAGCTGCGCGTCCTCAACCGTCTGAAGTATTTCCTTAAAAAGGGGGCCGGGGGTGTATCCCTGCGCGATCAGGTCGTCACCGCCGAGGAGCGGTGCAGGCTTGATCTGCGCGAGGGGCGTCTCTTCGAGAATACGCCGCGCTAGTTCATAGGTGGACAGGTCGCCGTGGCTCGCCAGGCAATCCAGCCGATGTAACTCCAGGTGTTCTTCAAACCCTTCCAGGCGCAGGAACCGCAATTGCGTGGAGCGCCGCATGCGGGGAAAATCCTTGAAGCGGAGGTGGTGGCGCACCAGCTCCACCACGCGCTCCGTCGCGCGCGCGGAGAGGCGCAGGCGAGCGCAGACGGCTTGCGCCATTTCCGCTCCCACTTCCACGTGGTTGTCAAAGCGGATGCGCTCGCGGACGCTCAAAGTGGGCGGCTTGCCCACATCGTGGAGGAGCACGCCCAGCGCCAGCGTCGGCGATGGTGCGCGCATTCCTTCCAGCATCAGGAGCGTGTGGACCCAGACGTCGCCCTCGGGGTGAAACTCCGGGGGTTGCGGCACGCCTTGCATGGCTTTCACTTCCGGCAAGACTTCCCGGAGCAGCCCCGTCTCATCCAGCAACTCAAAGCCGCGCCGCGCTTGCCCTTCGGTGAGGATCTTCAGGAGCTCATCGCGCACGCGCTCCGCGCTGACGTCGCGGATCAGCGGGGCGAGTTTCCGAATCGCCTCCAGGGCGGCTGCATCGAGGGAAAACCCAAAGCGCGCGGCGAAGCGCACGGCGCGGAGCATCCGCAGGCGGTCTTCGTGGAAACGTTCGATGGGATTGCCGATGGCGCGAATGCGCCGGGCGCGGATGTCGCCCTGGCCGCCCACGTAATCGAGGACCTGGTCCTCGAGCGGATCCAGGAGCAGGCCGTTGATGGTGAAGTCGCGCCGGCGCACGTCCTCCTGGGGCGTCTTCGCGTAGCGGACTTCGCTGGGGTGGCGACCGTCGGTGTAGCGCCCGTCGCTGCGGAAAGTCGCTACCTCGACGTTGCCCTCCGGGCGCGGGACAATCACCACGCCGAACTGGGCGCCCACCGTAAGGCTGTCGGGAAAGAGTCTCACCACCTGGTCCGGCGTGGCATCGGTCGAGACATCATAGTCTTTGGGCTCGCGGCCCATCACCAGGTCGCGCACACAGCCGCCCACCAGGTAGCCCTGGAATCCCTCCGCCCGCAACCGGCGCACGATTTCTGTGGCTGCTTCGCGCTTCGCGTCCATCACGGCGTATTACACCCGATAAAGAATAGGTAGCGCAAGATCCGCAGTCTGATCTTGCGGCCTTTCAAGTTCTCCGAGCTCACAGCCGGGACATCGAAAACCCGCAACATTGAAGAACGAATGCTGCGTTACCTCTTTGAATTCTACCGCCGCGCGAGGGCCTCTTCTATGGCGCGCAGCATGAAGACGTCTTCTTTGTTGTAAGCCAGTAGCTCGGCCAGGCAACGCTCGTTCCCCGAGGCCGCATACAGCTTCCAAGTCTGGTCCGCCCACGCGCCATCTTTGCCCGGCAGTGTCCGCTTCAGCCCCAGCGTCTGTTCGACCGCCTTCTGCCCTCCCCACAGGCCCGCCTTCCAGCATTCGGGGCATAGGTCCGTGTGCGGGAAGGCCCTGTCCAGCACCACGCCCAGTTGCGCGGCAATGACCGGGAAATCAAAACCAACATGCCGCTTGACTGTGTCCGGCACCGAGCGCCCATTGTAGGTGACAATGCGCTCGACGCCTTCGAGGGCCTGCATCAGGTTCGCCTTCGTGATCTGCTCTCCCACGAACTGGAGGAAGGAATCTTGCGCGCCGTCGATGATTCGTATTCCAATGACCGTGATCCTGTGGTTCCCATAGTCGCGACACAAATCCGGGAAGCGCAATTTGCCCAGATAGGTCGTTTCGATATCAAGATAGGCGGTTTTCACAAGGACTCCTGCTACGGAGGCACTGTTCGTTCCACAATGGCCTACCACGTGTTTTGAATCGCGGAGGCGATAGTGAATTGTAACGCAAGATCCGCTTTCTGACCTTGCGGCTTTTCAAGTCTCTCTAATCCGACCATTGCGAACCTCGAACAGCCGCAGCATTTGAAAAGCGAATGGTGCGTCACTTCTTCTTGTCGGTTCCGAGCGAGCGGGCGAGTTTGACGGCGTCGAAGCCGAAGCGGTGGCGGAGCTGGTCGGCGGTCTGCGCGAGCCGCTCGAGTTTCTCTTTCTGCGGCGCTTCGAGCAGGCCACGCTGGAACACACCTTTTTCCAGGTTCGCGGTGCGCACGCCGAGCAGCCGGATTTTCCGCTTCCGGTTCCAGGCCTGGTCGAAGAGGCGCAGCACGTTTTCGAAGATGACCGAGTCGAGGTGAGTCGGCTCCTCGAGAGTGACGTCGCGGGTGAGCGTGCGGAAGTCCGCGTAGCGGAGTTTCAGTCCCACCGTGCGAGCGAAGAAGCCGTGGTCGCGCAGGCGGCGTCCCACAAGCTGCGACAAATGGGAGAGCGTACGCTCCAATTCCTCGATATGGTCAATGTCTGCGTCGAACGTCGTCTCGTGGCTGATGGACTTAGGTTCCTCCTCGTAGGCGTAGGCGTCGATGTCCTGGCCTTGCGCTTTGACATAGAGCCAGTCGCCGTATTTGCCAAACCACCCCTTCAGCTTTTCCGGGCCAGCGCGCGCGAGGTCGCCGATGGTCGAGATGCCGCGCGAGAGCAGCTCCGGCTCCGTGACTTTCCCGATGCCGGGCATGCGGCGGATGGGCAGCGGGGCGAGGAATGTGGCTTCGTATCCAGGCAACACGTAAAGCAGGCCGTGAGGCTTGGCCTGGTCGGAAGCGATCTTGGAAACCAGGTGCGAGGTGGAGACTCCGACGGAACAGTTCAACCCAGTGCGGTCCTTCACGGTACGGACCAGCCGGTCGCCGGCGCGGAACGCCGAGCCGTGCAGACGCTCCGTGCCCGTCAGGTCGAGGTAGGCTTCGTCAATAGAAACCATTTCCACGACGGGCGTGAATTCGCTGAAGATTTGATTGATCTTGGCCGAATAGTCGCGGTACTTCTCGTGCTGACCGCGCAGGAACACGGCGTGGGGGCAGAGTTTCTTGGCGGTGCGGATGGGCATGGCGGAGTGGACGCCGAACTTGCGCGCCGCGTAGCTCGCGGCCGCCACGACGCCGCGCCCGTCGGGGTCTGCGCCCACAATGACCGCTTTGCCCTTGAGCGACGGATCCTCAAGTTCCTCCACGGAGACGAAGAAGGCATCCATGTCCACGTGGAGGATCTGAGGAATCGGGTGATTGGGCGATCGGTTCATCGAGCCAATTCGGGGCTGGGTTCTGGGTGCTAGGGGCTGGGGTCACCCAGTGGGTTCAGGGCTTCCTGTGCTCCAGAGCGTGGATCAAGCCGTGGAGCATTCGGCCGACTCGTTCCGCCACCAGCAGGATCAGTCTGCCGCCTATCAACCCTGTTGGTCACATTCGCTCCAATCGCTTTTCCCTTACGTCGTAAAGCTTTCCGTATGCGTTCTGACGGGCAAGCGAGTTAGCCCCACGATGCTTCCTGAATATATGCCTGATGAGGCCTTCCAGCTCCCGCACTACCTTCTCGCGAGTGTCTTCATGGACCGCGAAAACTGAGAAATGCGTACACAGTCTCCTCTTGGTTGTACTTTGCAGATGACTTAGCAACCGACCGCGTATGCCCGCCTTGGCGCTACCGGCCATTCCGATATACATAACATCGTAAACGTCCGGCGCTCTCTCCTGAAACAAAACGTAGATACCGCGGATATTGTGAGGAACCTTGGCAACTTCCTCTTTCGTGAATTTGTGCCATTCGGCACATCGCTTTATCAAGGGTAACCGCACCTCAGCCATGGCGTTACCTCCTCTCGTAAGTCCTGCATTGCGTGTAGCACAACTCTGCCAGCTTGGGGATTCACAAGACGGACAGCCTCAGCTGCAAGTCCCTACTTTGGTTCTCGCACTAATCACGCGTGGAATGCCCGCCAGGTCCGGCGTCACTTCCACGTCCTGCCACCCGTTGCCCAAGAGCGCCAGCACGCGCTCGCGCATGTTGTAGCCAATCTCGACCACCACGTAGCCGCCGGGCTTGAGTGCCTGAAGCGCCTGGGGGAACAATCGCCGGTAGATTTCGTCGCCTTGGGCGAGGCCGCCCCAGGCGACGCGCGGCTCAAACTCGCGCACTTCGCGTTGCACCATGTTCACTTCGTGGCTGCCGACGTAAGGAGGATTGGAGACTACGAAATCGAAGGTGCCCGCAAAATCCTTGTCGAGGAGGCGCGCGAGCAAATCGCTTTCCAGGAACTTGACGCGCTCGGGCATCCCGAGGCGCAAGGCGTTACTTGAGGCGACGACCAGCGCGGGCCGCGAGATGTCCACACCAAACAGGACGGCGCGCGGGAACTCCGCGGCCAGTGCCAGCGCGATGCACCCCGAACCTGTGCCCACATCCACGATCCGCAGCCGCGCTTCTCTGCCCTCGCTCTGGCGGCGCGCGAGTTCAAGCACCGTCTCGACAACATGTTCGGTTTCAGGGCGAGGGATCAGCACCTCGGGCGTGACTTCAAAATCCAAGCCCCAGAATTCCTGGTGGCCGGTGATGTACTGCGTGGGCTTTCCCGTGGTGCGTTCCGCAATGAGTCGAAAATAGTGGTCGGTGGTCTCGGGGGAGAGCTCCCGCTCCGGGTGGGTGTGAAGATAGCCGCGGTCGCAGCCGAGGGCGTGCATCAGCAGGAGTTCGGCGGCCAGTTGCGCCGACGGCACCTGGTGGTCAAGGAGCGTCTCTAAGCCCGCCTGGAGTGTGGCCCGGAGTTGCATGGTGTATTGCAGGGCCAGGTGTCATTCTGAGCGAAGCCGTGCACCAGATGGTGCAGGGCGAAGCGAAGAATCTCCTGCTCCTTCGCCCCGCTCAGGATGACATGCTAAATGGCGCTCTCGGGGCGCCGTGCGGCGGTGATCCCGGCACGCAGCACCGGGACAGGCAGACTGCCGCTACAGGTTACGCCGC
>CAZBWJ010000011.1:0-22317 GCA_964495535.1 uncultured Acidobacteriota bacterium | reverse complement strand
GTGATCCCGGCACGCAGCACCGGGACAGGCAGACTGCCGCTACAGGTTACGCCGCGACGGTAGCCTGCTTGAGCTTCTCCGCCTGATAGTAAGCGATCAGCGCGTCGATGATGTCGCCGAGCTTGCCGTCTATCACGCGGTCGAGCTGGTGCAGCGTCAGCCCGATGCGGTGATCCGTGACGCGGTTCTGGGGGAAGTTGTAGGTCCGGATCTTTTCGCTCCGGTCGCCGCTGCCGACCATGGCGCGGCGCTCCTGGGTGATCTGCTTCTGCTGTTCCTGGAGCTTTGCCTCGTACAGCCGGGAGCGCAGCACCCGCAGGGCCTTGGCGCGATTCTTGATCTGCGACTTCTCATCCTGGCAGGAAACCACCATGCCCGTGGGCAGGTGCGTGATGCGCACCGCCGAGTAGGTAGTGTTCACCGACTGGCCGCCGGGGCCGGACGAGCAGAAGGTGTCGATGCGGATGTCCTTGGGGTCAATCTCAATTTCCACCTCATCGGCTTCCGGGAGCACGGCCACCGTGATGGCGGACGTATGGATGCGACCCTGCTGCTCCGTCTCCGGGACGCGCTGCACGCGGTGGACACCGCTTTCGTACTTGAGTTTGCTGTAAACCTTCTGCCCTTCGATGACCGCGATGGCTTCTTTCAGGCCGCCAATTCCGGAAACGCTGGTGGAGAGGACGTCCACGCGCCAGCCTTGCGCCTCGGCGTACCGGCTGTACATGCGGAACACTTCCTGGGCGAAAAGCGTGGCCTCGTCCCCGCCGGTCCCCGCGCGGATTTCCAGCACGACGTTCTTCTCGTCGTTCGGATCCCGGGGGAGCATCAGGAGCTTGAGTTCCTGTTCCACCTGCTCCCGGTTCTTCTCTAGCTCCGCGACCTCTGCGTGGGCGAGCGCCTTCATCTCCGAATCGGCGGCGGACTCCTCCAGAAGCCGCTTGGTCTCGCGCAGCGCTTTCTGGATGTCCTTCCAGCGGCGGAAGCGCTCCACAATCTCGCTGAGTTCGGCGTGCGCCTTGGCCGCCTTCTGGTAACGCGCCTGGTCTGCCAACACTTGCGCGTCGCTGAGCTGGGCGGTCAGCGCTTCGTACTTCTTTTCGGTTTCGGCGAGCTTCTCGAGAAAATGCATCTACTTAGGCTGTAAGTTACAGGTTCAACAGCCGGGAGTCTGGGGCCAGAAGTCAAGCTCCTGCTCCCTAGTCTCTGCCGACTGCCAACTGCTGACTGCCTACTTTCTCACGCGACAACCAGCTCCCCACCTCTGCTCTTTTCCAGCGCCATGGCAGCTTCCAGCGCCTGAATGGCGGTTTCGAGCTGGCTGTCGTTGGGCTCGCGCGTCGTGATGCGTTGCAGCCACAGGCCCGGCTGCGCCGCCCAGCGCCAGAGCCGCCCCTGCGCCTTCGCCGCAAACCGAATGAATTCGTAGGAGACGCCGGCGATCAAGGGCAGCAAGAGAAGCCGTCCCGCAAACCTCCCGGCAAAGGAATGGAAGGGCAGGAACATGTAAAGCAGCATCGCAATCACCAGAACCACCAGCAGGAAGCTGGTTCCGCAGCGCGGATGAAAGCGGGAACAGACGCGGGCGGAGGCAAGATCGACGCGACCGCCCTTCTCAAACGCCCAGACCACCTTGTGCTCCGCCCCGTGATACTCGAAGACCCGCTGGATGTCTTTCCACTGCGCGATAACCAGCAGGAACCCCACAAAGAGGAGGATGCGAATCGTGCCATCGACCAGGTTGAAAACCAGAGTGTTCTCGACGACGGGATACTGCCCCTGGAGTTGCGTCGTCACGTACAGCGGCACGAACTTGTAAAAGAAGATAAAAAACCCGAGCGCGAACACCAGGTTCAGCACCAGGAGCCAGTTGCTCAGTCCCGGTTTCTTCTCGCGTGTGGTGGATTCGGGAGTCTCCAGGGCCTGCTCGGCGGAGTAGCGCAGCGCCCGGATCCCCAGCACCAGGGCCTGCCCCACGGTGCCCAGCCCGCGCAGCACCGGGTACTTCAGCCACCGGTGTTTCTCCGATGGCCGCTGGAGGGAGTCCTGCATCAGGGCGATGGAACCACTTGGGCGGCGGACCGCCACCGCAAAGGAGTGTGGCGAACGCATCATCACGCCTTCAATTACCGCCTGGCCGCCCACCAGGACTTCCTCCTGCCCCTGAAGATAGGGCAAGAGGGCTAGCCGTGTCAGTCGGCGGAGAACCGAGACGATCTGAGTTGCCAACTTTTGCATGCCCGATGTAGCGGTTCTGACCATCGCCTGTCAGCACGCTGGCCGCTGGCGCGGCGCCGTGTCTCTAATGCCTGACTCCCCGCGCAAGACCGCTAGGGATTAGATGCGCCGCCGAGGCGGGTCAGCCCAACTTTCAGGATAGCTGGACTCGCGGGGGGTGTCAATTCCAGCCCCGCGCGGCCCGCTCCAAATGGGCCTGTTCCGAGAATCACGTCTTCGGCTTGTCCGCGCTTGAGCCTGGCTCTCCCTCCCGAACCGAGCCGGATGCCAGCCGTTCCCCGCGGGTTGATTTCTGTCGGCGCGGCGTTATAATGCGCTGGCTCACGGAGCATGCCTGCGCCAGTTTGTCCTGCGAGGTAGTGTTATGACTGAGCCCGCGTTGCGTCTCGGCGACCTGATTGACGACTATTGTCCCCGCTGCCGCCTGCTGCTGAATCATGCCATTGCCAGCATGGTGGATGGGCAGGTGGTGAAGGTGATCTGCCAGACCTGCTATTCCGAACATGCCTATCAGCGGGGGCGGGGCGGAAAGAAGAAGGGCGGTCCCCGCACCACGCTGTTCGATCAGGTGCTGGCCAAGGTATCGTCCGCGCCACCGGCGCCCGTGGCCGCGCCACCCACCCCGAAGAAGAGAACAACTCCGCCCGAGCCTCCCGGGGCGAAGAAGGTCGCTCCCCCGGCGCGTTACATCTCGCGGCACAAGATCAAGCCGCCACGCAGCGGCCCCTAAGGCGCAGCGAGGGCATTAGCACAGCCCAAGACGGCCTCCCCAATAGAATCGGGGCAGACGCCGCCCGCCGCTAAAATACAGATTCGTAAAATCTATCCCCGCTGGGATTTGCTCAGGGCGTGCCGAGTTCGGGTGCGGGTTCTCCTGCCAGGTCGGTGAGTTGGAGGCGCAGGTTGCCGGCGTTGGTAGCGTAGGCCAAGCCGGTCTCCATCTCGAGGACCCCACTGCGGATCAGCTTTTCGATCACCCCGTCGAAATGCTCCATGCCTTCGAGTTCGCCATCGCGCATGGCGTCGACCAGGCTTCTGCCTTCCTCCTCGCCCTTTTCCAGGTATTCCCGCGTGCGCATAGTGGACTTGAGAATCTCGATGGCGGCCACGCGGCCGGCACCGTCTTTGCGAGGGATGAGCCGCTGCGAAATGATGTACCGGAACGATTTGGCGAAGCGGTTGCGAATGGTCTGCTGGTCCGAGAGCGGAAAGACCCCGATGATGCGCTCCACGGTCTTCGAGGCGTCGATGGTGTGGAGGGTGGAGAGGACTAGGTGGCCAGTCTCAGCGGCTTCCAGGGCGATCTCGATGGTCTCCTTGTCGCGCATCTCGCCCACCAGGATGACCTTAGGCGCCTGCCGCAGTGCGCCGCGCAAAGCCAGCGCGAAGGTTGGGGTGTCGCTGTAAAGCTCCCGCTGGTGGATCGTGGACTTCTTGTGGGGATGCAGGAACTCTATGGGATCCTCAATCGTGACGATGTGGTACGCCTTTTCTCCATTGATCCGGTCAATGATGGCCGCTAGGGTCGATGATTTTCCCGAGCCGGTCGGGCCGGTCACCAGCACAATGCCGTTCTTCAAGGTGGCAATCTCCGCCAGTTGGGGAGGCAGGTTCAAGGCTGCGAAATCGGGGATGGTGTTGGGAATCACCCGCATTACAATGGCGCAGGTACCGCGCTGCGTGAAGATGTTCACCCGGAAGCGCGACTGCCGCGGCAGGCTGTAAGAGATATCGCAGGAGCCTTCCCCGCGCAGCTTCTCCAGCGCCGACTTGTTATTGCCAATGAGGTGGGAAGCGATACGTGCCGTATCTTCGGGCGTCAGCACGGGCACCCCGGCGATTTTCACCGGAACCAGTTGCCCGTTCTGCTCCACCTGGGGGAAACGTCCGGGCGAGAAAATCAGGTCGCTCACGTTCTTAGCAGCGCGCAGCATGGCTCCCAGAATGACCGGCGTGGGGAGCATCGGCGCGGGAGCTGCGGCAGGCGCGGCTTCGGGAGCGGGAGGGGTGGGCGGTGTGGACATCGGTTCTTCTCCTGTGGCTTCGCCGCCGGGCAAAAGCGCCTTGCGCCCTTCGCCCTGACCAGCACAATATGGCCGGGAGCGAGTTTGTCTCTGGCGGCGAGGTTAAGTTATCTCAGACCGCCGCGCGCTTCAACCTCTTTTCGGAGAGGCAATCTTCCAGATGCCAAGGTCCGCGATGCTGCCCGCCGCAAGACGCTGGGTCAACGGAAGTCGCGAACGCTCATGCGGAAGAGGCCAGGCTGCGCTCCGAGGCAGCGGGTTCTGCTCGTGGGTTCTGGGCGTAACGGCGTGCCGCAAGCGCCGAAAGAGGCCGGCGGTCCCCCATCCCGTCGGGGCAAGCGCCGACTGCCGCCACAGTGCGGCGCGGGGCAAGCGGTTTTTTTGGTAAGATAGTCGGGCTGTAGTGCGCGGCGAGCGGGGAATCTGCTGATGTTCTCCCGTCATAACCGCATCATCGGTGGGCTGTATCTGGTGGCCGACGCCCTGCTGGTGCTGGCGAGCTTCTGGCTGGCGCACTGGCTACGCTCCCACCTCACTTCCCTCCGCTCGTTGTACCCCGCCTACTACTATCTGTGGATTGTTCCCGTCACCCTGGGAATCTGGCTGGGTGTGGGTCTGACACTGGGAATCTACCGCGAAATCCGCGAAGAGGAACTGCGCCGGGCGTTTGTGGATCCGATCAAGGTCGGATTCGTCTCCACGACGCTGCTCTTCGCCTTCATCTTCGCCTTCAGGCTGGAATACATCAGCCGGCTGCTCCTGGGCTTCTACACCATCGCCGACCTTACGGCGATGATCCTCTTTCGGCTGGCCGCTCGCCGCTTGAGCGAGCCGCTGCGACGGAGCTTCGGAGGTCTCCGCCATTTTCTTCTGGTCGGTGATACCCCGCAGGTCATGGAGATTGCCCGCACCCTGGAGGCCAATGAGAACCGCGGCCTGCGGCTGCTGGGCTTCGCCCGCGTGCACCCCGGAGCGGGGCTCGAAGCCCAGTGGAAAGAGTCCCGCCTCTGCCGCACCTACCCGGTTTACGACCTCAGTCAGCTTCCTGAACTGCTGCACCGGCATGTCATCGACGAAGTCATCTTCGCTGTTTCGAAGGAGGAACTGGAGAAGCTGGAAGAGACCTTCTTGAGGTGCGAGGAGGAGGGCGTCAAGACCCGTTTGCTGCTCGGTTTTTTCCCGCACGTCATTTCGAGACTGTATCTGGAGCGCCTGCGGGATATGCCCCTGCTGACGTTTTCCACTACCCCGGAGAACGAAGATCTCCTGCTTCTGAAGCGCGTCGTGGATTTCGCGATGGCGCTAGTGCTGCTGCTCGTTCTTTCGCCGGTTTTCCTGGTGTTGGCCTTGCTCATCAAGCTGACTTCGAATGGGCCGGTCCTTTACCGACAAACGCGCTGCGGGCTGGGAGGCAGGAAGTTCACGTTGTACAAGTTCCGTTCCATGCAGCCGGACGCCGACCTGCGCCGCGAGGAATTGGAGGCGCTGAACGAGGTGGACGGGCCAGTGTTCAAAATCAAGAACGACCCGCGCTGCACGCCCGTGGGTCGCTTCATGCGCAAGTTCAGCCTGGACGAGCTTCCGCAACTGGTCAACGTTCTGAAAGGCGAGATGTCGTTCGTGGGGCCACGTCCACCGCTGGCGGAAGAAGTGGAGAAATACGAACCTTGGCAACGCCGCCGGTTGCGCATGCCGCCTGGCCTGACCTGCCTGTGGGCGCTCGAAGGACGCAGCCAGCTCAACTTCCGCCGCTGGATGGAACTGGACCTCGAATACATCGCTAACTGGTCATTCGCCCTCGACTGGAAAATCCTCCTCAAGACCATTCCCGTCGTGCTCCTTGGCCGCGGCGCGAGCTAGGTAGAACCGGGCTTGCTCCCACTGGCGACCGGCCGTCACAGACCGCCGTTACAGAATCAGCGCGGCTCTGTAAGCCTCAACCAGCGCTTTCTTTTCGATCTCCCAGTTCAGGCTCTCTTCGATGCGTTTTCGCCCCGTCTCGCTAAGCCTCTGGCGCAAAGGTTCAGAATCAAGCAGCTTGAGGATCTGCTCGGCAAAATCCACGGGGTCGTTGGGGCGAGCGTAGAGGGCGGCGTCGCCGGCCGAGCGGCGACCTTCGGTGAGGTCGAATAATGCGACGGGGCGACCGTAGGCCATGTATTCCATGATCTTATTCATCGTGGACTTGTCGTTCATGGGATTCTTGGGGTCGGGCGCAACGCAGACATCGGCGGTGGAAAGGCACGCCGCCAGCTCGTCGTCGGGAATTCGTCCTGTGAACTTGACTGAGGCTTCCAGGCCTCTCTGGGCGGCCACGGCTCTCAGGCGAGGAAGTTCGCTCCCACCGCCAACCAGGACGAACAGTGTGTCCTGACGGTTCAGCCGCTTCACGATGTGCTCGATCGATTCCAGCAGCAGGTCGAGTCCATCCTGAGGCCCCATGACGCCGACATAGACGACCAGAAAGCGTTTACCTTGCTTCAGCTCGGGGCGTGGCGGGCCGCGACGAATCCTGTCGAGTTCGGGGCAGCTTCGCACCACGAAAGCGCGTTCGGGCCTCATGCCCCCACGCCTGAGGGCCACTTCCCGATAAGACTCGTTGGTGGCGATGGAGACGTCGGCGGTCCGGAACGTCAGGCGTTCGGCAAGGCAAACCAGGCGATAGAAGAAACCGCGCTGGCCGAACTTGGCCTCGTACAGCTCCGGGCCCAGGTCATGGTGATCGAAAATGAAGCGCACTCCAAACAGCTTGAAAAAGAGACCAAGCAGGAAAATGGTATCGGGCGGATTGCAGGCCTGCAGGATGCGGAAGCGGGTGCGCGCGTAAATCCTGAGCGCCAGGAAGAATTCGGCCAGCAGCGCCCAACTGTATTCAACCAGGTACCCAAGCGGCGAGGAAGCTTCCCAGATCCGGTGCCGATAGATCTCAATTCCCTCGCGTGTTTCGCGGCTCTGCTCGAACCCACGAGCCTTAGAGCAGATGACGGAAACCCGGTATCCCGCCTCAGTCAAGGCGCGAGCTTCCTGCCAGACGCGCCGGTCGAACGGCACGGGGAGATTCTCGACGATGATGCACACCGAGACTGTTCTTGAAGACATTTCTTCGAGCAAGTCAACAGTCGACAGTCAACAGTTCACAGTCAAAGACACCGAATTGTTCTTGCTGTTGACTGTCATCTGTGAGCTCTAGACCGACACCAGAGCTCGAAATTCACCAACGCCCAAAGTTGTTTCTGCCGGTCGCGGACGCCGTCGAAGTGTTCACGCACGAAGCGCTCCATGGCTTCCTCATTGAAGTAGCCGCGCGCCTGCGCCTCCGGCGTCAGCACCAGGTCTGCCACCAGGGACTTCAGCGATTTCCTGAACCAGGGGCCGATGGGCACGGTGAATCCTACTTTGCGCCGCCGGAGCGTTTCGGGCGGCAGGTATGGTCGCAGCACCTGGCGCAACAGCATCTTCGTCTTGAAGCCGCGGGTGAGCATACGGCTGGGGATGCGGGCCGCCAGTTCAACCAGTTCGTGGTCGAGAAAAGGAACGCGCTCCTCAATGCTGGCCGCCATGGTCATCTGGTCGCCGCGCAAGAGGAGGTTGTCAGGCAGCCAGATTTTCAAATCTGCGTAAAGCATGCGCTTGAGCGGCGAGCGGTCGCGGGCCTTCTCGAGGTAGGACTCAAAGATGCGGGCAGGGTGCGCGACGTCCACCTGCTGGAGAAATTCCGGCGCGAAGAGGGCCTCGCGTTCCTCCCGCGAGAAAGAAGCAAACCATGTCACGGAACGTTCCGCCTCGTCGCGAATGGAAAGGGCCTCCAAGGCGAGCTTGGCGCGCCGCTGGCGATAGGGGAGCCAGCGGACAATGGCGCGGGTCACTTCCTGGGGCAGTGCTGAAACCACGCCGGCCAAGCGGTCGGCAGCGTATTTGGGGTAGCCGGCGAAAAGCTCGTCGCCACCTTCACCAGCCAGAACGACTTTCACCCTCTCTGCCGCTAGGCGCGCCATGCGATAGAGCGCTACGTCGGTGGGCTCGGCGACGGGTTCATCGCGGAAGGCCACCAGGCGCGCCAACTCCTCGGCCATCTCCTGCGGCCGAACCACCAGCTCGTGGTGCTCGGTGGAGAAACGTTGGGCGACCCGCCGGGCGAACGGCAACTCGCTGTATTCCGGTTCCTCGAAGCCCACGGAGAAAGTGCGCACCGGCCGCGCCCCCAGGGCCGCCATGAACGCCACGACGGCGCTCGAGTCCGTGCCGCCGCTCAAAAACACACCCAGGGGCACGTCAGCAATCAGCCGCAAGCGAATCGACTCGCGAAGCTGTTCGATCACCTCCTCGGCGAAGTCTTCCGCAGTGCGTGAGGTTTCTTCCTCCAGGGGAACATCCCAGTACGGCTCGATGCCCGCGCCCCGGGCATCCACAATCATGTAATGACCGGGCAGGAGCTTTTCGACGCCGCGATAGAACGTGTGCGGCGCAGGGATGTAGCGGAATCCGAAGAAGTCGTAAACCGATTGGGGCTCGATTTCGAGCGAATGACCAACCAGTTCGCGCAAGGCGCGCAGCTCCGAGGCGAAGACCAGCCCTCCCGGCTCCAGGCGGTAGAAAAGCGGCTTGACCCCGAGGCGGTCGCGAGCCACGAGCAAGCGTCGCCGCCGACCGTCCCAGAGGGCAAAGGCAAACATCCCGCGCAAGGGTTCGAGGCAGCCGAGGCCGTACTCTTCGTAAAGGTGAACGAGGGTTTCTGTGTCGCTGGCGGTGCGAAACCGGTGGCCGCGCGCCTCGAGTTCCGGACGGAGTTCCTGGTAGTTGTAGATCTCGCCGTTGAGGGTAACCCAGATGGTCTCGTCTTCGTTCGCGAGCGGCTGGTGGCCGCCCGGGAGGTCAATGATGCTCAGGCGGCGGTTGCCCAGCCCCAGCTCGCCGCTGAAATAGAAACCCTCGTCGTCGGGGCCGCGATGCACCATGGCGTCAGCAGCGCGTTTCAGCGCCGCGCGGTCAGCTGGCGCGCACGTTCCGAAATTGTAGATTCCGCAAATGCCGCACATGTAGGGAAAGTCAGAAGCCGAAAGTCAAGAGTTGAAAGTAAGGCCTGGCTCTTAACTTTCAACTTTCAATTCGATCCGGGAAACCTTCTCCCATCCCGCAACCGTACAACAGATGAAACAGCGTCATCGCCTGCGCACGCGGATAAGAACGATGGTCACGCAGGAATCCGTAATCACCCGTGGAGTAAATGAAGCTGCCGTTTGGCCTCTGGCGCTCCAACGTGCGAGCGTAGCAGCGATGGCTCAGCTCGGGCGAAGGCACCAGATTGAGCCTTGCGGCCTCAAATAGTGCCGCCGCCAACACGGCCGTGTAGTAGTCCACCTCGGGCTTCGGGTGCGAGCAATCGGCAGCACTTGCCCCGGTGGAAGTGATCCCTTGGGCGAGAAACTGGGCTAGCGCCGGTAGTGTGGAATCCGCCGCCGTGCCCGGCTTGAGCTTTGCGGCCCACGCGAGCTTCAAGAACTGGAACGCGTTGTACTGGAAGCAAAGATAATGTTCGCGGCCCCGCTCGTAGGGACTTTCTACAACGTAAGGCAACTCACCCGAGGGAAACTGAACGGCGGCAACAAAATCGAGCAGAGGGTCTACGTGTTCGAGAAATCGCTCCTCATCTGTCGCTTTCCACAGGCGCAGAAAGAGCCACGCTGCTTCGACGGAGTTATTCGGCACCTTGCCGCGCGGCCGGTCGAAATAGTTGATGGCCTCGCCTCGCGTGTGCTCCTGAAAGCCGATGCGCCTCACCAGGGACTCGTACCAGCGGATAGCGCCCGCCAGGAACGCTTCTCTCGGCTGGCGCGCATAACTCGCCAGCAATCCCATCGCGCCCCAGTCGCCCTCGACAGTGGCGATTAGGTGCCTGCGTTCAGGAAGGGGATAGACCCAGAAGCCCTCGAGTTGCTGGAGTTCCAGGGTCGCCTCGGTGCTTTCGAGCGCCAGGCCTCGATAGCGGCGCTCGCCCGTCGCTTCATGGAGCATCCAATTGGCAAGGATCCAGTAGCCCTGAGTCTGCATGAAAACGTAGTCGTCGCCCCAGGGAAGAAAATCCAGTGCGCTCTTCAGGAATCGCCAGGCACGCAGGTTGAAGCGGAGTCCGGCGTCAGGGCCGCGCAACAATCCGAGGTCGTAATGGCGGCGCAGCAGGTGCGCGTGCAGCCGCTCGGCCGCGTGGAAGAGCTGTTCGCGTGTGGGCATTTAATGCGGTAGGGGAGGACCTTCACAGTCCTCCCGTTTTCCTATGGCCGGAGCACCATAGAGGTGCTCCCCAACCAAAAACCACCATGAGATAGCGCGTGGCCTCCTCGCACCATCCGAGCGGTGAGTTTAATCGAAACCGGAAGCGTTTGTGGCAGGAATTAAGGTGCAGGGGCGACCCGGCGGGTCGCCCCTACAATGCCTCGTAGAAGCGCAGCAGGTCAGGATGCGCCGGGTAGTCCTTGGGCCACTCCCAGGCTTATGGCCTGGGCAGAACCTTGACATTGTGGAAGTGTTTGGGTAGGCAGAGAAGAGAGAAGTTTCGGTAGGGGCCTGGCCCGGCGGATGACCGGGTCGAGTGCTTCGCCTAGTGGCGAACCACCATCGAGTAAACGTCCACAATCTGCTTTGCGACGCTTTCGATTGACAGTCGGGCAATCCAGTCGCGCCCGCAGGTGCGGGTGCCGCGCCGGCAGGCTTCAACGAGCCTGGCGGCGATGGCTTCAACCTCGCGCGGGACGACGTAGCACCCTTCGGTGGACCCAATCAATTCCGCCGCGTCGCCCACATCCACGGTAATCACCGGCAGGTTTGTGGCCATGGCTTCCTTGACGGCGTTGGGCGAGCCCTCGGCCAACGATGCCAGCACCAGCACATCGGCGGCGTTCATGTAAAGCGGCATGCGTGCCCCGGGGATGCCGCGGGCGTGAAGGATTTCAACTGCGGGGATGCTCTGGCGGGCACGGCCTACCGCCGCCTCGATCAGGTCGTAGCGCTTCCGCCCTTCGGCCGGGTTGTAAGGAAAGATGACATACTTTTTTTTCGGGTCAAGCCCTAGTGTGCGCCGCGCCTCCGCAGGGTCGAGGGGGCGGAAGAGATTCAGGTCCACCCCGTTGGGAATCACGTGCGCGGAATCCAGCCTGAGCTTGGACTTCATCTCCCGGCTCTTGACGATGACGGCCCCAACCAGGCGCGCCAGCAGGAAACTCGATGCCCAGAGGAGGCGGCCGTAGAGCGAGATGCGGCCGCTGCGCTTGAACCGCCCCAGAACATCGTCGCCCATGAAAGAAACCACGACGGGAACGCGCCCCTGGCAACGCGCTACCCAGCCGGACAATCCGAAGTGGGCGTGGATGAGGTCGTAGGGATTTGACTTCAACTTCGCCCGGAGATCCCTTACGGCGCGCGCATAATTCCAGTGCGACTCGCGGCCGTCAATGAACAAGACGTCAAATTCGACGCCCAAGGGCCGAAGCGATTCCATCTGGGCCTGGACGAAGCTGCCGTAGCCAGGGTCGGCTTCGGTAGGCCAGAGATTGGTGACGACCAGGACGCGAAAAGAGCAGTGACGAGTGAAGAGTGACAAGTGAAGAGTCCGCAAAAGAGCGCTGACCAGTGACAAGTGACAAGTCTTAAGCCCTTGTCACTGACAACTCGTCACTTACCACTTGTCACTGTTCTTCATCCCACGCGCCTCAAGTAGCCGCGGGGATTGAACGTCAACACAAATGCTTCGCGCTCGGCGTCGATTTGGAAGCGTGGATCTTCGCGCACGAATTGTTCGACCGCGCCCAGAGGCCCACTCACGCTGCCCAGGCCGTCGCCGGCCCGGAACAGGTCGATGATGGTGTCCTCCACAATGAAATAGCCGCCCACCTGAACGAACTTGGCATAGGCCTTGAGGTCGCCGAGCACATGCTCGCGGCTGTGGTCCCCGTCGTGAATCAGCAGGCCCTGACGGCCGCGCGCCAGCGCCTCCACCCGGGCCAACGTTTCCGGCGCCAGGCTGTCCCCGGTGACGGCCGTTATCCGTGGGTGGCGCGCCTGAAACTGCGAGTGGTCAATGTCCACAGCGATCACGTCGCCCCGTCCTACCAGGTCCAGAAGGTTCGCCAAGTACAGCGTGCTGCCGCCATGCGCGTTCCCGATCTCGATGATGATCTCCGGGCGGACCTCATGAATGATCTCTTGATACACCCAGGCGTCCAGGACGTTCTTCCAGGCGGGAAGCCCCATCCAGCTGACCTTGTCGAAAAGGATCCCGGTGTGGTACCGGATCAGCCAGCGACGCAGGCCGCGATCCCATCGCCGGCGATAATCCTTGCGCATGGGCTTCAGCCACGTGGCGAGCTTCTGGAAAAACAGCCGGGGATTCTCGGCCAGCAGCCTACGGTTGCGTGCAAGCCACGATTCCCGTTCCGACGCTGTTGACATCGTGGACATGGGCGGATCCGCTGAGGGCCCTTTTCTCGGCGAGAGAAGATCACCTCCTTGTCATTCTAGCACCCCTCACGCGGAGGCGGTACGCGGACGTCCAACGTTGCTGAGGTCTCAATTCAGACGTCTTCGGGACGCTTGAGGGCGGCGGCCAGATGGGAAATAGGGACGGCGCGCGTCGTGGCCAACGTGGCGAAGAATACCAGGCTTCCGGCACCGCATACGACGCACAGATAGGCGAAGTTCCCGACGCCGGTCGCCGGCGATCCGATCCACGCGCCCAGCCCCCAAACCGCAACCGCTGCCAGGGCCGAACCCAGCAGGTTCTTGAGCGTGAAGATTCCGAGCGCCCGGTCGAGAGCCATCTTGAGTTCCGCGATGTTTCGGTGGAAGGCCAACCCGCACGTGAGGATCAGACTGGTCAGCAGGCCGAGCGGAATTCCGATCGCCCCTAGGCGGAATGCGCCGACGTAAAGCAGGTCAAACGCCACATTGACGCCGTAGAGCAGGAGGCAGAGGCGGAAGAAGATTCTGGCCTCGTTCCGCGCAAAAAGGTAAAACGTCAACACGCGGACAAAAGAGAAAAGCAACAAGCTGAGGCTGTAATAAAAAAACACGGTGGACATCAACGTAGTGGCTTCCGGCGTGAAGTTGCCGTGCTCGAAGACCAGGCGGATGATGTTACGGTCAAGCATCAAGCAAGAAACCATGGCGGGAGAAACCAATGCCAAGCTGATTTCCAGCGTGTCTCGGAAGGTCTTCCGCTCTTCAGCCTTGGCTCGGCTCGCCGCGGCCTTGGCCAGGGCCGGAAGGGCGACGGTGCCCACGCTGCCTGCCAGCAACTCCGCCAGCGTGGAGATGATCTTGAAGCCCCAGTTCAACGCCGTCAGTGTCCCGGGCGGCAGGAAAGAAGCGATAATCCTTTCCACTACCACCACGCCCTGCCAGGCCATTGCCGAGCCCACCTGCACCGTGCCGGCCCCACGGAGGTTCCGAAAAGCCTCGCCGCTGCCCACAAGAGTCAGGGAGTAACGAGCCGGGAAGGAAGACAGGATCTGCCCCCCGAGGATGACGAATTGCAGCAGATAGCCTGCGCAGTAACCCAGCACGATGCTGAACTCGCGGTACCGCGGAAAGGCGAGGACGATGCAGGCAATCACCGTCGCGTTGCGAATGAAACCGGCGGCCGAAGGGAGGGCATAGCGGCGCTGGCTCAAGAGAAAGGAACGGAAAATTTCCGACACACCGGCGGGAATGATGATGATGAGCAGCCAGCGGCCGAGCTGCGTAGCCAACTCGGTTTGCTGCGGAGTGAGCCCGGGGGCGATGCCACGAATCAGCCACGGCGTTCCCGCAGCGCCCAGCACCGCAATCCCGCTCAGGCCCAGAAAGAGAACGCTCACCGCGTAGCTGAAGCCGCGCCAGAGTTCTTGGGCGGAATGCCGCGCATCCAAGGCCGCGAAAAAAGGGACCAGCGAGAACTGCCCCGTGGCGCTGAGTAGGTTCGTGATGATGTACGGCACCGTAATGGCGACGTAGAAGGTGTCGGAACTTCTTGAAAGGCCCAGCTTGGCGGCAATGCTGGTGTCCACCAGGATGCCCGTCAGGCCGCCCAGCAGAGAGAAGAATCCCACCACCATCGAGCTCTGAAAGATTTGCCGCTTCGTGGGCATGGGAAGAAGTCAACAGCTGACAAGCGCCAGTTGACAGTCAGAAGTTCAACTCTCCTTTGACTTTCGACTGTCGACTGCCGACTCGTTTATCAGCAGACGTTCTGTGCGCTCCGTTACGAACGGAGTCGAGATAACGAACAGGAACAACATCAACACCGGTGAAGTGGCGAAGTTGAACTCAAAACAACCTTCCGCCAGCATGGCCAGCCACCCGGCCAGGGCAGCATCGGCTACCCAGGGCTGGCGGCCCAGGCCGCTCAGCCGGCGCCGAATCCGCCAGAAGTGCCAGCCGAGAGCCCCCATGAACCACACCCACGCCGCCAGGGCGGGCAAACCGCGTTCGGCGCCGAATTGAAGGAAGTTGTTATGGAAGTGCCCATGGTAGCCGGGCTCCGGACTTTTGCCGGGAGGCAGATACAGGGCATAGACCTGCTCGATATTGTTCGGGCCCACTCCAACCAATGGATGTTTCCGAATCATCCGCCAGGCGACTTGCCACATCTCAAAGCGAATGGAGAGTGCCGGGTCACGCGACGGATGCCGGAGAATTTCGACGCGCCGACGCACCATCGCGGGCGCCGCAAGGTAACCCGCCAGCAGCAGCACCGGCAGGGCCCAGAGCCAGCGTGGTTTCCATCGCGCGACGAGGTACAGGGCGGCAACAAAGCAGCCGAGCCAGACCCCTCGAGTGAAATTCAGAACAATCGACGTCGCTATTACCACCAACAGGAGCCACCAAACCGTCTGCTTCGGGCGAACCCGAGTATTGCCCTTACGAATCCCAGACCCCGAAACCCAAGCCCCGGGAGCGAGCAGCAGGAAGGCGACCAGGACCGCGAAGATCAGCATCTGCTGTCCGCCGAAATTCATCCAGTGTCCCATGAAGCCGCTGATGCGCGCCGATGTCATGGAAGCGTAAAGACGATCGGGATGAAGGACGCGGCCTTGCCGATACTGCAATACAAACTGGCCAATCGCCACCAGGCCCGCCAGCGCCGATTCCACGAACAAGCCACGATAGAGGAAATCCAGATGTTTGCTACTGGCCACCGAATTCGTGCCCAGCAGCAGGATCACGAAAAGCACCAGTTTGCGCACCGCAAACCAGCCGGCCGCAGGGTTCGCTGCCCAGAAAACTGAGACTACCGTGCCCAGGCAGAAGAGTGCCAGCGGCAGCATCACCGGCGGGAAGCAGAGAGTGGGTCGCTCGCGGAGGAGATGGACCGCGTAGCAGACTGCGGCGAGAGCAAGAAACGCCTGGGCGGCAGTCAGGGAAAGGAGAAACGTCAGGACCGAAAGGCTGAAGAAAATGGAAGCCCAGCGGGCGCAAGTCGCTCCGGGAAGTTCTGCGCGCGCCGATGCGAGAAGAGCAGGAAAGCTAATCACTCAGGTTTCAAAACTGTAGTCAATTCACGCGGGGAATTCAAGCTGGAAGGCAGAGCGCCGTGCGCTTTCCTGAGGATCCGGAGCGCATCGAGGGCGAACAGCACCAGCAGACCCGGCCCCGTTACTACCACATTCAGGTTGAAGGCCAGAGCCTCGGCGAACTGACCATGAAAGAAGGCAGCCAGGGCGCGGGTGCTCCCGCAGGCCGGGCAGGCCGCGAGATGGAACAGGTGCTTCCACAGGCAGAGGTCGGGGCCACGCGCCAGGGTTTCAGGTGGCACAAGGCAAAAGGCTGCCAGCGCTGCTGTCAGCACCAGCCAGCGAGGTATTCCCTCGGAAAAAAGAGGCAAGGCTTACTCCTGTCGCAACAGAAAACCCCGGGCATCGGGGAGCTTGTTGAGCGCGATCAGGATGGCGTCCACCAGGCTCCAGATGCCGCAAGCGCCGAGGGTGACGAGCTTGAGGATTCCCCAGCCCGTATAGCCTAGATAGAAGCGGTCAATCCCCAGGAATCCCAAATAAATGGAGAGCAGCATTGCCGTTGCCCAATCTTTATCGCCGGCGCCAGGACACGGCTCAAGTCTCAGCGGATTACCCTGCGCGTCGGGAAGCTTCCTGAGGATGATGAGAATGAGGTCCACGATCGCCCAGATGCCACATCCTCCCAGAGTGAGAAGTTTCAGGATACCCAGCCCCATGTAACCGAGATAGAAGCGATCGACTCCGAAGCCACCCAGGAACATGGAAAGCAGGACCGTCGTCGTCAAGTCTTTCTGGCCCCCCCGGCCCAAGCTCACTCCGCACTTGACGCAGACGACGGCACCGGGAGCGGATTCCGCGCCGCAGGCTTGGCAGCAGCGCGTTCCCATCAGCGGGCGCTGCCCGCAGGAAACGCAGAACTCGGCGTTGTCAGCGAGTTGGCGAGCGCAATTGCGACAATACATGGGAATCTCTCGGGACATGGGAATGTGACCAGCTAAAGTCGCGGTATCTATAGAGGCGAGCAGGGGAAAAGTCAATGGGACTTGCGCCCGCGGCCGTAAGCGCCTCTTAACGAACTAGTTAAAGCGCGCCTGTACACCCGTCTGTCACGATTGTGAAGGCAGAGCTGCGTCGGGCTTAGTTCGGGGGCCCAGCCGCGGGCTGGACAAAGGCGACTTCAGTGGTCGGCTTGCTGGGCTGGACAGGCACGGGTTCTTTCTCCAGTGCCAGGTCCACGACCTCCCGAATCGCCTTGACGTAGTGAAGAGTCAGACCCTCCAGCATTTCCTTGTTCAGGTCTTCGTGGACGTTCGCTTCATTGTCGGCGGGCAACATGATTTCGCGCACGCCGGCGCGCTTGGCGGCCAGGACTTTCTCTTTAATGCCGCCGACCGGCAGCACTTGGCCGCTCAGAGTGATCTCTCCCGTCATGGCCACGCGTTCCCGCAAGCGGCGCCGCGTCAGCGCCGAAACCAGGGCCACCACCATGGTGACGCCGGCGGAGGGGCCGTCTTTGGGGATGGAGCCCGCGGGCACATGGATGTGGATGTCGCATGACTGGAAAAAGTCCGGGTCCATCTCGTAATCCCCGGCGTGAGCGCGGACCCAGGCCAGCGCCGCCTGCATGGACTCCTGCATCACCTGGCCGACATGGCCAGTCATGGTGAAGCCCTTGCCGCCTTTCATCACGTTGGCTTCGACAAACAGCACATCGCCCCCCGTGGGCGTCCAAGCCAGCCCCACGGCCACACCCGGCTGGCGCGTGCGCTCGACGAGTTCCGTCTCCAGGCGGAAGCGCGGAATACCCAGGTAGTCTCTCAGGTTCTCCGGGGTGACCGCCAGCTTCTGGGTGGAGCCTTCGGCGATCTTCCGCGCGTGCTTGCGACAGACGGTGGCCACTTCGCGCTCCACGTTGCGCACGCCCGCTTCCCGGGTGTAGTGCCGGATCAAATCCTGGAGCGACTCTCGCGTGAACTCGATCTGCTCCGGGCTCTTGATGCCGTGCTCGTCCGTCTGCTTGGGGATGAGGTGGCGGAAGGCGATCTCGATCTTCTCTTCCTCGGTGTATCCCTGCAAGTCCAGAACCTCCATGCGGTCGAGCAGCGGGGGAGGAATCGTGTCCAGCATGTTGGCGGTGGTGATGAACAGCACCTTGGAAAGGTCAAACTGCACGTCGAGGTAGTTGTCGCGGAAATGGGAGTTCTGCTCGGGGTCGAGCACTTCGAGAAGAGCGGAAGAGGGGTCACCGCGGAAGTCGCGGCCGATTTTGTCCACCTCGTCAAGCATGAAAATCGGGTCGCGGGTCTCAGCCCGGCGAATGCCCTGGATGATCTGACCGGGGAGCGCGCCGATGTAAGTGCGCCGGTGGCCGCGGATTTCTGCTTCGTCGTGGATGCCGCCCAGTGACATGCGCACGAACTTGCGGTCGAGCGCCCTGGCGATGGATTTTCCGAGGGAAGTCTTGCCCACACCCGGCGGCCCCACGAAGCACAGGATAGGCCCTTTGAGCTGCGGCTTCAGTTGCAGGACGGCCAGATAATCGAGGATGCGTTCCTTGACTTTCTCCAGGTCGTAGTGGTCGGCGTCCAGGATCTCCTTGGCCTTGCGCAGGTCCACCTTGAACTCGCTGACTTTGTTCCAGGGCAGCACCACCAACCAGTCAAGGTAGGTCCGCGTGACGTGGTAGTCGGCGGCCGCCGGTGACATCTTCGCCAGCCGGCTGAGTTCGCGCAGCGCTTCCTTGCGAGCTTCCTCGCTCATCCCGGCGGCTTCGATCTTCTTGCGGAGTTCTTCGATCTCCTGCTGCTCGTCGGCTTCACCGAGTTCCTTCTGGATGGCCTTCATCTGCTCGCGCAGGTAGTACTCGCGCTGGCTTTGCGTCACCTGATCCTGGACGTCGGATTGGATCTTGGAGCGCAACTGGAGCACTTCCACTTCCCGCGCCAGGATCCGGTTCAACCGCTCCAGGCGGCCCTTAAGCTCCAGGCTTTCCAGCAGTTCCTGCCTCTCGGTGGAGGAGAGCGAGGGAAGGTTGGCAGCGATGAAGTCGGTCAGGCGGCCGGGGTCGTCGATGTTCATCACGACCGTCTGGAGGTCGTCGGAGAGCGTGGGCGAGAGCTGAACCACCTGCTGGAACATCGACATCACGCTGCGGACCAGGGCCTCGAAATCAGATCCTTTTTCGGCAGGGAGGAGGTCTACGAGCGGCTTCACTCGAGCCCGCAGGTAAGGCTCCTGTTGAAGGACCTCCTGCACAGCGACCCGCTGGAGGCCCTCGACGAAGACAAACAGGCTCTGATTGGGCAGCTTGATGGTCTTGTGGATGTAAGCCGCTGTGCCGATTTGGTAGATATCCACCGGCTGAGGATTGTCCACGCGCGGGTCGCGCTGGGCGACGACAGCGATAAACTTCTCGTCTTCTTGCAAGTCATTAATGAGCTTTAAGGAACTCTCCCGCCCCACCGTCAGCGGCAGAATAGCGTTGGGAAACAAGACGGTGTCGCGCACCGGCAGGATGGGCAGCTCGGAAAACTCGGTTGTCTTCTTTTGTTTCGTCGGCATCGCCCTGTGACCTCAAGCGGGACTTTGGCGCCTGGTTTGGGAGCTCTGTCCGAAACCATCCCCGCGTGCTCCCAGGCTCATTCTATCATGTGGATGGCGCGGCGTTGACTTTTCGCGATTTGGCCGCCTACCCCAGACAAGATGTTGAACTCCCTCGGGTGTTCTTCCTCCGACGAGCACTTAGATGCCCGCCAAAGTCTGTCGGTAGCCTCTCTCCGCGGTTGGAGGAGGCCTACTCTAGCCGCGCCGGTGGCCTGCGGCCAACCGTCCGCGCTCGCCGCCGGGCATGCAAGCGCATTGCCTTCCACCAACCTGTCACGGTATCTTGAGGTTTTCAGGAGGCGGCGAACATGGTTCAGCACCTGGCCCAAACCTTCCACGTGACTCCCGGCGTCCTTTACACCGTGGCGGTCGCGACGCTGTTGATCTCTGCCTTCGTCGTCGGGTTCGTCCTGAACCGCATTCTCCACCACTGGACCAAGAAGTTCCGGGGCTCTCGGGCCGAATTCGTCTTCGCGTTGCTGGAATCGCTGCCCCTTCCCTTGCTGGTCCTGGCTGCGTTTTACGTGGGCTTGGAGTTGCTGACGCTGCCGTGGAAGTACGAGCGGATTGGCGCGAAGCTCATCTTTGCCCTGCTCATCCTTATCCTCTTCTATTTCCCCGCCAAGGTTGTGATCCTGTTCCTGCGCCGTTTGGGCCAGCGACGGCCCGGCCTCGAGCAGGTAGCGCAGCCCGCAACGTTCCTTATCCGCGCGCTATTTGCGGTTCTGGCCGTGATCATCGTCCTGGAGAACCTGGGCGTTTCGCTCACCGCCGTCTGGACGACTCTGGGCGTGGGCAGCGTCGCCGTGGCGCTGGCGTTGCAGGACACCCTGAGCAATTTCTTTGCGGGGCTTTACCTGTTGGTGGAACGCCCGATCAGTCCCGGGGACTACATCAAGCTGGATTCCGGGCAGGAGGGGTTCGTGGTGCGCGTGGGGGGACGGTCGACGACTCTGCGCATGCTGGCCAACAACCTCATTGTGGTACCCAACTCCACCCTCGCCAAGGCCGTCATCACCAACTACTCGATGCCCGAGCCGCGCATGGCTTACGTGTTGCCCGTCAGCGTGGCGTACGGAACGGACACGGCTCAGGTGGAGAGGGTCTTGCTGGAGGTCGTTCAGGAATCCCTGCGCGACGGGTTGGAGGGTTTACTTCCCGACCCGCCCCCTTTCGTGCGGTTCATTCCCGGCTTCGGCCAGTCTTCGCTGGATTTCTCGCTGATCGTCCAGGTGCGTCAATTCACCGACCAGTACCTGGTGCAAAGCGAGCTCCGCCGACGCATCGTGGCGCGGTTTCAGCAGGAGGGGATTCAGATCCCCTTCCCGACCCGTACGCTCATTCTGGACGAATCTACCCGGAAGTTGCTAGGCGGGACCGGGCCAAAACCTTAGAACCAAACCCGCCCTGCCTGCATCGAATTAGAGAGCGCCAGATCGTATCCGGCCTGGCAGGCTAAGCCTCGGGCGAAAGTTGGATGATAACCTGACGAAGCCGGAAAGGGAGGATAGCAGATTGCCTATGTTGACTGCGTCTCGCCGCAGCTTTCTTGCTTCGTGGGCAGGAACTCCCTTGCTGGCGCATCTTTTGAATTTGGAGAGCAAAGGAGGATCGATGCCGTTTTCACTCCCCCCGTTACCTTACCCCTATGACGCGCTGGAGGCTTACATCGACACGCTGACCATGCAGATCCACCATGACAAGCACCACGCGGCGTACGTGACCAATCTGAACAAGGCGCTGGAACCGGCGCCCCAACTTGCCGGCAAGAGCCTGGAGGAACTGCTGGCCAATAACCTGGCGGTGGTTCCGGAGAGCATTCGGACCGCGGTTCGCAATCATGGTGGCGGGGTCATCAATCACAACATGTTCTGGGAGATCATGGGGCCCAAGGCTGGCGGCCTGCCCACTGGCAAGCTGGCGGAAGCGATCAAGAGCGCGTTTGGCAGTTTCGCCCAGTTCAAGGAGAAGTTCACCGCCTCCGCCATGGGCCGCTTCGGCTCCGGCTGGGCGTGGTTGGTGAAGACCCCAGAGAGCAAGCTGGAGATCTACTCCACGGCCAACCAGGACACCCCGCTGTCGGAAGGCAAGCAGCCGCTGCTCACGCTCGACGTCTGGGAGCACGCCTACTACCTCAAGTATCAGAACCGGCGGAATGAATACGTCGCCGCCTGGTGGAACGTGGTGAACTGGCCTGAGGTGGAAAAGCGGTTCCTCGCTGGCAAGTAAGCGAGTTGAAGTTCGATTTCGTCGGCCCTGAGAGGCGCGCTTTCGGGGCAGAGAGCCCGGCCCGGGTGTCGGGCTTTTGTTTTTGGACTGTAGCGCAACGATGCAGTGCGGGAGCCTGCCTTGCACCAGACTATGTAGGGCTTGCCCTTGCCTTTTTCGCGCCGCAGTTTGCTCCCGGCGTCCAAGGTGGGGCCAAGGCACCGAGATCCCAAGCGACAGCAAGCTGCCGCACTCCAAAAGCCGCAAGGCCAAAGAGCCGACCTTGCGTTACAGAGTCCTTAGCTGCCCGAGTGCCCACGCGGCGTGCTCGCGGATGACGGGGTCAGGGTGCGCAGCAAGTTCCTCCAGCTTGGGGATGAACCTCGCATCGCCAGAGTTTCCCATCGCCACCGAGAGGTTCCGCAGCCAGCCGCGGTATCTCCCGCGCCGGATGGGAGAGTGGGCGAAGATGCGGCGGAAATCTTCTTCCGTAATCGCTGCCAGCGATTCGAGCGGGGTGTTGAACAGAGAGAAGGTGCTGGGTGCTAGGTGCTGGGGGCTGGGGGCCGGGGATTGGCGATTGGCGATTGACGATTGAAGATGGCCTATTGGCTGACCGTTAACGCCTGACGGCTGATAGCTGACGGCCATTGGCTCAAAGCCGTTCACCGGACACCTGGCGCCTGACATCTGATCCCTGTTCTTCTCGTTCCACGGGCACACGTCCTGGCAGATGTCGCAGCCAAAGACGTTTGCGC
>CAZBWJ010000010.1:23116-73943 GCA_964495535.1 uncultured Acidobacteriota bacterium | reverse complement strand
GAAAGCGAATCCTGCGCTACATGCTGCGCCGCTCGGCGACGATGATGACCTGCATATCGTGAGCCAGCCGGACGACCTGCTGAACCAGGCTGCGGCGAAAAACCAGCGGCCAAGGGCTCGGCTTGGCTCCTAACAGGAACACTTGGGTAATCCGCTGCTGGCGGGCAAAGCTGACCAGCGTCTTCGCCACATCCTCGCCCTGCAACACTCGCGTCTCGATCTGCAAGTTGCGCGCGAAATTCAGATGTCTCTCCAGCGCTTTACGTTCCGTGGTGGGGAGGTCGTGCAGGTCGGAATCTTTGTGGACACAGATGGCGAAGCAATCCGCGCTCAAGAAATCGGCCACGCGCCGGCCGCGCCGGATGAGGACAGCGGTCGAAGGGTCTCCGGTTATATGGATGAGAATCCGGTCGGTGGCCGCCGCCGGCTGAGAAGGCCGGCCCGTGGCGTTGCCGCGAGACCCTGGGAGCGCCCCCGCCGCTCCCTCCTGGATTGGCTGACGCATGTCAACCTCATGCGCCGTCTGGCGCAGCGCCAGCTCACGCAGAGCCACGAGCGTAGGCTCCTGGAAGAAATTCTCCATCGCTTGCCGGGCCTTCTCCAGGGGATAGACCACGCCGCGTTTCAGCCGGTTCAGCAAGGCCTGCGGCGGCAAATCCACCATGACTACTTCGTCGGCCTGCTTGACGACCCAATCGGGTATGGTTTCGCGCACGCGGACGCCCGTGAACTGCCACACCTGGTCGTTGAGGCTTTCCAGGTGTTGCACATTCATGTTCGTCAGGACGTCGATTCCCGCGTCCAACAGGAGTTCCACGTCCTCCCAGCGCTTGGGCCTTTCCGAGCCGGGGACGTTGGTGTGAGCGTACTCATCCACCACGCAGACCTGCGGCCGGCGGCGCAGAATGGCTTCGACGTCCATCTCCTCGAACACGCTTCCCCGGTGCACCAACTTCCGACGGGGAATCAGTTCGAGCCTCTCGGTCTTGGCCACCGTAGCTTTGCGTCCGTGCGGCTCGAAATAGCCGAGGACGAGATCCACGCCCTGGCGCGTCAACTTCTGCGCTTCTTCCAGCATCTGGTAGGTCTTGCCTACGCCCGCCGCGTATCCCAGCAAAAGTTTCAGACGCCCCCGGCGAACCGTCTCGGGCATGCGAACTCCTCTACTCGGGGAAGACCCGAATGTCAATCCCTGCGGCAGCCTGAATCAGGCGGTCAACCGCGCTGCCCCGCATCCGCTCCCAAAAGCTCTCCCGCCGGCCACGTCCGACAAAGATCTGAGTGATCCCGCGAGCCTTGGCAAAGCGCATCACGGCGTCAACGTGATCTTCAGCGTCCAGGGGCTCGATCTGGGCGCTGGCATCCTGCGCGTAGGCGAGATTCTTGTGGAGGACTTCCTGCTCGGCGGGAGCGAGATCCGGCTGGCTGGCGTACACGACAAACAACTCTCCCTGGAAGCGATCGGCGTTTCGCTTGCCGCTCGCCATCATGGCGGCCGCATCGGCGCGAGGGGTGATCCACACCAGGATGCGCTCGTGCGTGCCCCAGAGCTGCTTGATGCCGTGCTGGTGCAAATACTCTTCCAATTGGTAATCGACGACGTCGGCCGTAAGCAACAACGCCATCTCCCGCAATTGCGACAGGCGTTGTTCCTGGACCACGGCCGAACCTTCGGAGGTGTTCCCATCCGGCAGGGGAGTGTCACTGGCACGCTCCAGTAACATCTCCGGCGGGGCATCGACCACTTCGATTTCTTCCGCAAATTTCAAGAAATCCTTGGGGATGGTCTCGCTGACGCGCTTGCCCGTGATCCGCTCGACCTGCTCCCGGCACTCCTCTATGTACTGAAGGTTAACTGAGGCCAGGACGGAGACTCCTGCTGCCAGCAACTCTTCCACGTCTTGCCATCGCTTGGCGCGCAGACTCTCCGGCGGGTTGTCATAAGCAAGACCATCCACCACACAGACCTGGGGATGCCGCCGAAGGATGGACGTGACATCCATGACTGGGACGCCCGCCACGGTCCGTAGCGGAATGACTTCCATCCTCTCGAGCAGCGCCGCAACTTCGGAGGAGACCTGGGGCTGGGTCGCACACACCACGACGTCCTCTCCTCGCTCCTTCCGGCGTCGCGCCTCGTCAAGCATCCGCAAGGATTTGCCGACCCCGGAGGCATAGCCCAGGAAGACTTTCAGCCGCCCGCGGCGTTCGTATTGTTCTTCCGCCTGTAACTGGCGCAGGAGTTGTTCGGGATCAGGGCGGTTGTTCATGTCGAGGTCGGAGCTTCCTTTTCCTCCGCTTCCAGAATTCATTATCTCGGAGGACCGAGCAAATTGGAAGTCGGCCGCCCGCACTGCCGGTCCAAGGCCAGATTGAGGGCCAGCACATTCACCCGCGGCTCTCCCAGGAAACCCAGGTCCTGATTTGCCGTGTTCGCTACGATGAGTCGTCGCACTTGCTCCACGGGCACGCCTCGCGCCTTGGCGACCCGCGCCGCCTGGGCCTCGGCGGAGGCAGGACTGAGGTGCGGATCGAGCCCGCTGGCGGAAGCCGTGACGAGGTCCGCCGGGATAGGCCCCGTATAGTCGGGGTTCTCGTGGCGGAATTGGGTGACCGAAGCCTTGATGCGATCGATCAACTTCTGGCTGGTGGGGCCGTAGTTAGAGCCGCCTGAGGCGGTCGCGTCGTATCCAACGCTGCCGGCGGCTGAAGGCCGAGGGTGGAAGTACTCGGGTTTCGTGAAGTTCTGGCCAATCAGGACCGATCCAACCTCCTTTCCGTCCACTTTCACCAAGCTTCCATTCGCCTGCCTGGAGAAAAGGAGCTGACAGAGAGCGGTGACGACGCCCGGGTAAACCAAACCCGTAAGCACCGTCAGGATGAGCATCAAGCGGAACGCTGGCGCGATTTGGTTGCGCATAGGTTGACTCCTTAGGCCAGGTGCAACAATCCGAGCAGCCGATCGATCAGCCAGATGCAGGGAAAGGGGGCAAGGAAGCCGCCCAATCCATAGATCCAGAGATTGCGGCGCAACATCCCGGCGGCGCTTTGCGGTTTGTATTTCACCCCCCGCAACGCGAGCGGGACAAGGGCCATGATGATGAGCGCATTGAAGATCACCGCGGCCAATACGGCGCTTTCGGGGGTGTGCAGATGCATAATGTTCAACTTGTCCAGCGCCGGATAGGTGGTGGCGAACATGGCCGGAATGATCGCGAAGTACTTGGAGACATCGTTCATGATCGAAAAAGTCGTCAACGCGCCCCGGGTGATGAGTAACTGTTTGCCGATGGCCACCACCTCGATGAGCTTGGTGGGATTGCTGTCGAGATCCACCATGTTGCCAGCTTCCTTGGCGGCCATGGTGCCAGTATTCATGGCCACCCCGACGTCAGCCTGAGCCAAGGCCGGCGCATCGTTGGTACCATCGCCGGTCATGGCCACCAGCCGACCCTGCGTCTGCTCTTTCTTGATGTAATCCATCTTGTCCTTCGGGGTCGCTTGGGCCAGGAAATCGTCCACTCCCGCCTCTTGGGCGATGGCGGCCGCGGTGAGAGGGTTGTCGCCGGTTATCATGACGGAGCGAATTCCCATGGCGCGCAATTGGGCGAGGCGGTCACGCATGCCCCCCTTCACGATATCCTTCAGGTGAACGATCCCCAGCGCCCGCGCGCCATCGGTCACGGCCAGCGGAGTGCCGCCTGTGCCCGCGATGCGATCGGAAATCTCCATTAAGCTGGCAGGCACCTTCCCCCCTTGTTCCCGCACGAACTTGGTGATGGCGTCGGTGGCTCCTTTGCGAAGGCGGCGCCCGTCGAGATCGACTCCGCTCATCCGGGTGTGAGCCGAAAAAGGTATGAAGCGGGCCTCGTACCCCGAAACTTCGCGGCCGCGCAATTGGAACTTCTCCTTGGCCAGCACGACAATGGACCGTCCCTCCGGGGTCTCGTCCGCCAGGCTGGCAAGCTGCGCCGCATCGGCCAGCTCCGCCACGGGCACGCCGTCCACCGGGACAAACTCCACCGCCTGGCGGTTGCCCAGGGTAATGGTGCCCGTCTTATCCAGTAAGAGCGTGTCGACGTCGCCTGACACTTCGACAGCTTTGCCGCTCATGGCCAAAACGTTGTGCTGCATGACGCGGTCCATGCCCGCAATACCGATGGCGGAGAGCAGTCCGCCGATGGTGGTCGGGATCAGGCACACCAACAAGGAAATAAACACCGCCACGGTCGGCACAGTCCCGGCCCCGGCGGAGGTGACGCTGTAGACCGCGAACGGCTGCAAGGTCACCACGGCGAACAAGAAGATGAGCGTCATCCCGGCAATCAGAATGTTCAGCGCGATTTCGTTGGGAGTTTTCTGGCGCTCGGCGCCCTCCACCAGCGCAATCATGCGGTCCAGGAATGTCTCGCCCGGGTTGGAGGTGATTCGGATCTTTATTTGGTCCGAGAGAACCCTGGTTCCGCCGGTCACGGCGCTGCGGTCCCCGCCCGATTCACGGATTACAGGGGCGCTCTCGCCGGTGATGACCGACTCGTCCACCGTCGCGATTCCCTCGATCACCTCACCGTCGCCGGGGATAATGTCACCGGCCTCACAGATCACGACGTCTCCCGCCCGGAGCTTGGAAGCAGGAAGGACCTCGATCTTGCTGCTCGAGGTGATTCGCTTGGCCATCGAATCCGTTTTGGTCTTGCGCAAGGTATCGGCCTGCGCCTTGCCGCGGGCTTCCGCCATGGCCTCGGCAAAGTTGGCGAAAAGAACGGTGAACCAAAGCCACAGATCGATCTGGAGCTCGAATCCCAATCCGTGTGCGCCGAGGAAAGCGTCACGAATCAGAAAAACCGTAGTCAGCGCCGCCCCCACTTCGACCACGAACATCACGGGATTCTTGCGGAGCGTGGCAGGATTCAGCTTGACGAACGATTCCTTCACGGCGCGGCGAACAATCTCCCCGTCAAACAAGGGACGCGCCCGGACCAGCTTCTGCGGAATGAGAACCGTCAGATCGTCAGCCTGCGGAGGAGCTATAGTTGTCGTTGCCATGGGTTAGCTCCCGAAAGAAAGCAGCAGCGAGGAGAACAGTTTTCCCTCCTGCATGAGGAAATGCTCTACCAGTGGGCCCAGCGCCAGCGCGGGAAAGAAGGTCAAGGCACCAATAACAATCACGGTCGCTACCAGGAGGCCTACAAAGAGCGCGCCGTGAGTCGGCAGGGTGCCACTGGAAGCGGGCACTTTCTTCTGAGCGGCCAGGCTGCCGGCCACCGCCAGAAGCGGCACAATAAACGCGAAACGTCCGATCAGCATGGCCAGACCGAGGGTCAGGTTGTACCAAGGCGTATTGGCATTGAGTCCGCCAAAGGCGCTGCCATTGTTCTCCGCGGTACTCGAATACGCGTACAAGACCTCACTGAAACCATGGGGGCCAGAGTTATTGAGATTGGCGATTGCTGGCCCGGCGGAGTTCCAGTACCCGTTCTTTGCAAACGAAGCAACGGTACTGACTCCTGCAAACACCAGGATGACGAAGGCTGTCGCAATGATGGCCAGCATGGCCATTTTGACTTCCTTTTGCCGGATTTTCTTTCCCAAATACTCCGGCGTCCTGCCCACCATGAGTCCGGCAATGAAAACTCCGACAATGGCGTACAACAGCATGCCGTACAAGCCCGACCCTGTTCCCCCGAAGATGACCTCGTCCGTTTGCATATTGAACATCGGGACGAGGCCACCGAGAGGCGTAAGGCTGTCGTGCATACTGTTGACGGCGCCACAGCTTGCATCGGTGGTGACGGTCGCAAACAAGGCGGAAGCCGCGAGGCCAAAGCGCGTTTCCTTTCCTTCCATATTGCCGCCAGCTTGTCGGCCGGTGTAAGTACTCTCCAGCCCGAGCTTCGACAGGAGCGGATTGCCTGCCTGTTCGGAGTGGTAACAAGTGAATACGCCCATGGCAAACATCAACGCCATGGCGGCGAAGATGGCCCAGCCTTGCCTGGTGTCGCCGACCATGCGCCCAAACGTATACGTTAGCGCGGCCGGCACCAGGAAAATCAGGAGCAGCTCGATGAAGTTGCTCAACGGCGTGGGATTTTCATAGGGGTGCGCCGAGTTGGCGTTAAAGAAGCCACCGCCATTGGTTCCCAGCATCTTGATGGCTTCCTGGGAGGCAACGGGGCCCTGGGGGATTGTCTGCGTAGCCCCCTCCACCGTCTGGACGGTGGCATAGGGATGAAAATTCTGGATGACACCCTGGGAGCAAAGTAACAACGCCGCCACAAGAGAAATTGGCAGCAAGACGTAAACCGTGGAACGCGTAAGGTCGACCCAGAAGTTGCCAATGGCATTGGTCTGCTGCCGGGCGAAGCCACGGATCAACGCTACGGCGGCAGCGATACCAACTGCCGCAGAAACAAAATTCTGCACGGCGAGAGCTGCCATTTGTACAAAGTAACTGACCGTCGTCTCCCCGCTGTAGGCTTGCCAATTCGTGTTGGTCAGGAAGCTTACGGCTGTGTTAAAGGCCAGCTCCGGCGTTACGGGCGTGGCTCCTGAGGGCGCGCCCTTCGTGCCAAAGTGCATGGGGTTTAAAGGCAAGATGCCCTGTACGCGCTGGATAACATAAACGAACAGAAAACTCGCCACACTGAAGGCGATCAGCGACGCCGCGTATTGCGTCCAGCGTTGTTCAGCATCCTCGCGCACCCCGGCCAGGCGGTAGAGCAGGCGTTCAATAGGTCGCAGCAACGGATGGAGGAAAGTCCGTTCGCCCTGAAACACTCTGGCCATAAACGCGCCCAGAGGCCTGGTGAAAGCGAGGACCAGGATGAAGTAAGCGACGATCTGCAGGAATCCAAGCGTGGTCATGTTTGTTCCTCAATTCCTCAAAAGCGCTCCGGCCGCAGCAAGGCGTAAACGAGGTAAACAAATAACGACAGGGCAGCCACCCCGGCAATGATGTAATCCAAGGCACACCTCCCTCTTACAGTCGGTCACAGGCCTGGGTGAAAGCCCAGCAACCGAAGAAAAACAGCACGGCAATCAGGACGTAAAACAAGTCGAGCACGGGAGTTTCACCTCAATTCCGCGAAAATTACCTGGTGGCCTTCTTTCCTCAACCTCCTTGCCAGCCGTTGCTCTTCGGTGGGCCACCAGCGCTTCTTACCTCCCATGACGATCAATGAATGTGGCAGCAAGATCTCACGCAGACCCTGCCGCGCGTGGCGGCAGAGGCAGATTCGCACTGAGATCTCTTCCGGGAAATCGCGCTGCAAAGCGCGGACCTGATTCTCGAGGAACCCCTCGGGAAGGGCCCGCCTTTCCAGCGGCAGCGTGAAAGGCACGGGATACAGCATTAGGACCTTGGGGCGGGCACCAAGGTGCGCACCCAGTCGCGACGCGATCTTGAGCGCCGCAACGGTCCCGGCACAGGTGGTGAAAAGGACGATAACTTCCTGCCATCGGCCGTGATTCCAATCCGGCGGGAGCCCGCGGGTATCAGTTTCTGCGGCGGTCTGTGTTGTGGGCAGAGGGTACATGGCAATCACCTGACCTAAAGGTAGGCGCACCCGCGTAAGGAAGGCATAAAGAGGGGCTAAGGATTTTGTTAATCTTGCTGGGGGAGCTGGAAGCGGTAGCCGACCCAAGGCTCGGTGAGCAGATATCTGGGTTTGGAAGGTTGCGGCTCGACTTTCTTGCGTAATTGGTTAATGAAGACCCGGAGGTACTCCAGCTCGTCGCCGTAGTCTGGTCCCCACACGGCCTGGAGCAGTTCACGATGCGAGATGGCCTTGTTCGGGTGGGCGATGAAGTAGTGGAGCAGATCAAATTCCTTCGGCGTTAAGCGCACCTCGCGGCCCTGGCGTTTGACGTGGCGAGACTCGAAGTCAATCTCGACGCCCTCCAAGTTCATCCGCTGTAGTTCTAGTCCGCTCGGCGGCATTCGCCGCAGCGTGGCCCGAATCCGGGCCAGCAGTTCCGGCGTGCTGAATGGTTTAGTCACATAATCGTCGGCGCCCGCGTCCAGAGCTTCAACCTTGTCGGCCTCCGCGCTGCGCACGGTGAGCATGATGATCGCCAGCTCCGAGCCGCGTCGTTCCTGTCGGATGGTCCGGCAGGTCTCGACCCCGCCCATGCCGGGCATGTTAATGTCCAGCAATATTAGGTCATACACGTCCGCCCGCAACTTCTCCAAAGCCTCCTCACCGCTCCGCGCATCCTCGACCTCGTAGCCGTGTGCCGCCAGGGTGGTCCGCATCACCCGGCGGATCTGCGGCTCGTCATCCACCACCAGTATTCGGCCTGCGCTCACGCCGGGCTTGCCTCCCCTGCCGCGGGGACGGAGATACAGAACTCCGAGCCCTGTCCGGCACGGCTTCTGACCCAGATGTCCCCACCATGCGCGCGCACGATCTCGCGGGCAATCGTCAGTCCCATTCCCGATCCCGTCACGTGCTGGTGGGTATCGGAACTGCGGTAGAACTTCTGGAAGATTCGTGACTGCTCCCGCTCCGGGATGCCCGGCCCCTGGTCGCCGACGCTGATGATGACGCAGCCATCACCCTTTTCCGCACTGACAGCAATCGGCGATCCCGGGGGGGAATACTTTACGGCATTATCGAGCAACTGTCGGATGGCCAAACCCATCAGTTCCTGGTCGGCGATGATCTGCGGCAAATCGCCCGCGATGCTCACGGTGACATTCCTACCTTCGACGATAGGCTTCATCTGCTGAAGGATCCTGTGAATCAGGCCCTCCACGGAACGCAGGGCGGTGTTCAACTTAATCTTCCCGGCCTCGATGCGGGCCATCTGGATGGCTTCCGTCACCAGCCTGCCCAGCCGGTCTGCCTCCTCGTCCACCACCGTCAGTAGCTCGCGCTGCTCTTCCCGGCTCGGTGTGGGAGTGGACAGCAGGGCGGTGGCCGCTGCCTTGATGGAGGTCAGTGGCGTTTTGAACTCGTGCGCGATGGAGTCAAGCAAGGTGGATTTCAATTCTTCGCTTTGCCGGGCGGCTTCCGCCTGATTGGCCGCCTCTTGCCCGCGCACCTTTTCCAGCGTGATCGCCACGAGATTAGAGAGGGCTTGCAAAGCCGTATGGGACGATGCCCCGCCACGAACCGCGAGACTCCCGATGACGTGGCCACCCAGGCAGACAGGGATCACCGTAGTTCGATTCGCCTCGTCGGTGAGCAGTGTTCCCAGCGAGGCCGCTTGCTTCAGCTTGTCATCGTGGCCAGGCAAGTCCTCTGGCCCCGCGCGGTGGATCTCACCCGTGCTGCCATCGTAGAGGGCCAGGGCCGGAAATTCAAAAATCTCCTGAATTCGGAGGGTGATCTGCTTGGCGGGCGCCTGGCTGGTGTCGGTCAACAGGATGGCTCGGCTCAGGGCGTATAGCCTCTCCATCTCCTTTTGGCGATCGAGCGCCTCCTGCGTCCGCTGCTTGGCGCTCGCCGAAAGCTGGCTGGCAATGATGGAAGTGGCCAGAAAGGCCAACAACGCCACCCAGTTCTGGGGATCGGCGATGTTAAATGTGCCGACGGGGGGCAGAAAGAAGAAATTGAGACAGGCTACTGCGGCCAGCGAGGCCGCTACGGCCTCCAAGAAACCCCAACCCGTGGCAATCACCAAGATGGCGACGAGATAACCAAACCCGGCTGTGGTGGCATTTACGGGGATGAGACGGATACAAAGGAAGGTGATGGCCGCAATGACGGCCAGCCCAGCAATAAGGCGAAGGGTAAGGGAGCCAATTCTGGATGCAAGAAATCTAAGTCCGGCCTGTCGTCTAGGGATCCCCGAATTGGCGGGAGACGCCACCAATGAAAAGCATAACCGAATTCAGAGCGATTTTCATCCCTCGCTGTGGGCACACTGTAAACTCGTCGATGTAGAGGCGGCCTTTGGAGTCTGCGTGCAAATCTCCTCTTGCGGCGGTCTATGGCCGCCGTTGTTGATTATCAAGGAGTTCGGCGCTCATAGAGCGCCGCTACAGCGGGGCCTGGGCAGACACGCGGGTCTGCCCCTACTGCTCTACTTGCCTGTGCTGATGCTTGCG
Source organism: uncultured Acidobacteriota bacterium (assembly GCA_964495535.1). GTDB lineage: Bacteria > Acidobacteriota > Terriglobia > UBA7540 > UBA7540 > JALHUF01. Next base: position 63,889 of record CAZBWJ010000010.1, on the reverse strand, counting down.
GCGATGGTGACGGCCGACAGCCGCAGATCCCTGCACCGGCCGGTAGAGGGCAGAGTTAAAGGACGGCTCTGCGCTAGCCGCTGCATTAATTCTTCAACGCAGCCGTTCAAGATGTGAGATAATATATTGGTACGCCATTGGGCGTTCGTTCCGGCGTTTCTTCATTCGAGGCTGCAGGGCTTTTCACCTACACGCCACAGATTGACCACACCGGCACTACTTTGCGGGGGATGAAAGCTCTCCCGATCTCAGCAATTCCCAGATGCCTGGCATCTTCAACCTGTGAGGAGAATGAATGAAGAACCTTTTTGTAGGTAACCTGCCCTTTGGTGCTAACGAGGACGCGCTGCGTGATCTCTTCAGCCCGTTCGGAGAAGTGCAGCAAGTCCGGATCATGACCGACCGCGACACCGGCAAGTCGCGCGGCTTCGCCTTCGTCGAGATGGCTCAGGACGACGACGCCGCCAAGGCTATTGCCGCCCTGAACGGCAAGGACTTGAACGGGCGGGCGCTCACCATCAATGAAGCTCGCCCCAGACCGGAGCGCAGCGGTGGATTTCGTGCCGGGGGCGGTGGCTCTGGCGGGAAGCGTCGGGGCAGCGGGAACAACTACCGCGGGGCTCGCTCACCGCGCGAACCCCGCTGGTAAGGCGGGCTCGCGGCGCAAAGCATCAGGCCCCATCCCGACTCTCACCGGACCGTGAAAGGAGCCTGCATGGCAGGTCGACAGAGAACTACGTTTCAGAAACGACAGAGAGAAGTAAAGCGCTTAGAAAAGCAGAGATTGAAAGCGGAGACACGCGCGGCCCGACGGCTGGAGAAGGCTCGGAACGCCGCGCTGGCGGCGTCCGAGATTCAGCCGCCGGTTCCAGCGCCAAAGTAGGACGCGCCTGCGGGCCCTGCGCACGACCCGCGACACGGCCATTGCCAATGGCCAGATCCCTTCGGACAAGCCCGGCCCTGGCCCGGGAAAACACACCATTGTATTCTCCACGACGCCCAGGATGTCCACCTAACTTCAATCGGAATCTGGGGGCTAAACCCTAAGAGGATGCTGAAAAACCCTGGGAGGCTGTCATCCTGAGGAGTCCGTCGGCTGACGGACGACGAAGGATCTCGTAAGCGGTTGATTCGTTTAAGGACGCGCTTCTTCGCTGCGCTCAGAATGACACTGGCGAAGCCTTTTTCAGCATCCTGTTAATCCTCCTGTGGACGGAGTTCTTGCGTAGGGCAGGTGGCTTCCGGAGGGGCGCGGCGAAGCGCGTAGACCTTCCGGTCCAGCAAGTGATTGTGGCGGCCGGTCAGATTGGTGACGAGGCCGAAGAGCACCTTCTTGGGGTTTCGCGTGTGGAGGGCCATCCGCAACGCGCGACCCAGGATCTTGGGGTAGGAGTAGAACAGGTCGTTGAACTGATTCATCTCCTGCACCAGCTCGCTCCAGGTGAAGTGGAGGTACTGGAAGACGGGGTGGGAGAAGGTGTAGTACTGCCAATCGGTGGGATAGCTGTTGGCAATGATCCGCCCCTGCCCCTCCATCTCCTTGAAGAGCGCTGTCCCCGGCAGCGGCGTGAGGATCTGGACGTCGGCCATGTCGAGCCTGTAATCCTCGGCGGCGCGCGCGATGGTGGCGCCGATGCCTGGCCGGTCCGTATCGATCCCCAGGATGAACGAGCCCATCACGGCGATCCCGTGACACTGGATCCGGCGCACGGAAGCGCGGAAATCGCGGCCTTCCTGAAGGTTGAACTTCTTGTGCAGGGCGATCAACCCTTCGACCGTCGGTGACTCGAAGCCGATGTAAACCCCCAGGCAACCGCACCGCGCGGCCAAATCAAGCAGTTCCTCGTCGTCGGCAAAGTTGACCGTGGCTTGGCAGATCCAGGGCCGGGTCAAACGCTCGCGCATCATCGCCCGGAACAGGTCCTTGGCGTAGGCCATGTGGTCCCGGCGGGTGCCGATCAGGTTGTCGTCCACGAACAGGATTGTCTTTTCGTGGATCTGGCGCAGCTCGGCGATCACGTTTTCGATGGGCCGATGACGGAACAGGCCGCCGTTGAAGGCGGTCACGCTACAGAACGAGCAGTTCAAGGGGCAGCCCCGGGTGGCCTGGATCGAACCGAAGCGGTACCGCCCCGCCAGCAGGTCGTGGCGCGCCGGAGGGGTCTCCGCCATTGAAACTGGTTCGCCAGCGTACACCCGCCGGAGCGTTCCGGCCTGCACATCGGCCAGGACTCGCGCCCACACCGCCTCCGCCTCCCTGGTGACCACGGCATCTGCGTGGCCCAGGGCCTCGCCGAGGCGCATCGTGGCGTGAATGCCTCCCATCACCACGGGGACTCCCCTTGCACGGAAAAGCGCGGCGAGTTCATAGGCGCGGGTGGCCTGAGAGGTGAAGGCGGTGATGCCGACCAGGTCCGGGCGGGGCAGGGCCTGGGCATCGACCGGGCCGAGGTTCTCGTCGATCACCTCAACCTCCCAGTCTGGCGGGGTGAGACGAGCCAGGATCAGCAGGCCCAGCGGTTTCCAGACTCGGTACTTGTTCAGCCGGTTCCACCCCTGGAGCTTGCTCAGGCTGACCATGGGATTGCACGGGTTGATTAGAAGAAGCTTCACGATCAACCACTCCGCTTCTAACTTCGCAGCAAAGTGCATTATCGCAGACTTCTGCTCAAAACCCTTCCTTTTTTGGCAAGACCCGATCCTAATACATCTTTTCAGGACAGTCTTAACCGGATTTCATTTTCGACGGCCAGATGACCTTGGGTCCAGCCTCGGTTGGATCTTGTTCGTTGAGTGGGACTTTCGTAAGGAAGACCAGAGAGCTACCGGTACTGTACTTATATGGCTTGAAGGTTGTTTCAGTCTGGCTTGTTCTTTGCCTGCATCTGGGCCTGCAGCTTCTTCACTCTCTCCAAAACCTCCTGTTTAGCGAGCAGGCCCTTTTCGCTCAGCAACTCGACCAACGCGTTCAATGTAAGCATGTTGGAATAAGCTAGCTCCTGAAAGTGTCGAGTCCCGCGCCTTCTCTCTGCTGCCATGTGGTAACCTCCTGATCCTTACCGGCCGCAAAAGCTCCTCGATACCCCACACAAGGAATACGCTTGACCTTCGCCCTCCGCTGGGCTGAAGCCGGCCTTTAGCTCGGCATTCTCTGCTCGGCCAAAGCCAGGCGCTACAGCTTCCCAACCGCCGCTTGCGAGCTTCAGATTTCAGTCGGCTCTTTGGGTTTGCGGCGGGTCGAGGCTTTGCGCGGGCCGCTTTTCGCCGAGTGCCGTGCGGCGCGAGGCTTGCGCGTCTTGCGTTCGGCGGGGGCGGGAGCCGGCGCGGCTTCTTCGACGACGAGCGGCGCAGGTTCCGCCACGGGGGCTGCTTCGCCCGCGGGCTCTTCGACGGCAGGGAGCATCGTCTCCCAGGTGACGGCGACTTCTGCGGCTTCGGCCGGAGTCTCCGCGGCTCCCGTCACCGGCTCAGGCTCGGGAGTGGGCGGCGGGGCAGCTTCGGGGGCGGCGGGAATCGGGAAGATTCGCCAGACGCCTTTGCGGTCGCGGTGCAGCTTCAACCACCCTTCGCGCTGGGCCTGATGGAGCAAATCGAGGATGCCGCGAAAGCCGTGGCGACGCGAGTCGAACTCTTCTCCGGCCGGGCGCAGGATCTGGCTGACTTGGCGCAAATAGAGAGGACGGCTGGGAGCCTTCTGCCCGGCGTCCGCCAGCGCCTGCCGCAGCAACCCCATGGCCTCGACGCTCGTGCCGGGGGCTGGTTGAGTTTCCTCGGCGGGCAGGGCTTCGCGGCTCTCGGGAACCGGGACGGCGACAGCGGGTGGCGCCGGCGCCGCTACCTCGGCCTCGCCGTCGGCTGGTTCCACGAGGAAACCGCGCCCCGTCTTGCGCAGGTGCACCAGCCCGGCGCGCTCCATCTTCTGCATGAACTCCAAAAACGAGCCCGCGCCGTAGTCGCGTTCGCTGAACGTCGGATCGAGTTGCAGCAGCGTGCTCTTCAGCAGCCCAACCTGGGGCGCGACCTCGCGTTCGGCCAGGATCTTGAGCACGCGCTCCACGTTGGGAAGCGCCGCGGCCAGCGGGCGGCTGTCGGGGGCGGCACGCCGCTGCGCTCGCGACGCTCGCGGGGCGCGCGAAACCTCCTCGGCCTTGAGCAGATTCTCGTAGCTGATGAACTCGTGGCAGTTCCGCTGCAGGATGTTGCTGGTAAACGCTCGGCCGCCGACCACAAACACCCGCTTGTCGTATTGCTTCAGCTTCTCGACCAGGGCGATGAAGTCGCTATCGCCTCCCACGATGGCGTAAGCGTTGATGTGCGGGCGGTTGAAAGCCATTTCCAGCGCGTCGAGCGCCAGGTTGATATCCGCCCCGTTCTTGTCGCCGCGCGGCGTGAGGTTGCGCTGCACCATCTGCACCGCGTGCTGGGTCATCTGGCGGCTCTGCTCGCCGGCGCGCGGCCAGTCGCCGTAGGCAACCTTGGTCACCACCTCACCGCGCTCTTTCAGCGCCTCGAGCACTACGGAGACGTCGAAGTCCTTCCCCAACGTGTCCTTCACGCCGATCTGCACGTTGTCGAAATCAATAAAGACGGCCAGCTTCAGCCGCTCTTCAACCATAACTCCTTCTTCCTCCCGGGCCACTGGGCCAGGGGCCTTGCATTTTCACCGAGGGCCTCAGCCCTCAAGCTTCATCATACTCCTGATTGACGGCCTGCGACACGGCGAAAGATGTGGCTGGCTGGCGCTGGAGCGGCGGTCGGCGGTAGCTACGGCACCGCTGTTGGTGCTGTGGGCTTGTGTTCGCGCGGGTCCTGAAGAACCCACGGCGCAAACCCCGCGCCGGGGCTACCTGCTATTCCGCCGGGAAGGTGAACTTGATACCCGCGAGGAAGTTCAAGGGCAAGGCGGGGTAGCCGAACGACTCTTCGTACTTCCGGTTCAAGAAGTTGTTCAGCCGCGCGTAAAGCTCGAGGCCGCGCCCGAGCCGGTAGGCGAAGCCGGTATTGGCGAGGACGTAGCCTTGGTTGGTGAACAGTCCTCCGTAAGCGCCGAAATTGGGCTCCACGTCGAGGACCTTGGAGCGCCAGAAGCCGTTGAAGTTGACCATCAAGCGGCCGCGTTCCCACGTCGCATTGAAGGCGGCGGAATTGCGCGGGCGCCGCAGTAGCGGCTGCCCGACCTCGAACGGAGATTGCGTCAGGGTCGAGCCGTCCAGCGCTAGGATGGAAGAGTTGAGCCGCGTGTAGTACGCGGAGAATCCGAGCGACCGCGTGGGGCGAAAGCGCACGGCGGCTTCGACGCCTGCGGCGCGCGAGTTCGCCAGGTTATCTGAGATGAAACTGCTGAGGTTGGTGAGCGACCCTCCCAGAACCACAATCTGGTCTTCGAAGCGGTTGTAGAAGTACGTGACGTCCAGCACGGCGCGGTCGTCAAAGAACCTCTGCTCCACGCCGGAATCGAAGCTGATGCTCTTCTCAGGTTTCAGGCGCGGGTTGTTGCTGAAAGCCAGCTCAAAGCCGTTAGGCGCGCGGATGCCCGTGCCGAAGTTGCCGTGCAGCCGAGTGACGCCCAAACGCCCCGCGCCCTCGCGGGCCAAGTAGGTCGCGGAAACGCGCGGGTTGGCTTTGACGACGGAACTGGCGGGCAGGAGTGGGCGCAGCCCGAAGCCACCGGGAGGCAGTTCGCGCGTGCGGATATCGTCGAGCCGCAGTCCGGTTATGACCACCCAGCGGCGTGACGGACTCCAACGATTTTCCGCAAAATAGGCGAAGCTGGAGCGCGGCAACAGGAACGGGACCCCGCTCGCATCGGCAATGAAGGTGTTCTTGATGCGCTCGCGGTTGTATTCGAGTCCCAGGACGAGGAAGTCCTGGCGCGAGACGGTGACCTCGCTCCGCGTGTTCACGACGCCACGCAGGTTGCGCGAGAACGAGTCGCCGAAAGGTGAACGGAAGTAGTAATCGCTGGTGGCGAGACTCGCGCTCACTACTTGCCGGAAGCGCGGCGACAACTGTTCGGCGTAATTCGCCTGGTAGCCGAACAGGTTCTGCTTGTTGCGCGAGATCCGGTCGATGCCGGGGAAAAGGCCCAGAGGATCGGAGCCGTAAGGGCCGGGCGCGCCCGCGTCGTTGGCGTTGCCGAAGAAGTGGAAGTTCAAGTGGCGGCGAGGGCTGCGCGAGTAGCCGAGGCTCAGGAAGACGCTCTGGTTGCGGTACTGGTCGTTCACCACGACACCGCCAGAATCGAGGCGAGAAAGGTCGTAGGCCCAGGACAGGTTGCGCGTGAGGCCGCTGCCTCCCGTGGCCAAGCGGCGCGTGGTGAAACTGCCGCCTTCGGCCTGCACCGTGAAGCGCGGCGGGCCCTGGCCTTTGCGTGTCACGATGTTGATGACGCCGGTCACCGCGTTCGAACCGTAGAGGGCGCTTTGCGGGCCGCGGGTGATTTCCACGCGCTCCACGCCGTCCGCAGGGAGCGAGGCAAAGTCGAAGTCCCCGCCAAACTGGTTCACCTGCATCCCGTCCAGCATCACCAGGTTGTAGTTGGAATTTCCGCCGCGGATGAAGACACCTGTCACGCCGCCGCGCCGGCCGGTCTGGTTGACCGCCACGCCGGGAACGTGGCGCAAGACTTCGAACACGGCCTGGGCGCCTTGCTCGTCCAGGTCGCGGCGCGTGAGAACGTTGATGGAGGAACCTACCTGGGGCGAGAGCGCACCACCCAGCGTCGCGGAGACTACGACGTGCTCCTGGACGGCACTGAGCGCGAGGCGCAAGTCCACCGTCTGCGCTTCGCGCTCGCCCACCTCGACCTGGACTGGAGAGGCCGCGAAACCCGGCACACTCGCCACCAGCCGATACGTCCCGCCGCGCAAGCCCGTGAACTCGAAGCGCCCGCGCGCGTCGGTCTGGCGCTCTTCGAGCGGTGCGAGTTGGCGGAGCAGGCTCACGTGCGCGCCCGGCACCGCGCTGCCACTCGGATCAAATACGCTTCCTTCGAGCGTCGCCGCCCGCAGCCCTCTCGCCACGAGGCAAGCGAAGAAGATGAATCCAACCGCCCGGAGTCCAAACTCCGACAGCCGATTTCGGACCTCGGAGCGCAGGCTTTTCTGCCGCTCGTTTGTTGGCTTTCGAGTGTGGACTGTCAACTGTGGACTGTTGACTATTGACGGTTGACCTTTGACTTTCGACCTTCGACTTTCAACTTTGGATTTCACGCCGCGACTCCTTTCCCCCGTTCACGCGACGGGGTGTCGTCGACAGAAGGAGCCGGGAGATGGTCGGGGGGCAAAACAAAAAAGCCTCCCAATTCCTCGAAGCGGAATCGGAAGGCCTTGGCGCTTCCTCCCCAGGACTCTTTCCGTCGAAGAGTTAGGCTGAGTACAAGTTCCCGGGCAGGCTTCCTGGCTTTCGGGTCATCACCTCATCCTCCGCCTTCCCACCCCGACACGTCGGGGCAGTGGCTGGCCTCAGGCCCAAAGAGGATTTGGCTCGCCGATCACAGTGGCGGGACCGCGGCCGCTTTCGACGGCCTTTCCTTTTACCCCCGATTCTGAATCGGGGGCACCACGGGAACTCAGGTTTTCAAAGAACAATGACGCCCACGCACACTAGCACCGGGGAGCACTGGTGTCAACCTTTGTTTAGCGGGGCTATGCGTTCCCCACGCGCGACAACGCGCCGGCTGGCATCGAGCAAGCCGCGCAGCGCCTGCCAGCGGATGGCTGGGTCGCCATCCATGAGCCATTGAATTGCGGAGTCGCTTTCGGGCATCGGGTGTACGAGAAGACAGGTAGAGGCAGCTTCCTGCCACCACGCTGCAATCAAATAGCCTGCAGAACCCGCCGCTGATTGCGTTGGCGGGATAAACTCGCCGCTACCTCAATGGGCGCGCGAGAAGTGCTCGTGGACAATCAGCCACTTATCATCGTGGCGCGCGAAGACGTGGCTGCCGCGGCCGCGGATGGTATGCCGGGGACGGCCGGTGCCCAGTTCCACGGTCCAATAGAACGTCGCCACCCCCACGGCGCCAAAGACATGCACCTCGGGTTGGGCGACGTGGTAGCGCATATGGCTCGAGGCCTGGTGGTAGTAGTCGAAGGTCTTGCGCACGGCCGCCAGCCCGACAATCCTCTCCTGCTTGGTAGAGGAGAAACCCACCACGCGCGGGTGAAAGTGGGCGAGGAGCTGGTTGATCTTGCCCGCGTTGAAGTCGCGGACCATGGCCCTTTCAATGCGCAGGATGGCTTGCACTGGGGATGGCATGGTGTGCCTCCTTTCAAGCAACGGACCGCTCTTGTAGGGGCGGGTTTCAAACCCGCCCCTACGGAGATCTCCTAGTGGATCCACCGCCCGGCGTCGTCCTTGCCTTCATGTTCGCGCGTATAGATTTCGAACTTCTTGCGCAGCCGGGCGCGCCGCCACTCATGATAGCCCAGTCGCAGACGGTACGGGAGGCTTCCCCCGCGCAGGTAAAGAAAGCCGAAGAGCATTCCGCCCAGGTGGGCAAGGTGGCTGATGTTCGAGCCGGGGTTCTGAAATGAGCTGACGAACTCAATTAGCCCCATGACCAGGACAAACCACTTGGCCTTTACCGGGATGAGGAGCCATAGCAGGATAGGCCGTTCCGGAAACAACAGCCCGTAAGCCAGCAGCACGCCGTAGACGGCCCCTGAATTGCCGATGGTGATCGTGCTGGCCGAGGGTTGTAGGAGCACATCGAAGACCGCCGCGCCGATGCCCGTAAGCAAGAAATAGAAGAGAAACCGGCGCGGGCCCCACAGACGTTCGAGGTCCGAGCCAAACATCCAGAGCGCGAACAGGTTGAAGATGATGTGAAAGAACCCGGCGTGCAGGAACAGATATGTGACCGGCTGCCAGATGAAAAACCGATGCGTCACATCGTAGGGGCGCAGCCCGAATAACGCGTAGGGCCAGAGCCATTTGAACATCTGCGCCGGAAGGTAAGTGAGAAGAAAGAGCGCCGCCGTGATGATGAGGAGATATCGGAGCATAAACGTCAGCGGCGGGCCAAACGACACTTGGACTTGGCGATAACGCGGCATCGCCGAAAGCGTACCACAAGAGCAGTGAGGAGTGACAAGTGACGAGTGGCAAGCAAAGAGGTAAGAGTGGAAGGGCGAAAGTTAAAGATTGAAGGCGGAGATTGGCACCTCACGCCGCGTTTGACCCTCTAGTCTTGACTTTCAACTTTCGACTTTCAACTTCTTCCGCTACTCCAGTTTCTTGCGGCCGACGATGAACAAAACGGAGGCCAGGGCCAGAAAGACCAGCAGGCCAATGAGGCTGGAGTTGGCGACGCCCGGCCAATACTTGGTACCGACGGAAACTCCGTTCAGCAAGTCGAACCCCAGACGCGTGTCCAGCTTGGAGCCTATGATGGCGGCGAGGACCAAGCCACCGATGGAGCCGCCGGCGATGAGCCCGGCGGCAAACAGGGCGCCGCTCGAGACCTCACCTTCCTGGCGCCGGGTGACTTTCGTCAGCAGCCAGCTCACCACCCCGCCGCAGAAAATGGGGGCGGTGGTGGATATAGGCAGGTATGACCCGACGGCAAAAGCCAGCGAGCGTACGCCGCACAACTCCATCACCACCACGATGAACACGCCTAACAACACGAGGCCCCAGGGCAGACTCTGGCGCAAGATGCCGTTAATGACCGTACTCATCAGGACCGCTTGCGGCGCGGGGAGCTCCTGCGAGCCAATGCCCACGCGCTCCTGGAACTGGATGCGGTGCGCAGCCGGATCGTAAAGGTAGCGACCGTCGGGGACCGTGCGCGAGCCGATGACGTTGACCAGCTGATAGGTCTTGCCTTCCTGGACGCGGTCGCCCAGGACTGTCATCTCCGCCGTGAGCTGGACATTCTCGACCACCAAGGACTCGGTGCGCGTGTACGTGCGGTTCAGAAGCACCAGCGTGAAGCCGACCACGAGCACCGAGGTGAGCGCGCCGACGATCATGGCCACTTCCGCGTGCCGCGGCGTCGTGCCCACCAGGAAGCCGGTCTTGAGCGATTGCGACGTGGCGCCACCCACCGCCGCCGCGATGCACACGATCGCGCCCACCGAAAGGGCCACCGCCGGATAGGCTCCGGAGGTCCATCCCGCCGCCACAAAGAGCAGTGCCGTCAGCATCAGGGTGGCAATGGTCATGCCCGAAATGGGGTTAGCGCTCGCGCCGATCAATCCCACGATGCGCGCTGAGACGGTGACAAATAGGAAACCGAAAATCACGACAAGGATCGAAGCGATGAGGTTGCCACTGACGCCGGGATTGATGCGCAGGCCCAGCAACGCCCAGACGATCAGAACCATCAGCAGCGACCCGCCGAAAATTATGGTGCCGGGAAGTTCGCGCTCGGTGCGCAGCGCGGCAACGGGCGCGGCCTCGGCTGCTTTGCCTTTCCGCAACTGCGCGACGGTGGTGCGCAAGGCGCGCACGATCGTGGGCAGCGTGCGCGACAACGTGAACAGTCCCGCCATGGAGACCGCGCCGGCGCCGATCGGCCGGATGTAGGCGCCCCAGATGGCGAACGCGTCCATCTCGCGAATGGGCACGGTGCCCGGGAAGATGGGTTCGGCCAAGCCGCTGCCGAAAAACTTGATCATGGGAATTATGACCAGCCAGGAAAGTACGCCCCCGGCGAAGATCATCCCCGCCGTACGGGGACCGATGATGTAGCCAACGCCCAGGTACTCCGGCGTGACGGCGGCCTGGAGCGTGGCACCGGGATGCCAGCTCGGCTGATAGGTCGGCCGTGGCCGCCAGACGAAGAGGGCTTCATTCAGCAACTTGTAAGCGAGTCCGAGACCGAACCCCGCGAACACCTTGCCGGCGAAACTGCCGCCTTTTTCCCCGGCAATCAGGACGTCGGCGCAGGCCGTGCCCTCGGGGTAGGCGAGCGTGCCGTGCTCGGCCACGTTCAACTGGTGCCGCAGCGGAATCATGAAGAGCACGCCCAGGATGCTCCCCACCAGCGCCAGCAGCAACACGCGCGGGATCTCGGGGTAGTCAAGCGAGAAGCCCAGGAAAATCAGGGCCGGCAGAGTGAAGACCACGCCCGCCGCAATCGATTCGCCCGCGGAACCCGTCGTCTGCACGATGTTGTTTTCCAGGATGGTGGACTTCCCCAGCCACTTGAAGATGCTGATGGCGAGCACGGCCACCGGAATGGAGGCGCTCACCGTCAGCCCCGCGCGCAGCGCCAGGTAAACCGTCACCGCGCCGAAAACAATTCCCAGCAGCGCGCCCAACACCACGGCGCGCACGGTGAGTTCGGGAACCGCGGCATCTGCCGGGACGTACGGCTGGAAGGTGCTCGCTTGGTTTTTTTCAGGTGTCTCGGCCATGGAGGTGCCTCCGTGAGGGTTCCCTTGCGGTGGTGCTGAGTCGGTAGCGAACCAGGGCGCAGGTCACAGGCCGCTGTTACAGCTGTCAGGTCTTAACGGAAAAGTAGCTGGAAGCTGATGGCTCATAGCTGATAGCTGAAGGCTGCTTCTTCAACCACCAAGCTTGGCGCGTGCCTTTTCATTGACGCGCTTGCCGTCCACGTTTTTTCCCGCCAGTTTTGCCATCGCGGCCTTCATTGCTTTGCCCAAGTCCCTGGGGCCGGCGGCGCCGGTCTCGGCGATGGCGGCGGCAACAGCCGCGTCGACTTCCTCCTCGGTCGCGACCGCGGGCAGGTAGCCTTCGATAATCTTGATTTCGGCCTCTTCCTTGTCCGCGAGATCCTGCCGCCCGCCCTGGCGGAATTGCTCCACCGATTCGTGCCGCTGTTTCACCAGCGTGCGTAGGACGGCCACGGCCTGGGCGTCGTCCGGCGGTCGGCCGAGTTCAACCTGCTTGTTCTTGAGCGCCGCCTTCATCATGCGCAAGACGCTCAACTTCAATGCCTCCTGCGCCTTGAGCGCGACGGGGAGATCCCTCTCGACTTGTTCCACGATGCTCATCGCGGGTTTTCCTTACTCGAGGCTGACGAATTCCCGGCGACTATACCACAAAGGTAGCGGAGGCAGGGGAGGGCTCTGCCTTCCCGAGGTCGCGCAGCGCTCCCTGTTGCTGGGAACTGAACGCCAGTATCTCGCCGCTCGGGCCGCCAAGCTTCGCGGGCTCGCGCCTGTAATTCGTGATGGGTCGCTCGGTTTGAAAACGGAGAAAACAGGGCTGCGGCCCCGGTGGGACATATTGTCCTCTTGACAGCGCGAATAAAGCTGACCTATAGTCATCTATGAATTATGGTCACAGCTGAATCGAGGTCACTCATGAATTCCGCACCGAGCATCGAGCCCACCCCGGCCCGCCCGGGCCGACGCGCCCGCCGCCAGGCCGAAACCCGCGCCCGCATCCTCCGCGCCGCACTGGACCTGTTCGCCCGCCAGGGCTTTTTCGCCACCACGGTCGAGCAGATCACCGAGGCGGCGGACGTGGGCAAAGGGACGTTCTTCAACTATTTCCCTTCCAAGGAGCACGCCCTGGTCGGCTTTGGCGAGATCCAAGTAGCCAAAGTGCAGGGCGCCCTGGCGGAGATTCGCCAAGGCGCGGGACCGCTGCGCGACGTGTTACGCCGCCTGGCGCGCGCCCTAGCGGAGGAGCCAGGCCGCAGCCCCAGCCTGGTCCGCGGCCTGCTAGCCGCCCACTCCTCGAGCAAATCGTTCCTCAAGGTGATGCGCCGCAACCTGGGGCGCGGCCGCCAGCTCCTGGCCCAGATCGCGGCGGAGGGCCAACGGCGCGGGGAGATTCGCCGCGACATCCAGCCCGCCGAACTGGCGCGCCTTTTCCAGCAGACCTTTTTTGGCGCCCTATTGCTGTGGGCGCTCCACCCGTCCTCCCAGCTACAGGGGTGGCTCGACACCACCCTGGACGTTTTTTGGTCCGGCATAGCGCCCCAGCCAGGGCAAGAAATCGAAAGCGCGGAGAAGCGGCGATGAAGAACAAAAAGAGGCTCATGATCCTGATTCCAGCCATCCTGCTGGTGGCCGTGTTGGTGTACATCATTCTAGGCAAGTCGAACGCCGGGAGCGTCATCCGCGTCTCGGGCAACATCGAGGTCACGGACGCCGAGGTGAGCTTCAAGATTCCCGGGCGGGTTGAGGCGCGCCTGGTGGACGAAGGCGAAACCGTCAAGGCCGGGCAGACGGTTGCCCGGCTGGACAGCGCGGAGCTCACCCAGGAAGCCGCTCTCCGCAGAGCGGAGGTTCAGGCGGTCCAGGCTGTCCTCGCCGAGCTGGAAGCGGGCTCTCGCCCGGAGGAAATTGCCCAGGCTGAGGCTTCCGCCGCGCAGGCGAAAGCCCGGCTGGAGGAGATGCTCGCCGGCTCCAGGCCGGAAGAACTTTCGGTGGCGGAAGCGGTGCTCCGCCGGGCGAAGGCCGAAGCCGAACGCGCCCGGCTGGACGCCGAGCGCTACGCAGGGCTCTACAAAAAGGAAATCGTCTCCGCCCAGCAATATGACTTGGCACGCACAGCCTACGAGACGGCGCTGGCCCGCCAGCGCGAAGCTGAGGAGCAGTACAAGCTGGTCAAGGAAGGCCCCAGAAAGGAGCAGATTGAGCAGGCCCGCGCGGCCTGGCTGCAGGCGCAAGAGCGATTCCTGCTGGTCAAGAAAGGTCCGCGTCGGGAAACCATCGAGCAGGCGCGCGCTCGCCTTCAGCAAGCTAAGGAAGGGCTGGCCGTGGCGGGGACCCGCTTGGGCTACGCGACGCTGGCCTCCCCGCTGACGGGAGTCGTTCTCTCCAAAAACGTGGAGCCGGGTGAATTCGTCGCCGCCGGCACGCCGATCGTAACCGTCGGCGACCTCGAGAATGTGTGGCTTCGTGCCTACATCAACGAAACCGACCTGGGGCGCGTGAAGGTGGGGCAGCGGGTGCGCGTGAGCGCCGACACCTATCCCGGCAAGCGTTATGAAGGGCGTGTTTCCTTCATCGCCTCGCAGGCCGAGTTCACTCCCAAAAGCGTCCAGACGGAAAAGGAACGCGTCAAACTCGTCTATCGCGTCAAGGTGGACATCCGCAATCCGAACATGGAACTGAAGCCCGGGATGCCCGCCGATGCGGAAATCCTGCTGGAAACCGGAGGCAAGTGATGGACGCGATCCGGATGGAAGCGCTCAGCAAATCCTTCAATGGCCTCAAAGCGGTTGACGGCCTAACGCTGAACATCGCCGCAGGGGAAATCTTCGGCTTGGTGGGACCCGACGGCGCGGGCAAAACCACCACCATGCGCCTGCTGACCGCCATCCTGGAACCGACTTCCGGGGACGCCTGGGTGGCGGGCCACCACATCGTGAAAGAGGCAGAGGCGATCAAAGAAGACATCGGCTACATGAGCCAGCGGTTCGGGCTCTACCCGGACCTTACGGTGATGGAGAACATTGACTTCTACGCCGACATCTACGGCGTGCCGCGCGGTGGGCGAGCCGAGAGGATCGACCGCTTGCTGGCCTTCAGCAACCTGACGCCTTTCCAGAAACGGCTGGCGGGAAACCTCTCGGGCGGGATGAAACAGAAGCTGGGCCTGGCCTGCGCGCTCATTCACACGCCCCAGGTGCTGTTTCTCGATGAGCCTACCAATGGCGTGGACCCGTCCTCGCGGCGCGACTTCTGGCGCATCCTGTATCAACTGCTCCGCGAGGGGGTCACCATCTTCATCTCCACTGCGTATCTGGACGAGGCCGAGCGCGCCAACCGGGTCGGGCTTCTCCACCGAGGCAAACTTCTTGCCGTGGGCACACCGGAAGAAGTGAAGAGACTTATGCGCGGGACGATCCTGGAGATTCGCTCCAGCGAGCCGCGCAAGGCCACGGCCCTGCTGCGCGAAAAGCTCCCCGGCATTCCGGTAGGGCTGTTCGGCGACCGGGTTCACATCGTCACCGGCGATCCGGCGGCGGTGGCCAAGCAGGCCGCGGACCTGCTCGGCGGGGCCGGCCTCAAGACGGAGGAGATTCGCCCCATCGAGCCGGCGCTGGAGGATGTTTTCATCTCGGTGCTGGGGAATGCGCAGCGCGACGGACGAACGTGAGATGGGTTCGCGTTTCACCCCATCCCGGGGCGGTTGAATACGGATAGCCGTGGGGGACAGTCCACGGAAGAGGGGACCTGATTCCAACGTTGTGAACCCCGCAGGGGTTCCATGTGAATAGCCGGGGGCGCAAAGCAATGTCCACCTACATCCAAATCTATTACCACATCGTTTTCTCCACCAAGAGCCGCGAACCCGTGCTGGCGGCGCAAAGACGCGACGAACTCTTTCGCTTCATGTGGGGCATCCTTAAGAACAAGCAGTCGCACGTCTATCGAATTAACGGCGTGGAAGATCATCTGCACATCCTCACCAGCCTGCAGCCGACCATGAGCCTTGCTGCGTTGGTCAAAGACCTTAAGCTCGCGTCATCCGCATGGATCAAGGAGAACCAGGTGTTTCCCAATTTCTCTTATTGGCAGGATGGGTATGGCGCGTTCACGCATTCACACGCCGAAAAGGATCGCGTCGTAGATTACATCAAGGCTCAGGTGGAGCATCACAAGAAGGTTTCGTTCCACGACGAATTGCGAAAGCTTTTGGTCGAAGCGGGAGTTGAATTTGACGAGAGATATTTGCTGTGAGTTGTTCGACCCCTCCGGGGTCGGCGAATGGTGAGGGGGCGCTGGTTCCCGTGGGCTATCGCCCACGGCTATTCACATTGAACCCCTGCGGGGTTCGGGATATTGCGACGTCCGTAGGGTGTGGCCCACGGACGGGCAAACAGATATGGCGAGGGGGTGCTCGTTTCCGTGGGCTATCGCCCACGGCTATTCATATTGAACCCCTGCGGGGTTCGGGATATTGCGACATCCGTAGGGTGTGGCCCAGGGGAGGGGCAAACAGAGGATGTGTGATCCTAATCCCGAAGGGATTGAATACGACTAGCCGGGGGCGCGAGGGTGATCCCAATCCCGAAGGGACTGAATACGAATAGCCGGAGGCGCGAGCGGAGACCTGATTCGAAGGTTGTGAACCCCGCAGGGGTTCAATATGAATAGCCGGGGGCGGGAGCCCCCGGAAAACGGGAACCCAAGATAGAACCCAACCCCGTGAGGGGTTGAACATGAATCCGGCGGGCCACAGGCCACGGAAAGGAAGGCCAGCCCGGGCCTTCCGAACCCCATAAGGGTTCGTTGGAATTGATATGAATCGCGAAAGCGGCAAGGCGGTCGCCGTGAAAGACTTGGAGCGGCGCTTCGGCAACTTCGTGGCCGTGAATCGTGTCAGCTTCGAAGTCTCCAAGGGCGAGATCTTCGGGTTCCTCGGCCCCAACGGAGCGGGCAAGTCCACGACCATCCGGATGCTCTGCGGCATTCTCGCGCCCAGTGGCGGCGCGGGCACGGTGGCGGGATTCGACATTCGCACCGAAGCGGAGAAGATCAAGGCCCACATCGGCTACATGAGCCAGAAGTTCTCGTTGTACGAGGATTTGACCGTCGAGGAGAACATCGACTTCTACAGTGGCATCTACCGCCTTCCGCCGGAGAAAAAGCAAGCGCGCAAGGAATGGGTGATCGAGATGGCCGGCCTCGAGGAACACCGGCACTCGCGCACCGCCATTCTCGCGGGCGGTTGGAAGCAGCGGCTGGCGCTGGGGTGTGCGATCCTGCACGAACCACCGATTATTTTCCTCGACGAGCCCACTTCCGGCGTCGACCCCATCAGCCGGCGCCGGTTCTGGGATTTGATTTATGAACTCGCCGGGCGCGGCATCACGGTATTCGTCACCACGCACTACATGGATGAGGCCGAATACTCGGATCGCATCGCCCTGATCTATCGCGGCGAGCTGATTGCCATTGGGAGTCCAGAGGTACTCAAAACGGAACTCATGCCGGAGGAGGTCCTCGAGGTCCTCTGCGGACGTCCGCAGGACGCCATGGGTGAGATTGAGAGGGTGCGTGGGGTCAAGGAGGTGGCCCTGTTCGGCAAAGGTTTGCACGTGGTCGCGGAGGATGGGGAAGCGACGGCCGAGGCGGTCCGGAGTCTTCTGCAGGAGAGAGGCTACGAAATCGAGCGGGTGGAGAAAATCGTTCCTTCGCTCGAGGACGTATTCGTGTCGCTCATCGAGGCGCGGGACCGCGTCGAGCAGCCGCAGCAGGCGGTCGAGCGATGAACCCACTTCGGGTGCGGGCCATAGCCCGCAAGGAGTTCATTCACGTTTTTCGTGATCCCCGGAGCCTCGGGATGGCCATTGCCATTCCCATGCTGCTGCTGATGCTTTACGGCTATGCCCTGACCCTCGACGTGGATAACGTCCCCCTGGTGGTCTGGGACCAGAGCGAGTCGCCCGCCAGCCGGGAATTCATCAGCCGCTTCGACGGCTCGCGTTACTTCGCCTTGCGCGGCTACGTGCGCAACTACCGGGAGATGGAAGGGGCGATTGATTCTGCCCAGGCGCTCGTGGCCCTGATTGTCCCGAGGGATTTTGCCGGCCGCATCGAATCCGGGCGACCGGCCGCGGTCCAGCTCATCGTGGATGGCAGCGACTCCAACACGGCCACGCTCGCCGTGAGTTACGCCGACGCGGTGGCGCTGGCGTATTCGCAGCAGATAGCCGTGCAACAGATCCAGCGCGCGGGCGGCCGCGCGCCCCGCCTGCCCCTGGAATTCCGGCCGCGGGTTTGGTTCAACGCGGAGATGGAGTCGAGAAACTACATCATCCCCGGCCTGATCGCCGTCATCATGATGGTGATTGCCGCGATGTTGACTTCGCTGACCGTGGCCCGCGAATGGGAAAGGGGCACCATGGAACAACTCATCTCGACCCCGGTGAAGGGTCGGGAACTGATTCTCGGCAAGCTCATCCCCTACTTCTCCCTTGGCTTCGTGGATGTGCTGCTGGCCGTGCTGATGGGCGAGTTCCTGTTTCGCGTCCCCTTGCGCGGCAGTGTTGCCCTGCTCTTCATTTTGGCGGCGATTTTCCTGGTGGGGGCCATGTCGCTGGGCCTCCTCATCAGCATCATCACCAAGAGCCAGCTCCTGGCCAACCAGTTGGCCATGGTGCTGACGTTTGTCCCGGCGCTCCTGCTCTCCGGTTTCGTATTTCCCATCGCCAACATGCCGAAACCGCTACAACTGATCACCTACCTGATCCCGGCGAGGTATTTCGTGGCCTTGCTGAAAGGCGTTTATCTGAAGGGCGTCGGGCTGGAGATTCTGGCCGGCGAAGCAGCGCTCTTGACGGTCTTTGCCGCCGCCATGGTGCTCCTGGCCAACGTAACGTTCAAGAAGAAGCTGGTGTAGCCGTGCGCGAACGCCTCAAGCACATGCTGATTAAAGAGTTCATTCAGGTCTTCCGCGACCCGCGGATGCGGGCGGTGATTTTCGTTGCGCCCATCTTGCAGTTGGTGGTGTTCGGGTATGCGGTGACGACCGATGTGAAGCACGTCGCCACGGCAGTCTTCGACCTCGATCACAGCGTGACCAGCCGGGAACTTGCGAGCCGCTTCGTGAAGTCAGGTTATTTTGCGGTCGTGGAGCAGGTCACGAGCGAGGCCCGGACGCGCGAGTTGCTCGACCGCGGCGAAGTCCGGGTGGTGCTCCATATGCGCAAGGGCTTCGAGGAGGATCTGCGGGCGGGGCGAACGGCCCAGCTCCAGATTCTGGTGGACGGCACCGACTCGAACACCGCCGGCATCGTGCTGGGTTACAGCGCCAAGATTGCCGGGCAGTTCTCGCAGGAAGTTTTGCATGCGCAGGTTCGCCGGATGCTGGGTGGCGCCCGGCAACCCGGACAAGTCGAACTCCAGACGCGGGCCTGGTTCAATGAGAACCTGGAGAGCCGGAACTTCTACGTGCCCGGCGTGGTCGCCATGATCGTGACGTTGGTCACGCTGCTGCTGACCAGCATGGCCGTCGTGCGCGAGAAAGAAATCGGCACCATGGAACAAATCATGGTCACGCCTATCACTCCGGCCGAGTTCATCCTGGGCAAGACCCTGCCGTTCGCCCTGTTCAGTTTTGTCGACGTCATCATCATAACGCTGGTGGGGGTGCTCTGGTTTGAGGTGCCGATCCGGGGCAGTCTCGCGTTGCTTCTCTTCGCCACCGCCCTCTACTTGCTCACCACGCTTGGCATCGGCCTCTTGATCTCCACGGTCAGCCAAACCCAGCAGCAGGCCATGATGACTACCTTTTTCTTCTTCATGCCGGCCATCCTGCTTTCGGGTTTCATGTTCCCCATCGCCAATATGCCGAGGGTGGTGCAGTGGCTGACGTATCTCAATCCCTTCCGCTATTTCCTGGTCATCATCCGCGGCATCTTTCTCAAAGGCGTGGGCCCCAGCATCCTCTGGCCACAGATGCTCGCGCTCCTGGTGATCGGTTCCGTCACCTTGTGGCTGACGTCAAGAAGATTCCGGAAGACGCTTGCTTGAGAAAGGAGCTAGCAATGAGCAAGCGGGGCAGCACTTGCGTTTCAGCGAGTGTTTGGTCGTTTCTGTTCGTGGCGGCTCTGTGGTTCCCCGTCCAGGCTTTCGGCGCCTGCGATGGCATGGAGGGCCCGGTAGTCAAAGCTGCCCCAAAAGCGCTGGAGGCGGGAAATGTAAACCTCGTTCTGATCTGGGTCCAAGAGAAGGACGAGGGCGAAGCGCGGAGCGCTTTTGAGAAGACATTGGCCGTGCGGAAACTAGGCCTGGAGGCCAAAGCCCTGGCGGATATGTACTTCTTCGAGACCGTAGTCCGCATTCACCGTGCTGGGGAAGGAGCGCCTTACACGGGTCTGAAACCTGCCGGCGCTATGCACGCCGAAGAGTAGAAGCCCGCGCCCGCAACGAGGACTACAAGGCAGAAGCCTCAGAAGGTGTCGGCTCTGCCGGACGCTCTCGCGTGGGCGGAGGAACTCTGGCAATCTGCCCGGCGACCACGCTGACGAGCTTCAATGGCACGGAAAGATGGACGCTCTCGTTGGCCTCGTCCACATCGATGACCAGGGCATCTCCGCGCTTAACGATGCTGACCTTCTCCTGCGGGCTGGTCACTTGGACCAGAGGCCCGTCGGGACAGCGCGCCAACTCCTCGGTCGCCGCCGCGATGGCCGGCAGCCAGGGCCGCACCTTCTCCGCGGCCTCCTGCATCTCCTCGCCGCGCACGAACGGCAAGGCCAGCGGTACCACCGCCGCCGGGACCACCAGCCGGATGTTCTCTCCCCCAGGTCTCTTCCCCTGTACCGACACCTTGATTGCGCCCAGATCGTAAACGAAAGCGCCGGCCACGAGCAGCGTCCCGAGCACCATTGCGCCAGCGCCGCCAGCAACTGTTCCTACCGCAGTCGGCATAGCGCACCTCCTTAGTCCATCGTGTTCCGCGAGTCCACCCAGATGCGGACTTTGCTGTGTTGATCCTCCACCGCCACCAGCACGGTGTCGCCCACCGCACCGAGCGCCCGCACCGCGGCCAGGACGTCGAGTTCGTCTTTGCCCGCGGACAGCAGGGCATCGACGACGGGGAAGGGAATCGTGACATCCACGGTTTCGGCCGTCGTCTTGGCTTCGGCCTTCCCTTTCGATTCCCGAACCTTGATGAGCAGATTGCCGCCCGCCTTCGCCACGCGGACGTTCTCGTGCGTGCTCTCCACGGTGATGAATTCGTTGTCCGGCGTGGTGCGAAGCGTTTCCACGATGGCCCGCAGGTCCAGGTCATGGATATCGGTGCTGTCCACCTTCACCTTGCCCTCATGCAGCTTGGCAGTGTGGATGACGGGCAGAACCTTCTCTGCCAAGGAAAGCGGCACGTTAATCCGCACCGTCTCACCACTGGCGCCGCCCTCTTCGACCTTCACGTGCACCCAGCGCTCCGCAGCCAGCGCACACGTCCTTGCCAGGAAGATTATTGCCAGTCCAAACAGAAGCCTTTTCATGGCAGGCACACTCCTCTTCTTTCAGCTACCTAGGGAAACGCAAGATCCACCTGGGAAGTTCCGTCAATTCTCGCCAGCGGCAAGGCGAAAGCAGGTTAGGAATGCCTGGCCAAGGTCCAAGCCCCCTCCTCCAATGCGATTAGCGGATTATTCTGGCGAAGAGAGGTCACTGCCGGCGGTGGGTCCAGCTTCGAGACCCTGCTGGAGAGCTTCTTGGGTCTGGTTCTGCTTCGGCGGGGTGAGTTTTTCGCCCTGGCAGGTCAGATAGAAGACATCGATGACCTTCTGTCCCTCCGTGTCGATAAGGGCGACTTCGATGTTGCAGCCAAGTCGCGCGAGCGTCGCACTGACTTGATGAAGTAATCCTGGGCGGTCCTGCGTGATAAGTTCGAGGAGGGTGCTGCGGGACGAGGACGCGTCGTCAAAGCGGATTTGTGTAGGAACCCGGACCTTAGGCCGAGCCAGCGTCCGCAGATTGACGCGCCCGCGCATCAGGGCCTGGAGGCTTACCCTGCCGGCTAGCACGTCAACCACGCTCTTCGTGAAGCGCTCGATCTCCGAGGGGTTCAGTTCCAGCGTGCGAAAGAGGTCCACAAAGCGGAAGATATCGACAACCGTCCCGGCCGCGTTCGCGAAAGCATCCGCTTTTACGATGTTCATTCCCCACGCCGCCAGGGTGCCGGTGAGCGAGGCAAAGAGAAAGGGCCGGTCGGCGGTCAGCACGGTCAGTTCGAAGTAGTCTCTCTGCGCGCGCAGGGCGACCTGGACCGGGTTCTGGGCAAGCTGGCACGCCATTCTGTAATGCGCAGCGATTTCTTCCGCCGAGTGAGTCTCAAGGTAACGTTTGGGGAACCCCTCCAGGAACGGGCTGAGGCCTTCGGCCGTGCCGGAGGCGGAAAGCAGGCTGCGGGCGCGCTCGACTCTTGCCAGCTCGCCGCGCGCCAAGTCGATCCGCTCTTGGTCGAGGCTGCGGGTCAGGTAATTGGAAGTGGCAATGTAAAGCTGCCACAGCATTTCCGCCTTCCGGGGAGTCAGGGCTGCCGGGTTGACGGCCTTGACGTCGGCATAAGTCAACAGCGTCAGCATCTTCAGGTGCTCAGAAGTGCCGATTTTTTCGGCGAACACCCGGATGGTCTCGGGTTCGAAGACATCCCGCCGCTGGCAGGTTGCCGACATCTCGAGGTGGCTGGAAATGAGGAAGCGGATTGTCTCGCGGTCCTCCGGCTCGAGCGCCAAGCGCTCCGCAATGAGCTCGACGGCTTCCCGGCTGGCAGCCACGTGGTCGCTTCCGGACATGCCCTTACCCACATCGTGAAAGAGCAACGACAGGAACAGCAAATCGGGGCGTTCAAGCTCAGCAAAGATCTCGGAAAACTCCTCCCTCCAGCCTTCCCCGGAGTCTCGCGGAGAGGCCGCTTCCGCCCCTCGTTTGGGGATTCGCAGCGCGTGCAGGTTCTGGATCGTCATCAAGGAGTGCTCGTCCACGGTGTAACGATGGTGGAAGTCGCGGATCACCAGGCAATCGATGGCGCGGAATTCCGGGAACAGCATGACCAACAGACCCACGCGATGCATGGCCCGCAGAGCCTCGGCAGCGTGAGGCAGCACGAGGATACGCCGCAGGCGTGGCCACAGCCCCGGAAAGCGCGCCGCCATGGCGCCGGCTACGGGAAGGGATTGCTCAACCCAGCGATCAGCCTCGCGGCTGAGCTCAATCCCGTGGCGGGCCACCATCTCAAAGAGGTTCAGGAGCAAATCCGGGTCGTCCAGGACGGCGGGCTGGCGGGGAAATATCCGTCCCCGCAGCACGGAAAAATCGGCACTCGACAAGCGCGATCGCCAATCCTGAAACAGGCCGTATAGGGATGAGCGCGCGGGCGCGGCCTCGTCGAAAAGCCGCGTGGTCAACTGGTCAATGGCCCGAGCGTGGCGAAAGTAGCTGCGCATCCAATCCGCGGTGGGAAGCGTCTGGCGGGAGCGATGGCCGATCCCGCGGGCGGCGGCCTCTTCCTGAGATTCATACGTCAGGAGGTTGTCATCGCGCTCCGCGCGGTAGTGAAGAAAACACCGCGCCGCCGAGAGAAACTCGAACGCCGAACCGGCGGTGGCGCGCAGCGGTGTGGGCCACAGCCCCTCCGCGTTGACCCAGCGTCCTTGTTTCTCGAGTTCGGAAATCAGCGTTAGCCAGCGGGCCACATGATAGTCGCGAAGGCCGCCAGGAGCTTCCTTGAGGTTGGGTTCGAGATGAAAAATCGTGTTGCCGTGCTTCGCATGTCGTTGACGGGTCATTTCGGCCAGGCGGCGCGCTAGATCCTGACCGTCGCGGCCGACCAGGTGCGGGACGGCGTCGTCGTGCAAGCGTGCGAAGAGCCACGGGTCGCCGGCCAGATACCGGGAGTCGAGGAGCGCGAGGTTGAATTCCACGTTGTCGCGGTGGAGCTGGCTGCACTCGGCGAGCGTCCGGAGGGCGTGACTCACGCGATGTCGAAGATCCCACAGCGTGCGCGCCAGCGCCGCGATGCCCTCCCGCTGGGAGGTTTCCAGCCGGCCATTAGCAGAAAGGAAGAGGAGATCGACGTCTGAATGAGGGAAGAGTTCCCGGCGCCCGTACCCGCCCAGCGCCACCAGGCAAAAGCCCTTGGGCTCGTTCAGTTCTGCGGAAATCAAGTCCTGATACAGCCGGCCCACGAGCGCGTCAACCAGGGCCGCGCGCCCGAGCGCCGCGGCGTGCCCCTCACTGGTGGTCTCAAACTGCTGGCGGATCCTGGCAGATTCGGCTGCGCCCAATTGCCTGAGTGTCGAAACGGTGGATGATGTCATGCTGTTGGGTAGCAGTGCTCCGGGCGCCGAAGCATAGAGACAGCGGATGGAGCCGCCGCGGAGCAAACAGACGTTCCCGCCGGACCGTGTCGAGCCCGGAGACGTTCCGCCTGAACATCTCTACAGCGCCGCCTCGCCGCGTTCTTCGTTGCGGATACGGATCGCTTCATCCACCTTCGAAAGGAAGATCTTGCCGTCCCCGATTCTTCCGGTCTTGGCCGTCTTGAGGATTGCCTGCACGGCCGCGTCCACCCGGCTATCGGGCAAGATCATTTCGAGTTTGATCTTGGGTAGCAGGTCCACCGTATACTCGCTGCCGCGGTAGACCTCGGTGTGGCCCTTCTGCCGGCCGTGCCCGCGCACCTCGGAAACCGTCATTCCGTCCACGCCGATTTCCCGCAGGGCTTCCTTGATCGAGTCGAGTCGCGAAGGCTGAATGATCGCTTCCACCTTTGTCATGGCACCTCATCCCCCAGAAAGATGGTCAGGAACGCCGAAGCGTCCCTTCGTGACGCCCAGCGGGCAAGCCTCCCGTCTGCCGCCCTGCTCAGGTTTCCCAGTTGTAGCCTTCCTCGCCGTGCTGGGAGAGGTCCAACCCTTGGATCTCATGCTCGTCGGGCACGCGCAGGCCGACGAGCCGGTCCACCACCGTCAGAATGACGAGACTTCCCACGATCGCCAAGACCCACGCGATGACGGTCCCGACGCACTGGTTCAACAGTTGCCGGGCATTCCCTTCCAGCAGCCCCATGGCCAAGGGATGCCCCTGGCCATCCTTGAAGAGCGGATTGATGGCACTGGAGGCGAAGACGCCGGTCAGGAGCGCGCCGACGGTGCCACCCGCGCCGTGCACGCCGAAGGCGTCCAGCGAATCGTCATACCCGAACTTGCCTTTCACTTTGGCGACCATCAGATAGCAGACGACGCCCGCGATCAGGCCGATGGCGAGCGCCGGCATGGGCGCGACAAAACCCGAAGCCGGCGTGATGGCCACCAGGCCTGCTACACCGCCGGAAACGGCGCCCAGAACGCTGGGTTTGCCGTTGCGAATCCACTCCGCGCCCGCCCAGCCCAGGGCGGCGGCCGCCGCCGCGAAGTGGGTGGCCACAAAGGCGCTCGTCGCCAGGCGGCCCGCGGCCAGGGCGCTTCCGGCGTTGAAACCGAACCAGCCCACCCAAAGCAGGCAAGCGCCGATAACGCTCAGTACCACGCTGTGGGGCCGCATGGGCTCCCTGGGGAATCCCAAGCGCCTGCCCAAGTACAAAGCGCACACCAGCGCCGAAACGCCGGAGGTAATGTGCACGACCGTGCCGCCGGCAAAATCCAGCGTGGGGAACGCGCCGCCCAGGGCGGCGTTCAATAAACCTCCCTTCCCCCAGACCATGTGCGCCATGGGGTTGTAAACGATGAGGGACCAGAGAACCATGAACAGCACCATGGCGCTGAACTTCATGCGCTCGGCAAAGGCCCCGGTGATCAACGCCGGAGTGATAATCGCAAACATCAACTGAAAGATCATGAACGTTTGCGCGGGAATGGTGGCGGCGTAGTCGGCGTCGGGCAACCCTCCGACGCCACGCAGGAACACGTAATCCAAGCCTCCCATGAACCGGCTGCCGGAGCTGAAGGCCAGGCTGTAGCCGAACAAGGCCCACATCACGGTGATGAGCGCCATGAGCGTGAAGCTTTGCATCATAGTGGCCAGCACATTCTTTCGACGCACCAACCCGCCATAGAAAAGCGCCAGCCCCGGACCTGTCATCATCAGCACCAGCGCGGAGCTGACCAGCAACCAGGCGTTATCACCCGAACTCCTGGCTTCCGCCACCTGCTCCTGAAGCTTCGCCACCTGATCCTGAACCTGCGCGGCGGCGGGTGCGGCACTTGCGGCCTCCGGTCTCGGCGCAGAGGATTGGGCGTAACTCTGGGTGACCGCCGCTCCCAGGCTAAGCGCAAATACCAGGAGCAGCCAGACGAAGAACCTGCACATGGAATCTGTCCTCCGTTGAGTTTTAAGGCCGGAGATCGAGCCCCTGAACTGAACGCCGAATTATAGAAACGTGCGGCGGGCCTGACCAATTAATTCGATTTATGCCCCGCATAAGACCCCCCACGCATTGGATTCCCCTGCGCGCCAGGCCCCCCGCAGCAGAAGCCCCCAGGGGTTGCCCTCCCGATCGCACTCCAAACTGCCTGGGGAGCCGTGTTAGGCGGTGTTAGAATGTGGACTATCGCCAAGCGGCTCAATTCGAAGGAGGGCGGGACGGACGGGGCCACGCGGCCCGCACAAACCTCGGTTCGATTCCCGCCGGAGGGAAAGAATATGAGAGCCTACGTCTTGATCAACGTGCGGCCCGGCAAGGTGCGCGAGATCGTTGCCGCGGCGAGCCGGATGGATGGGGTGCGGCACGCCGACGCCTGCTGGGGTCTGCCGGACGTGTTTGTTTACGTGGAAACGCCGAACGAGAAGAAACTCAACGAGCTGGTGATGGACCAGATCCAGAAGCTCGAGGGCGTGGAGCGGACGGAAACTCACATCGCCGTGGAATGACGCCCAGGCGAGAGCTTACTTGAAGTCCGCCTGTGCAGCCACCTCAGTGCGGTTGTGGCCGGCCTTCTGGGCGCGCCCGAGCGCAGCCTCGACGGCATGGAGGAAAGGCTCCGTCTCTTTCATCTTCTCGGCCGCGGCCACGCCCAGGCTGAGCGTGACCAGAATCTTCCCCTCTTTGGCCGAGGTGAACTTCCCCCACTCGGAAATGTCCATGCTCTCCCCGGCGAGGGAAGTGCGGAGCCGTTCGGCGTGGCTCAGCACATTGTTTGCGTCGCAGCCCGGCACGATAACCAGGAACTCCTCCCCGCCGTAGCGCCCCACCGTGTCGTAGGGCCGCACAATGGAGCGGATCCGGCGCGCGGCTTCTCGCAGAACGGCATCGCCCACCTGGTGCCCGTAGGTGTCGTTGATGTTCTTGAAGTGATCCACCTCGGCGAGGATGAGGGCCACGTGGCTCCCCTCGCGCTGGGCGCGCGCCAGTTCCCGGGGCAGTGCGTCCAGGATGGCCGTGCGGTTCCACAGGCCCGTGAGCGGGTCGTGCGTGGTCTGGTACCCGATGGCCTCGTGCGCACTGCGTAGTTCCTCCTGAAACTCCAGGATGCGCTTGGCGATGCGCACGCGGATCATCAGTTCATCCGCGCTGACAGGCTTCACCAAGAAGTCGTCCGCCCCCGCTTTCATGCCTTCGACAATCTCCTGTTGCTGCCCCTTGGCCATCGTCAGGAGGATGAAGATGTAGGGCAACTCCGTGCGGTTCCTGACTTCTCGCGAGACCGCCAAGCCATCCATGCCGGGCAGCGTGCGGTCCAGGATGGCCAGTTTCGGAGCGCCTTCCTTCTGGAGCTCCTGCCAGGCCTGGGCTCCATCGGAGGTCGCGATGACCTCATGCCCCCACATGGCGAGCGTTGTTTCCAGCATGCCGCGCCAGACTTCTTCCTCCTGAGCAATCAAGATTTTCATGCGTAAGCCTCCTCCTCCGGGGCAGCCAGCGCCGCCTGGAGGCCTCTGATTTCCTCGTCTGGAGCTAAATGACTTCGCTCTGCTGGGCCAGGCAATGATGCCAGGCCGGCATCTGAAGTCTCGGGCGGAAGCAGCGGCGACAGTCTGGCTGCCGTCCCCAGATGGTGGCATGCCACAGCCGGGTCCGCCGCGGGCTACAGTTTCGCACAATTGTCAAGGGAACGTCGCGCCAATTCTTCCGAAATTCGCGTTTCGCCGTCAACGCGCGCGGGTAAGCACCGGGCCCCGGTCCTGCCGGGCTCTACGGCTCTTGGGGTCCGGAGGAGAAGGCTGAGCATGAAGTTCTTGGGCCGCCGCCAGCTCGACGCGGTTGCGTCCGCCACTCTTCGCTCGATAGAGCGCCCCGTCCGCCGCACGCAGCAGGGAGTCGGGATCCACTGCGACGGCTCCTTCCCTTACCGCCACGCCCAGGCTGAGGGTGACGGGAATGGGACCTTCGGGCGTGTCCACGGGTTCCCGATTGATGCAGGCCCGCAACCTCTCTGCCTGGTCCATCGCATCAGCGCCCGCGCACCCCGGAAGAACAATCAAAAATTCCTCTCCCCCGAAGCGCCCGATCACGTCGTAGCCGCGCACGGCGGAAGAGAGCTGGTGGGCAACCTCGCGCAATACCACGTCGCCCGTCAGGTGCCCGTATGTGTCGTTGATCTGTTTGAAATGATCGATGTCGGTCATGACGACGGTGACGGGTGTCCCCTGCCGTTCTCCCCGGTTGAGTTCTCGTCGCAGGAAGTCAAACGTTGCGGCGCGGTTCCACAGGCCAGTCAACGAATCGTGCGTAGCTTGCACGCGCAGCGTTTCCTGCAATTCGAGGATGCGAATCCCCGCGCGCAGGCGAGCTCTCAACTCCTGGGCATCGAACGGCTTGGTCAGGAAGTCGTCCGCGCCCGCGTCCATGCCCTTCACCAGGTCTTCCTTCTCGCTCTTGGCCGTCAGGAGGAGAAGGTAAACGTAGCGTTGCTCGCCGAGGCTTCTGACCTCGCGACAGATCTGCGGACCGTCCAGGCCGGGCATGACCCAATCCAGGATGGCTAACTGCGGAGCATCTTCCCGTTGAAGCACTTCCCAGGCCTTGTCGCCGTCATCCGCCACAACCACGTCATAACCCCATTTCTTCAGCGTCGCTTCCAGCAAGCGCCGCGAGACCGCGTCGTCATCGGCGACCAGGATGTTCACTGAGTTACCTCGCGCTGGAGGCTCAGCAGGGCCGGTCGGAGGCGTTCGATTTCTTGCTGGAGCGCCGCATAGGCTTCCTGGGCCTGTGTCAAGTCCCCCTGGCGGCCCAACATTTCCAGCCTGGCGGCCGCCTGGAAAGCGGCGTGGACGGCAAAGTTGCCTACCGAGCTCTTCAGGGCATGCGCGGCGTGCTCCAGCGCTCTGGCGTCCCCGCGCGCCACCGCCTCCTCGACGGCTGACAACAGTCTGGCCGAGTCGGCAAGAAAAAGCCCCGCCAGTTCTCCCAGAAGGTTGGCGTCGCCGTCCACGCGCGCCAGGGCGGTGAGGCGATCCAGGATCTGCTCCGGGCGCGGTTCTGCCGGCAGGCTCTCGCGCTTCTCTACCGCCGGCAGCACGGCGCCCACCACGGCCGCCAGGAGTTCTTTGGCCTGGATGGGCTTGGCGACGTAGTCGTCCATGCCGGCTGCCAGGCAACGTTCGCGGTCGCCCTTCAGGGCGTGGGCGGTCATGGCCACGATGGGGAGGTGCTGGCCCGTCGCCTTCTCCTTCTGACGAATGGCCGCGGTGGCCTCGAAGCCATCCATCTCCGGCATTTGCACGTCCATCAAGACCACGTCGAACCCGCAGGGAGCGGCCTTTTCCAGCGCCTCCAGGGCCTGCCGGCCGTTTGCGGCCACCGCCACCGTGTGCCCCTGCTTTTCCAGCAGGCGGACGGCCAGCTCCTGGTTGACGGCGTTATCCTCTGCCACCAGGACACGCAGCTTGCGCCGGGCCTCCCGCAGAGAATGCCGGGTGAGGACGGTGGGGCGCTCCCCCCGCGGGGAGGGTCTCCCGAGGGCCAGAAGGATAGCCTCCAAGAGCTCGGACTGGCGGATGGGCTTGATCAGGTAGACGGCAATCCCCAACTCCCGGCAGCGGGCGGCATCGCCCCGCTGCCCGGCGGAGGTCAACATCATGATGGTGGCCGCGGCCAGGCCCGGGTCTTGCCTGATGCGCTCGGCCAGGGCGAAGCCATCCATGTCCGGCATCTGGGCGTCGATCAGGACCAAGGGGAAGGGTCTTCCAGCCTCTTTGGCCCGCTCCATGGTGGCCAAGCCTGCCACCCCGCCCTCGGCCAAGCTGGGCTGCATCATCCAGTGGGTGAGCATGGCTTCCAGGATGCGTCGGTTGGTGGCGTTGTCGTCCACCACCAGCACTGGCATGTCGCGCAGGCAGATGGTTGGCCGGAGAGCGTGCGGCTCCGCCGGGACCTTGGCCAGGCCGAAGTGGGCGGTAAAATGAAAGGTGCTCCCTTGGCCGGGTTCGCTTTCTACCCACAGCCGCCCGCCCATCATCTTCACTAATTGAGAGGTGATGGCCAAACCCAGCCCTGTCCCTCCATACTTGCGGGTCATCGAGGCGTCGGCTTGGGCAAAGGCCGCGAAGATCAGTTCCCGCTTCTCGCGGGGAATGCCGATCCCCGTGTCGGTGACGGCAAAATGCAACTCGACCCCCTCCTCCGTCTGGGACTGTGTCTCGACGTGGACAACTACTTCCCCCCGCTCGGTGAACTTGATGGCGTTGCCGACCAGGTTGACCAGAATTTGCCGCAGGCGGCCGGGATCGCCCACTAGGTCCCGCGGCAGGCTGGGCGGAGTTTGATAGACGAATTCCAGCCCTTTCCCGCTGGCCCGCGGTGCCAGCGTCTTCATCGTGTTGGCGAGCGTGTCATGCAGGTTGAAATCGATGAGATCGAGGCCCAGCTTTCCCGCCTCAATCTTGGAAAAGTCCAGAATGTCGTTGATCAAGGTCAACAGGTTGTCGGCCGAATCCTTGACCATGACCAGATACTCCCGCTGCTCGGGAGTGAGCTCGGTGTCCAACGCCAGTTCCGTCATGCCGATGATGCCGTTCATGGGCGTGCGGATCTCGTGGCTCATGTTGGCCAGGAATTCGCTTTTGGCGCGGCTGGCGGCTTCCGCAGCCTCTTTGGCCTGCTTCAATTCCGCCTCCGCCCACTTGCGCTCGGTAATGTCAATGATTGTCCCTTCGAGCACCGGCGGTCCCCCACCCTCGCTCTCGCCCACGCTTTCGTTTTCCAGCACCCAGACTGGGTTGCCATCCTTTCGGCGCAGACACTCTTCAAAATTGCTGACGCCGCCGTGTTCTCGGAGGAGCGCCAGATACGTCTCGCGGTCGGCGGGGTTGAAGTAGAGACTGCCAGCCTTCTGGGCGAGTACTTCTCTGGGCGACTCGAAACCAAGGATTCGGGCGAAAGCTTCATTGCAGTCCAGGAATTGTCCGTCCCACGTGGTGCGATAGACGCCGGCCAGATTGCGTTCGAAAAGCAGTCGATAGCGTTGCTCCGAAGCTCGGAGCGCTTCCTCCGCCCGCTTGCGCTCGGTGATGTCGCGGTCAATGCCGCGGTAGCCACGGAAATGACCGGTGGCGTCAAAGACTGGCATGCCACTGGTCTCGAGCACCACCCGTCGGCCGTCCTTGTGCAGGTTTGTATTCTCTAACCTCTGGAAGGCTCGCCGGGATTCGGCAATCGCCCCAAACTCTGCACCAACGCGCTTCGCTTCATCCGGAGGTATGAAATCGAACGGCGTCTTACCGATGACTTCCTCCGGCTCGTATCCCAGCAGATCCTTGACCTTCGGACTGGAATAGATGTAAATCCCCTCGGCGTCTGCTTCCCAAACCCAGTCACGGGTGCTCTCGGTCAAAGACCGATACCGCTCTTCGCTCTCCCGTACCATCTCTTCCGCCGCCTTGCGCTCGGTGATGTCGCGGGAGATGCCGAAGGTCCCGATGATGTTCCCGTTAGCATCACGCAGGGGCATTTTCGTGGTCGAAACCCAACCCTCACGGCCATCCGGCCAGGTTTCCTTTTCCTCTTTGGCGAGCATCGGCTGGCCCGTTCTGATTATTTCCTGCTCGTCGGCAAAGGCCGGTCGGGCGTGTTCATCGGTAAAGAAGTCGAAGTCCGTCTTGCCTATCGCTTGGGCAGGGTCGCTTGACCCAAACGCCTTAGCGAGCGCCTTGTTGATCCGGACAAAGCGGCTGTCGCGGTCCTTGAAATAGATAGAATCGGGAAGATTGTCCATGAGGGTGTGGAGTAGATGTCTTTCCTCAATCAGCGCTTGCTCCGCCTGCTTACGCTCGGTGATGTCGCGGGAGATGCCGAAGGTTCCGATGATGTTCCCGTTGACGTCCCGCAAGGGCATTTTGGTGGTTGAGACCCAGGTCTCCCGGCCATCGGGCCAAGTTTCCTTCTCCTCTTTGGTGAGCATCGGCTGGCCCGTTCTGATTATTTCCTGCTCGTCGGCAAACGCCGGTTGGGCATGTTCATCGCTAAAGAAGTCGAAGTCCGTCTTGCCTATCGCTTGGGCAGGGTCGCTTAGCCCAAAGACTTTAGCGTGCGCCTTAGTGGTCCGGATAAAGCGGCTGTCGCGATCCTTGAAATAGATGTAGTCGGGGAGGTTGTCCATGAGCGTGCGGAGCAGATGTCTTTCCTCCATCAGCGCCTCTTCCACCCGCTTGCGCTCGGTGATGTCCCGGTTGATGCCAACGATTCCTGCAATCTTTCCGTAGCTATCTCGGAAAGGTACCTTACTGGTCCAGAGCCATTGCTGCTTGCCTTCCGGGGTTACGGTGGGTTCTTCACGCGCAACGAGGGATTGGCCGGACCGCACTACCTCTTGTTCGTCGGCCTGGTACTGTGCGGCGAGCTCCGGGGAGAAGAAATCGAAGTCCGTCTTGCCGACCACTTCCTCCTGGCGGCTCGCTCCCAGGAGGCGTTGGTGCGCAATGTTATTGAGAATGATACGGCTCTCGGTGTCTTTGATGAAGATATTGTCAGGAAGGCTATCGATCAGAGTACGCAGGAGATTCCGCTCCTGTGCGGCCTTTGCTTCGGCGGCGGTGAGCTGGGCATTCAGGGCCCGGAGCTCGGCGGTGCGCGCGGCCACCTCCTCTTCAAGGTGCTCGCGGTGTCGCTGGAGCTTCTCATCCCGATCCTGAATCTCGGCCAGCATCTCATTGAACCCGTCGATGAGCAGACCCAGTTCGTCCTGGCTGTGCTTGACGGCTCGGAGGGAATAATTCTTCCCCAGCGAGACGGCTTTGGCGGTCTGGGCCAAACCGAGAATCGGCTCGGACACGACCCGCTGGAGTTTCGCGGAGAGCAGAAAGGCGACGAACGACGAAGCCAGCATGACCAAGCCGACGATCCCGGCATAGCGTTGCAGGCGCGCATCCATCTCGCTAAGGTCAGACTCGATGTAGATCGTCCCCACCGGTTGGCCATCGAGTATAATCCGCCGGAAGATCGTGAGATGGCCCGCCTCGTAACGGCTCCCATCCGGTCGAGGCGCGGGGGGTAGAGAACTTCTCTTTAAGTCCTCGCGTTTGTAGCGGGCGAAGACCTCTCCGTTCCAGGCATAAGTACAGGCGGAAATGACGTTTGGCTTGGCGCGCAAGGCGGCGAGGACCTGGGTTGCGGCATTAGGGTCGTTGAAGGCCAGCGCCGCGGTGCTGTTCTGACCGATGATCTCTGCCACGGTGGATAAATCGCGCGTCATGGCACGCCGGAAGGCGGCCAGGTCGTAGAGTACAAAGGCGGCACAAGCCAGCAAGATCGCCACGCCGCTGGTCAACATGATGATCGTCGTGAGTTTGTGCCGGATGGGGAGATCTCTGTAACCACTCATCTTTGCTCTCTTGCTCTCACTGCTCGTCGCGAACCACCTTGGCGACACGCAGGAGCTTTGAACTGATCTTCAACCGCTCGCGTTCCGCGGCGTCCACATTGATCTCGAAACGAACCTTGTTCTTTTCCAGGGTGAAGTTAATAATCCCGCCGAGTCGGAGGAACCCTTCGGTCTCCCCCACAGTCAAAACGCTCGAACCCTTCAGGACGGCGAGGAGAGATCGGATGTAGGTGGGATCCGAGGAACTAGTGAAGAGGATTTGACAACCTCTGGCGTCCTTTTCCCTTCTGAATCGCTGAATCACAAATGGGTGGCCGTTGGCGGTCTTGCCCAGGATGGTCTGATCCAGGGTTTTCCCAAAGGGGTCATTGCCTGCAATGCAAAGCAGGATAGGGTCGCGAGCATTGGTTCGTGGGTCGGGAGGCCATTCCACAAACTTGGCAAAGTTGTGCAAGAAGGCGGCTTTGATCTGATACTCCCTGGGCGCCTCAGCGGAGGGTGCGTTGCCCGCGACAATGCATGCCACGATGACGAGGATCAGAGGAGAAACTGCCGGCAGCAGGGGTCGCCGCTTGCGAGGCTGAGAGTGCCTGGCAACGCGCGCCCTTTGGCCGCCCCCGTCGCCTCCTTCCACTGACCTAGCTGCCAAGACTAGAAGCGCCATGTGATCCTGCCGTAAACGCTGCGCTTCGCCTGGGTGGGGTTAAGCATGTAAGCTGGACCGAACTCGAAGTGCCAGGGCTCGAGAAGGTTCCCGCCCACCACGCTCGGTCCCATAGACTCCGCCAACTGCCAGCCCAGGCGCACGTCGAGTCGGGCATAACTGGGGATCCGTCGGCCGAATCGTCGTTGTGGAGCAGGTATCCTTTCCTGCTTGCCCCAGAGCCGCCAGAATCCAACGCCGTCACGCTGATTCGCCTGTTTCATGCCGCACCTTTAGTCGGGGTCATGAAGCAGGTCGTTCCGGGGCCTAGGGCCCTGGGTGAGCCTGCCGTGACCGACGGCCTTGGACCGCTCGGGCTGCGGGTCTTTCAGCGGTCCTCACGGTCCTGCCTCCCGGTGCGAATGCAACTTCTCAAGCTCGGGCTTCACGAACTTGTCATAGCATTCCGGGCAGATGCCGTGACTGAAGACGGCCTCCGAATGCTCGCTGACATAGCTTTCCACTTGCCGCCAGTAGTTGCGGTCGTCGCGGATCTTCTTGCAGTACGAGCAGATGGGCAGAAGTCCCTGGAGCTGCTTGACGCGCGCCAGGGCCTCTTCTAGTTCCAGCACCTGCTCGGCGAGGTTGGCCTGCAATTCCACCACGCGCATGCCCACCTGGACGCGGGCGCGCAGTTCCTCGCGGTCGAAGGGCTTCGTCACATAGTCGTTGGCCCCAGCCTCAAGACCCCGAACCACATCTTCGCTGCTGCCTCGGGCCGTGAGGAGGATGAGGTAGGTTTGGGGAGCGCGCGACAACTCACGGACTCTCTGGCAAACCTCGATTCCATCCATGCCCGGCATCATCCAGTCCAGGATGGCCAGGTGCGGTGGGTCTTCGCCTTCGAGCGCTTGCCAGGCTGCCAAGCCGTCGGTGACTGCCACCACCTCGTAGCCCCATTTGCCGAGCGTGGATTCGAGCATGCGGCGAGAGACGACGTCGTCTTCGGCAATCAAGATCCTCATCTGGCCCGGTCCTTGCCTGGCCCATTCTCCACTTGAACGGTCTTCAAGACCTGCGCCAGGGTTTCGACGGTGTACGGCTTGCCGAGGAAGGCGGCTGCCCCTGACTCTCGCGCCCGGTCAGCCTCGGCGCCGTCGCTGTAGCCGGAAACCAGAGCGACTTTGACGCAGGGGTTAATAGCGCACAGCGCCTGCTGCGTCTCGAACCCGTTCATGCCGGGCATCACCATGTCCAGAAGGATGCAGTCGATCTCCGCGGCCCGCTGGGCATAGATCTTGCAGGCCTGCGTCCCGTTCTCGGCGGTCAGAACCTGATAGCCAAGTTCTTGCAGGGCTGCCTCGGCAAAGGTCAGCATGAAGGGCTCGTCATCCACCACCAGCACCGTCCCGGTCCCGCGCTCTGCTGGCCGCGGTTGCTCCTCTGCGGATGGTTCGACGTGGCGGGACAACACTGGGAGATAAACAGTGAATTCGGAACCGCTGCCCACCTGGCTTGCGGCACGCACGAAGCCCCCGTGGCTGTTCACAATCGCGTAGACCGCCGCCAGACCCAGCCCGGAACCCTTGCCCGGTTCCTTGGTGGTAAAAAAGGGCTCGAAGATGCGCTGAAGCAGCTCCGGTTTGATTCCCACCCCTGTATCCCTGATGGCGATCCGGACGTACTCGCCCGGCGCGCACTGGGCAGGGAGCGGGGCATCTTCACCGCCGAGGGTGACCCCCGAGGTCTCGACCGTCAGCGTGCCCCCCTGGGGCATCGCATCGCGGGCGTTAATACACAGGTTCAAGATGGCCAGTTCAAGGTGCCCGGGATCGCCCTTGAGGCAGGGCAGTTCGGGCGCCAGACAAGCCCCGATCCGGATGCGGCGATCAAAAGTCTCACTCACGACCTTCAGCACATGGTCCACGACTTCCGCGATGGCCACGTGCTCCACCCGGGAGGTCTCCTGCCGGGCGAATTGCAGGAGTTGGGAAGTCAATTCGGCAGCGCGCTGGGCCGACAGTTCCATCACGCGAACAGGCTCCTGCAAGGCATCCGCGGGCGGCAGCCTACGCCGCACCAGCGAGGCGTAACCCAGAATCACCCCCAGCAGGTTGTTGAAGTCGTGCGCAATCCCCCCGGCGAGCGTTCCGATGGCCATCATTTTCTGGGAGTGAAAGAGCTGCTCCTGAAGCCGGGCCCGCTCCTCTTCGGCCTTCTTCCGCTCGCTGATGTCGTAGAGCATGGCCAGCGTGTAGGAGGGACGACCCGCGGCATCGCGAATCAGCGAGACAATCGCCGAGCACCAAACCGGCTCGCCCGACTTGTGCTGACATCGGCCCTCGGCGTAGAAGTAGTCGGTCTTGCCTGCCAGCAGCCCTCGCAGGTTGTCGAAGGGGCGCGGTAGCTCGTCAGGATGAAAAATGTGGCTGATGTGGAGCCCGTGGAGTTCGCCGGGCTCGTAGCCGAGAATCCGCCCGAACGCGCGGTTGACGTTCAGGAATCTCCCCTCCAGGTCACCCAGGGCCACACCGAATTGGCTCTGTTCGAAGATAGAACGGAAGCGCTCCTCGGAGTCCCGGAGCCACTTATAGAGATTGCTGCGCTCAATCGCGAACGCCACTTGGCCCGCGAGTTGGTCAATTAGCTTGCGTGCGACGGCTCGGATGCCGTCCACTTGGTCCGACTCGATGTTGAGCACACCCAGGAGAGTCGCGCCGGCGCGAAGAGGCACGGCGTATTCAGACCTGGTACTTGGGTCGGCACACAAGTATCGCGGGTCCCTGGAGACGTCGGGCACATACACCCCTTCTCCCGTCCGGGCCACCCAAGTGGTCAGGCCTCCCCCTTCGAGTTCAAGAGAGCGATAGGCCTCAGGCGCGGGAAAACCGTTTTCGGCAGCGCAGCGGAGCTGGTGCTTCTCGGGGTCGAGCAGGTACACGGAGGCGTTCAGGAGCTGCGTGCGCGCGGTTAGCCGCGATAGAATCTGCGGGAGGACCACTTCAGCATCGATGGCCGCGGCCAGCGTCGCGTTGACTTCCACCAGCAGGGCTTGCTGGGTGCCACGAGCCAGGAGCGCTTTTTCGATTGCGCTCTCACTGGCGCCCGCAACCGGGGGCGGAGAGGTTGCTTTCGAATCCATGTCCGGCTTGAGCGGAATGCCACTGTGAGCCATCGTCTTCACTGCGCCTGACAGAAGGCGGCTGTTCCAGGGATTCCTGTTGGGGGCTCGGTGCCCCGGACGGCCCACCGCCTCGCGCGTACACCCATCCCTCGCAAGCTGGGTCGCACGGACACCGACACCAGCTTGCGGCGGAGGTGAACCCTCAAAGCTCCCTCTTAGATTTCGGCAGAGTTCGACCGGGACATGAGGAAAACAGGCAGACGGTCGGCTACACGTCGAGTTAGCAGCGGGAAAGCTGCCCCGCCAGCAGGATGGCGCGCTTCATGTTGCGAGGGCTAGCTCTGTCCTGGCCGACCAGATCGAAGGCGGTTCCGTGGTCCACCGAGGTGCGGATGATGGGCAAGCCCGCTGTGACGTTGACAGCGTCCTCGAAGCCCAGCGTCTTGGCGGCGATGTGTCCTTGGTCATGATACATGGCCACAACGAGGTCAAAATCACCCTGCGCGGCGCTGT
Source organism: uncultured Acidobacteriota bacterium (assembly GCA_964495535.1). Lineage (GTDB taxonomy): Bacteria > Acidobacteriota > Terriglobia > UBA7540 > UBA7540 > JALHUF01. The sequence goes on along the minus strand of CAZBWJ010000010.1, from coordinate 26,455 downwards.
GGAACACCGTGTCCGGAGGGAGCGGCCCTTGCGCTTCGGACCAAGGCTCGCCGCGGTGGTGACTGCAGGGGCGATTTCCCGCTCTTCTTCGCGGCCGAAAAGGCCCGAATCGCTGGCGTGCGGGTTCAGGCCCGCCGCGGCGACGCGTGGCCGCGCGCGGGCCATTCGGACAATTTGAACCGGCCACGGGAGACCCCGCGCCCACGCGGTTAGCCGATGCCTACTCAGGCGCAAATCTGCATAGCCGCCTAACCGAAATCTCGCCGCGCCGTCCAATGGTCAGAGACCGCATGGGAGAGAAGTACGGACTCGCGGCGCAACGCGCTGGAACCATGCTGACTCTGCTTCAGCTGAATCTGGGAACATTCGGCGCGCCCAGCGCGTAGTTGGGGATATAGGGGACCCGGTGTCCAAACCGGGGACGAGGTGGTGGAAGATGGCCAACAACCATAAGAGCAAGCGTCGGCGCTGGATTATTGTCGGCGCGGCGAGCCTCGTGGTGGTGATAGGCATTCTGGGGGGGACCAAGGTCCTGCGTTCCAATGGCCAGATTGACCCGTCCAAGTTGGCCCGCGTCGAGCGTGGGGACCTTGCTCGTTCGGTGGTGGCTACGGGCAAGATCGAGCCTCTGGCCAAGGTGGAAATCAAATCCAAGGCCAGCGGCATCGTCAAACAAGTCTTCCTGGACTACGGCGACCGGGTGAGACAGGGCCAGGTGCTGGTGGAACTCGATAAAGAGGACCTGCAAGCCCGCGTCCGCGAGGCGCGGGCTACGCTGCTGGCCGCTCAAGCGGCACAGGAAGCCGGGCAGGCCACGTATGAACGCAACCGGGTAGAAGCCGAAGGCCCCGACCTGCCGTTCCTGAAGGCCAGCACGGACCGCGCCCAGAGGCTGCACGGCGACGGCCTCATTGCCCAGGCGGTACTGGAAGACACGGAGAAAGCCTATCAGCTGGCGCTCAACAAGCAGATGGTGGCGCTGCGCAATGTCTCGGTGACGCGCGCCGAGGTGGCCCGCGCCAAGGCTCAGGTAGCCCAGGCGCAGGCGGCGCTGGAGCGCGCCGAAGAAGACCTGCGCAACTCCACGATTATCAGCCCCATGGACGGCTTGGTACTTTCGCGCGACGTCGAAGTCGGTGATGCGGTCAGTTCCATCCTGGTGCTGGGTTCGCAAGCCACCCTGGTGATGACCCTGGGCGACGTGAGCGAAGTGTACGTGAAGGGGAAGGTGGACGAGGCCGACATCAGCAAGGTGTACCTGGGCCAGCCGGCCCGCATCGTGGTCGAGTCCCTCAAGGAGAAGAAATTCGAGGGCAAGGTGACGAAGATCTCGCCCCTGGGAGTCGAAAAGGACAACGTCACCACCTTCGAGGTCCGCGTCTCCATCCACAATCCCAGCGGGGAGCTCAAGGCCAACATGAGCGCCAACGCTGAGATCATCCTTGAAGAAAAGAAGGGTGTGCTGTTCATCCCTGAGGCTGCGGTTATCTACGACAAGGATCGGAAGACTTTCCTGGAGGTCCCTGACCCCAAGGCGGATAAAGGCCGGCGCAGAATCAGCGCCAAGCTCGGCATCTCCAACGGTGTCAAGACGGAGTTGATCGAAGGGGTGAAAGAAGGAGACCAGGTCATACTGCAGTGACAGGTGAAAAGTGACGAGCCCGAAGCTCATCACTGGTCACTCGTCACTGGGTTCAAGGCTATGGTTTTTCGCGACCTTCTCGGAGACACGCTGCGCACTCTTTGGGCGCACAAGTTGCGCACGTTCCTCACCATGTTCGGGATTGCCTGGGGGATTGTCTCCATTACCCTGATGGTGGCGGCGGGCGAAGGTTTCCACGTGGGCTGGAAGAAGCAGCAGGAGAATTTCGGCAAGGACTTGATGATCGTGTTCAGCGGCCGGACCAGCCTGCAGGCCGGAGGCCTGCGCGCCGGCCGGAACCTCCGCTGGGACGCCACCGACCATCTCCACGTGCAGCAGGAGGCACCCGCCTGCAAGTATGTTCTGCCGGAACAAGGCCGGGGTAGTCTGACGGTGCGCAGCCTGTACAACAATGCCTCGCCGCAGGTGGTGGGCTCCCTGCCGCCGTTTGCGGAGGTCCGCTCCACGCGGGTTGGTGAGGGCCGGTTTTACAGTTGGGACGATCAGGCGCAGGCTCGCCGCGTGGCCTTCTTGGGCACGAACATCAAGAAGCAACTCTTCGCCGGCCGCCCCGCGGTGGGTGAGACAATTCACATCAACGGAATTCCCTTCACGGTCATCGGCGTGATGGAGAGCAAGGACCAGAACAGTTCCTACGACGGTTTTGATGTTGACAAGGTGTTCATCCCGTTCAGCGCCATCATGCGCGATTTTCCCGAAAAGCCTCCCTCGACACCCCACGACATTGACCGTTTGTTGGTAGCGCCAAAATCCCTGGAGCTACATGAAGACTGCAAGTGGCAAGTGCGCCGAGCCTTGGGCCGGCTCCACAGCTTTGACCCCCGCGACAAGGAGGCTGCGCCCATTTGGGACACGGTTGAAAACGTCAAGTCCTTCAGGGTAATGATTGATGGCCTCAAGTACTTTCTGGGTGCGGTGGGCGTGACCACGCTCCTGCTGGGGGGCATAGGAGTGATGAACGTCATGCTGGTCGCCGTGCGCGAGCGGACGCGCGAAATCGGCGTGCGCAAAGCCGTGGGAGCGAGTTCCCGCGCCATCCTCCAGCAGTTTTTCGTCGAGAGCATGATCGTGGTCCTTCTGAGCGGCGGCGTAGGGCTGGGAATCGCTTACGGCCTGTGCGCGTTGGTGAACCTGATCCCGATGCCGCCGTTCTTCGCCGGCCTGCTGCCGACCTGGAAGGTTGCTGTCTTGTCCTTCGTGTTGCTGGGAACTGTGGCCGTGCTGGCGGCTTTGTATCCGGCCAGGCGGGCGGCCACGGTGGATCCGATCGAGGCGCTGCGGTATGAAGCAGGAGGATGAGAACAGTGACGAGTGACAAGTGACGAGTGAAGAACTGACAATCGCTTGCGTGTCACTTCTGACTGGAAGAGGCGATGTTCCGCGAATCCGTCATTCAAGCCTTGATTGCGCTGAAGCGACAGCCGGTGCGTAGCGTGCTCACCATGCTAGGTATTGTGTGGGGGATTGCCGCCGTCGCCCTGCTGATCGCCTATGGCAATAGTTTTCGTTCCCTCCTGGTGGCATCCTTTAACGCCTTCGGCAAGGGCGCGGTGATCTGCTGGCCGGCACAGACCAGCGAGCAGGCCGGTGGACAGCGCGCCGGGAAGCGTGTTCGCTTCGAGAAGGAAGACTTGGAGCTGATCCGACAGGAAGCGACGCTGGTGAAAACCGCCTGC
>CAZBWJ010000010.1:0-23016 GCA_964495535.1 uncultured Acidobacteriota bacterium | reverse complement strand
GCTGGCGCTCGCTTCAGCGTAATCGGCACGATGGACGTGAAGATCCAGGATAGCAATTACTTCACGAGCGACGACGAATCTGCCTGGATCCCTTACTCCAGCGCTGGCGACCTGTGGAACACGCGTTACGCCTCCGTGATCGTGTTCGAGCCCGTCGCCCCGCCGTTCGAAAAGCCCGCCATGCAACAGGTACGCGCGGCCATCGCCAAACGCCAACGCTTTTCCCCCACCGACGAGCGCGCCATCATGATGTTCGGCCGGGAACAGTTTCGCCCCATCATCGACGGGATCACCATCGGGCTTCAGGTCTTATTGACGTTCATCGGCGCCCTGACCCTGGGCATCGGGGGCGTGGGCGTGATGAACATCATGTTGGTGTCGGTAGACGAACGCATCCGCGAAATCGGCCTGCGGCGGGCGCTGGGCGCCAGGCGCTGGCACATCCAGGCACAATTCCTCGCTGAAGCCCTGGCGCTGACACTCATGGGGGGAATCGTCGGAATTGCGCTGGCCTATTTGCTCTCCGCTGCCATCGGCACTCTGCCTCTTTACGGTGCCTTTGACGAGGAGTTGGCCGGGAAAGGCGACATCCGCCTATACATTTCAATGTCCACGCTGGCCGTGTCCACCGGTATCCTGGTGCTGGTGGGTGTGATCAGCGGGCTGGTGCCCGCGCTCCGCGCCTCTCACCTCAACCCTGTCGAAGCGCTTCGCTATGAATAGGAGGAATACACCATGAGGACTCGCTTACGTTTGATCCTGGCGACGTTGGCCGTAATCGTCCTGCCCGTGGGACTGGCCATCTCCGCCTACGCCCATACCGTCGAGGGCTCCTTCACCCGCACCTTGAAGGTGACCGGCCCGGTGGATCTCACCGTGACGACGGGTTCGGGCAACATCGAGGTGAGGACTGGCGATGCGGCAAGCGTCCAGGTTCGGGGGATGATTCGCGCCCACGACAACTGGAACATCAGCACGGAAGAAGCCCAGCGGAAGGTCCGCGCCCTGGAGGCTAGTCCGCCCATCGAGCAGAGCGGCAACATCATTCGTATCGGGCATATCGAAGACCCGGCGCTCCGTCGCAACGTTTCCATCAGCTATGAGCTAGTCGTCCCGGTGGAAACGCGCATCAATTCCGACACCGGCTCGGGCGACCAGTCCATTGTCGGCGTGCGCGGGCCGGTGAAAGCCGAGACCGGCTCGGGCAACCTCAAGATTTCGGGCGCGCGTGACGTGGTGCGGGCAAAGACCGGCTCCGGGGACATCGTGCTTGACGCCATCAAGGCGGCCGTGTATGCGGAAACTGGCAGCGGGAATATCCAGGCCAGCGGCGTCGAAGGCGGCTTCACAGCCTCGACCGGCAGCGGCGATGTGAAGTTAGGGCAGACGGCCTCCGGCCCCGTCAACGTCGAGACAGGCTCCGGAAACGTCGAGGCCAGCGGTGTGCAAGGCGCCTTGCACGCGCATACGGGCAGCGGGAACGTCACCATCGACGGCAAGCCGCTGGGCGATTGGAAGCTGGACACCGGCTCCGGTGATATCACCTTGCGGCTGCCCGCCCAGGCGGCCTTCAATCTGTATGCGCACACGGGCTCGGGCGATATCACTACCACTCGCGAGATCACTGTGCAGGGCAAGATCGGCCGCCACGAACTGCGGGGCAAGGTGGGCGGGGGCGGCGTGTTGGTGGACCTCGGCACCGGCTCGGGTGACATCCACGTCGAGTAGTCTTCTCGGGCGATGATCCGCTTTCCGGTATGGTCCCTCCGCTGGTGAGGACGCGGCGGCTCGCCTAGGTGAAAGGTAGCATTATCCTCGCCGGTAACTCGCTTTGTCCTCGAAAAAGACTGCCAACCAAATACGCGCTAGTGTGTGCCCACCAGGCGAGACCATGGGGGGGAGGAGGATAACCATACCTCCTCCAGTAAGTCGTCGTGACCTTCTTCGCGCGCTGGGTGTAACGAGCGCCGTCGCCGCCACGGGCCGAGGCGCCTTGGTAGATCTCGCTTTGAAAATCTTCGGCTACGACGGGCCCCACACATTCCCTGCTCAGGCCCAGCAACGCATGGGCGCGTGGTTTGACCGCTGGGTGTGACGGAAAAAAGAATTTGACTCTCACGCTCGAGATGGGATTGTGCGCGGCTGCGGCCTGCCCTAGAATCGTGGCGTACGGACTGGCGCGGGGGCTGCTCCGCTCCGCGCCGGGATTTCAGGAGGCGCAAAGAGGCCATGAAACCACGGCTTACTATGATCTTAGTTGCCTTCTTGCTGGTGAGTGTGCCCGCAGTGGCCCAGCGCGCCCGGCGCCCAGCCACGGAAGCGGATACAGGTCCGGTCGCTGTCACGCGCTCCGCCGCGTTGCGCATCACCATCGCCAGTGACACCGTGGGAATCTTCGAGTACCTGTCAAACTCCGCGAAGTTGATCGAGTGGTGTCCGGATCAAGCCATCATCGAACCCCAGCTCGGCGGAAAGTATCACTTTCGCTGGAAGGACCGGGACGGAGTGTGGAGCGGCGTAGTCACGGAATTCATCCGGGGCAACACGTTGGCCTACACGTGGGAACCGCCTGGGGAAACAACCGAGACGAACGTGCGTTTCAGGGTCTTTCCTCAAGGTGCCGAGACCGTTGTCGAACTCACCCACAGCGGGTTCACTTCCAGCACGGCGCAGGAAGCGGCCGTCAAGGCCTGGGCTTTCTATCTGCAAAATCTCAAGTCGGTCATCGAGGAAGGGACTGATCTGCGGCTACAAGCAGGGCGGCCAGCCTCTCGCAGGCCGGCACGCCCCCGGCGATAGACGGGACGCCGGCGGCGCAACCCGTTCGGTGGGAAACTAATCCTTCACTTCGGCTTGTACACCTGCCTTGCGCAACTCCCCCGCTGCGACCTCCGGCAGCAGAGAATTGTAATAAGCCTCTTTCAGGCTGTAGGACTTCGACTTGGTCGGGAGAACGGGCAGGATTTCAAAATGCCAGTGGTAATCCTCCGTCAACGTCCGCCAGTTCCCGCTCCGCTCGAACTTGGCATTGACGTTCGGAGAAGTGTGAAGCACCAGGTGGTAGGAAGAGGCGACGGATTCCAGGCGTCGGAGAACGGACCTCAGAAAGCGGGCGAAGTGGACCTGGCGTTGCCACTGGGCGACGTCTTCTTCAAACGCGCAGTGATGCTGGGAAGGTAGGATCCAAGTCTCGTACGGCACGCGGGAGGCGAAGGGGCAGAACGCCACGAACTGATCGTCCCACTCCACCGTCCGGATCTGCTGCATGAGTTCCTGCTTCGCGATATCGCAAACCAGGCAGCGCTCTTTCAACTCAAAGTGCTTTTGGGCGGAGCGCAGTTCATACCCCACGCGCCGGGGAACGAAGGGCGTCGCGGTAATCTGCGAGTGCGGGTGTTCCAAGTCCTGGCCCGCCAAGCTTCCTTGATTGCGAAAGAGGGTGACGTAGCGGAACCGCCGGTCCCGTTTCAAGTCCGCCACTCTGGAAACCCAGGCGCGCAAGACCTGGGCGACGTGCTCTTCGCTTTGCTGGGAGAGGGGGAGGTTGTGGTCAGGGTGCTCGACGACGATCTCATGCGCCCCCAGGCTGCGCATCTTGTCGTAAATGCCTTCGCCACGTCTTTGGACGTCCCCCTCGATGCGATAGATTGGCCGCAGGTGAGGAATCACCCGCACCTGCCACTCTTTTGATCCGTAAGGATGCGCATAGATGGTTCGAGGCGAGAGGGCTTCCTGCCCTGGACACAGGGGACACCCCGCCACCTCGGGCCAGATGCCGTCCCCCTCTTCTTGGATCACCCAGCTCTGGGTTATGGGGTCTCTGCGCAGTTCCATTGATCCTCCCCGGGATTGCAACCCGAAAATCTCAAAACCGCATGCTCGCCACGGCCGCCCTGGTTCGTCCGCCCTCTGCGGTGCGAGGTCGCAGCAGGGCGGACTGGCTACCCCCAGGCGGAAGAAAGACTGGGAAGACTCCGGGACGTCTCAGGGATGAATATGGAAGCGCGCACCGCCGCGTGGCGTAAGCCTCTCTGTACCCGATTGAGCCTTCTTCCTCCTTCACACTCCGGAATGGTGCGGCTTCTGGCGAGCAGACTATATATAGCGATGGCCGCGGTTCCCTGTCAAGGCCCGACGGACATAGAGGCCACGTTTGTTCCAGGATGGGCCTGAGGTTGCCTCCTCCCGAGACTTGCACCTCCTGCCTTGCATCCTGGGCTGAAACCCTCTGAGTAGAAATGGATTGTAAGTGTCGCGGGCAAGAGTATAATGGCCGAAAGCCGAATTTGAGGGTTTCGGACCAGTGTGGGATACCCCACCCGGCGTTTGCCTGGCAGCAGGGCCTGAGGCGCATTGCCGGTGAGTCTGTTACGGAGGGTGCGACATGGTTATCCACTGCAAGCACTGCGGAGCCGCATGCGAGGTGGAGGACGCGAGGCTACCTGCGACGACATTTCGGGTCCGATGCCACAAGTGTCAGAACGTATTGACGGTTGAGCCACCCAGGACCACCGCCCCGACCGCTCCCAGCGTGGCCACTGCGCCAGCCGAGGCTGCGCCCCGTTCAGCCGCGGCGAAGCCGGCGGGCGCCCCAGCGAGTCGTCGGCCTGTCGCCCGTCCAGCGGAAGAGACCGCCGCGACAGCCGTGGCCATCGCGCCCGAGCCAGAGCTGCGTCCCCTCCCCCCCCGAATACACTACCTCCAGAAGATTGACCTGTTTAGCGCGCTTTCCTATGAGGAATGCCTGGCTGTCGAGGACAAGCTGAAGCGCCGCGAGCTTCCGCCCAACCAAGTCGTGGTGAAGGAAGGCGGACCGGGCGATTCGATGTTTTTCATCAACGCCGGGTCCGTAGAAGTCCGGAAGAAAGATCCCAACACCGGGATCGAGTTCCTGCTGACCGAGCTCAAGGCTGGTACCTGCTTCGGAGAAATGTCCCTGCTCACCGGGAAGCCGCGCGCGGCGACGGTTACCACGCTGGAGCCGACGTTGTGCAGCGTGCTCGAAAGCGCCGATTTCGAGGCACTGGTTCGTGCCCACCCGAAAGTTGCGCTGGCGCTCAGCCGCGTCCTGGCCCAGCGCCTGGAAGAATCCAACGAGCAGACCGGCTTGGAGTACGTCAACCTTCGCCGGTTGCAATTCGACGCGCGGGTTCTGGGCTTGTTGCCCCAGCAGATGCTCTTGCAGCACAGAATCATCCCGGCGGGCTTCGCCAACAACCGCCTGACGCTGGCCATGGTGAATCCCAACAACTTGATCGCCCTGGACGACGTGCGACGGCTCATCAAGGGCGTCATCATTGAGCCGGTGGTGACTTCCGAAGATGATTTCAAGCGCTTCATGTCTACTACCTACGTGGAGGTAACGAAAAGGGAGCAAGAACAGAAGGCGCGCGCCAAGGAACAGGCCATAGCGTTGATGAAGACCACGGGAGGCGAGAGAGCCGCGACCGAAGCCGCGAAGCTGCTGGCCCAGGCCGACACCATGGAGGGCATCCTTGAGTCCCTCCAGAGCGAGGCGCTGAAGTCCATCGAGATAGATGAGGGCACGCAGCCCGCGGACAGCGTCACGGATCTTTCCAAGTCCGCGGAGGACGCGCCCATTATCCGCATGGCCAACAGCATCCTGGCCCTGGCTATCAAGAAGGGTGCCAGCGATATCCACATCGAACCCCAGGAGAATGAAGTGGCGGTACGCTTCCGGGTTGACGGCGCGCTCCAGCAGGTGCAGGTGTTGCCCAAGAAAATCCAGATGGGGTTGATCTCCCGCTTCAAGATTCTGTCCAAGCTGGACATCGCCGAGAAGCGGTTGCCCCAGGACGGCCGCATCAGCGTGCGGATGGAAGAGCGTCCCATTGATTTCCGTGTTTCCACCATCCCCTCCAAATGGGGCGAGAAAATCTGCATGCGCATCCTGGACAAGTCCAACACCTTGCTCGGCCTCGACAAGCTCATCCTCCACCAGGAAGTGCTGGCCCTAGTGCGCGACATGATCGCGCAGCCCTACGGGATCATCTACGTGACCGGGCCCACCGGTTCCGGCAAGACGACGACGCTCTACAGCGCGCTTGCTGAGTTGAACGACCCCGACGTGAATATTTCCACGGCCGAAGATCCCATTGAGTATGACCTGCCGCGCGTCAACCAAGTCCAGGCCCACAAAGAGATCGGGCTCGATTTTGCCCGCATCCTGCGCGCCTTCTTGCGACAGGACCCGGACATCATCCTGGTGGGCGAGACGCGCGACAAGGAAACCGCGAAGATCGCTGTCGAGGCTGCCCTCACAGGCCACCTGGTCTTCACCACGCTGCATACCAACGACGCGGCCGGGGCGTTCATCCGCCTCGAGGACATGGGCATTGAGCCTTTCCTGATGTCGAGTTCCTCCATCGGCATCATCGCCCAGCGACTGACGCGCCGGCTCTGCCAGAACTGCAAGGAAGGCTATACGCCGGACGAGTTCTCGCTGAAGTACATGGGCCTTGAACCCGACCCCACCATCACCTTCTACCGGAACAAAGGCTGCGAGCGGTGCGCGTTCACGGGCTACAAGGGCCGCGTGGGCGTTTACGAAGTCCTGCGCATGAACGCGGAGTTGCGACGCTTGGTGGCCCGGGGCGGCAAGACGGACGACATCGCCCACGCCGCCATCCTGAGCGGCATGATGACCCTCCGCGACTACTCCGTTTGGCTCCTCCAGAACGGCTACACCACGATGGAGGAGGTCCTCCAGGTCGTCGCGGTGCAGGAATAGCGCCGCAAATTCCTTGACCTGGACTTCCATTTGAGTATCCTTGGCCCGTCCTGGTTTTCCGGGGCGGGCCATTTTGTGTATGCCTTTTTTTCTCGGCATTGACGGGGGCGGAACGCGCACGACGGCCTGGTTGGCGGACGAGAACGGACACATCCTAGCCCGGTCGGTCTCTGGGCCTGCGAACCCTCTCAAAGTGGGTTTCGAGGCCGCCCAGCGCGGACTCCTGCGCGCGACCCGCCTGGCTCTGCGGCGGGCCGGACTGAGGAGTTCTGCAGCGGCGCTCTGTGAGCGCCGAAGACAGCCGGCGGCTGCAGGCCGCCGCCACAGCATCCCGGCGCTCGACGCTGTCTGTGTGGGCCTGGCAGGTGTAGACCGGCCGCAAGTGCATCGCCAGCTTTATGCCTGGCTACGGAGATCGATCCCCGCGCGCTTTCACCTGCTCACCTCCGACGCGGCCATCGCCCTGCGCGCGGCCATTGGTGATTCACCTGGGATCATCGTAATCTCCGGGACAGGCTCCATCGCTTACGGCCGCGACGACCACGGTCGCGTCCTGCGCTCGGGCGGCTGGGGTGTGTCCTTTGATGACGCGGGCTCAGGCTACGACCTCGGGTACAAGGCCATCGTGGCGGCGCTGCGCGACTATGACGGCCGCGGACGGTACACGCAACTCTCGGCAAAGGTCTGCCAGACGCTCAAGATTCCCGACATTGCCCAGGTGGTTCTGAAATCCCTCACTCCACGGGAGATTGCTGCACTCTTCCCCCTCGTCCTGGAAGCGGCGCGTCGGCGGGACTTCGTCGCCCGCGAGTTGTGCGAGCAGGCAGGACAGGACCTAGCCGACTTGGCAGTGGCGCTCTTGAAGCGTCTGGGCTGGTTGCGCCGTGTCATTCCAGTCGTGTGCGCCGGGGGGATCTTCCGGTCCAGCGCTCGCATTCGGCGCAGCTTTGCCCGTCACCTGCACCGCGCGGCCCCGCAGGCCCGCGTGCTTCTGCTACGCCACCCGGCGGTCGAAGGCGCGCTGGCGCTCGCCCGCGACCTCGTAACTTCCAACCCTGTGTAGCTCCCGAGCCGACGGCGGAAGCCGTTAGCCCTCGGCTTTCAGCAAGGGTGTCGCCTCTCACTCCGTGTGGATCGCCGCGCGGACCCTTTGAGCCTGCCTGAAATCTCTCAGGAGAGTCCAAAAAGAAAAACCCCAAAGGAGCTGCTGCTTCTTTGGGGTTTCTGTGGGCAGCCGACACTGAGCCGCGGGTGCTTGCTGCTAACCTTCCCTACCAGATGAACTTCAGCGCGAACTGAATTTGCCGCGCCGCGCGTGCCTGGAGGATCTGGCCGAAAAACGGGTCCCAAGCCCCATTCATTATGTTTTCGTACGTACCACTACCAGGAGGGATTTCAGCAACGTAGGCATAGACTAGACCAGCCTTGCTGTAAGGCTGGCGGAAATTGGCGTGGTTGAACGCGTTGAGGAACTCCACCCGGAACTGGAGGTTTTTCCGTTCGCCTTGGCCAATGTACGTGTTTTTCAAAACCGACACGTCAAAGTTGACCAATCCCGGACCGGTAAAGCTGTTACGTCCCAGCGACCCGGGCCGCATGTACGCCTCAAATGTTGTCGAATTCCAAAGATTATCGGTCCCGAAGGAGCTTCCAAGACCGGGCACAAAACCCATCGGCGTCCCGTTATCGATTGCCCCCTGCGGGTTGCGGCTATCAGTCGGAACGGCCTGCAACGCGTTCGGGCGGATGGGGATTCCGAGGTAGTCCACGAATACAGTGTAGGGCTGTCCCGACTGGAGGGTCGTGATGCCAGCCACCTGCCAGCCGCTGCCTAGGCGCCCAGCCCGCTCCCATTTGGGCAGGTCGTAAATGTAGTTGAGCACCAGGCGATGGCGCACGTCAAAGTCCGAGCGAGCTCGATCAGCACGGAGATTGCCTGAGTCCTGTGGGAGTCGGGGCCGAGTGGTAATGACCGGCAACTCTGGCCGCAAACTGAGCGTGGGACTGATGTTGTTCGCGCCAAAGAAAGCGTCAGGGTTGATGGTGTAATCGTAAATGAACTGGCCCGCAAGAAGGGGCGGCACCCCGAACACTTGCGGCTGAAGCGAAGAAGCGTCATCGATCGACTTTGCCCACTGGTAATGCATGCGCAGGTTGAAGCCGTGCAGATTGCGAACATCAAAGCGCACGATCAGGGAGTGGAAGCTGGAGCTGGCGCTGTTTTCCTGGTTCAGGATGGGCCAAAACACGAAGGGACTGCCGAGATAGGGGAGACAGGTGTCGGGAGCGTTGAAATACGCCGTCGCCGTGCACTGAGTGATGTCGCGAAGGCGGGGTAGCTTCCGGCCCAGCGAGCCAGCGTAAGCTATCTCAAACATCATCCGGTCTCCCAATCGCTGCTGAATTCCACCGTGGAACTGATTGACGTAGGGAGTCTGCGTATGAGGGTCGCGCGCCGTGATGGAATACGGCTGTTTATACCACGTCGACGAACCAACGAGTTCGCCCGACTCCGTTCCGGGGCCGGGGAAGCCCGCCGGGAATGTGTCGCCGAGAGTGAAGTAAGGGAAGGTGGAGATCCATTGCTGAACAAAGGGAGGGTTAGGCAGCATGTTGACTGAAGCTTCCAGGGGTTGCTGGTCGAACGCCCCAGCATACCCCGCGCGCAGTACCGTCTTGCCGTTGTTGCGGGGATCCCAGGCAAAGCCCGCGTGGAACGCGATGTTGTTGGTATCGGTCTCGAAGCCCGCGCGCGGAGCGGGGCTGGGCGCCGTCCCGATCTCATAGCCGTAAGGATCGAAGATAGTCGTGGAGTTAGCTCGCACCAACCCGTTCAAATCCGGGTAATAGTTCACCAGCCGGTCCTGCGCCTCAACCGGGGCAGTATTAACCTCATAGCGCACCCCGACGTTGAAGGTGAAATTGGACCGAACACGCCATTGATCCTGGAAGAACAGGTCGTAGGATTTGGTCCGGAAGGAACGATCAAAACCTCCGCCAAATTCCGGACTGACGCGGGCGATGGAACCCACATCGGGAAGGCCCCATTTCGCCACATACGGCCCAGTATAGAACGCCAAGTAGCCCCGCCCCAGGGCTTCGTTGGCAACGTCCAAGCGCACGTAGCGGAACTCGCCGCCCAGCTTCAAATTGTGTCGTCCTCGCGTAATGCTGAAGTTGTCCGCGGCAGATGAGACGCTGTCCACGCGTCTGCTGGGCACGCTCATGTCACCCCCCAGCATGGCATAGGGAGACTGAGAAGAATATACGCCTCCGACAAGCAGCATGGGCAGTCCCCGGTCGGTGAAGTTAAGGTTCTTCAGGCCGAGTGAGGTCGGGTCAACCGTGCGGTCCAGGGCCTGGGTAGCCAGGCGGAAGCGATTCCACCCCAAACGGAACTCGTTGGTCGTCCGCGCCGTAATCTGGTGCACATAGTTGTAGCTGAAGTTCTGATTCAGCCCTGTGACCCAGGTGCCACTACCGGGGTAGGTATCCGTCGCCGGCACGGCTCCGCCCTGCGTCTGGTCAATCCATTGCATGTTGTGCTTGAAGCTCATGCTGACGCGGTCGCTCTTGCGCCAGTCGATCCGCCCAAGAAAGTTGTCAGTGGCGGTGTGGTTTGCGGACTCACCGGCAAAGTATCCAACATTATTTGGATTAATATTGGCGTAAGTGCTCTCGACGTAGGGGCGCGGATAAAGGTTATAAAGCTTGAGCGCAATGGGATCGATCGTCCAGGCGGCACCTTCCGGGCACGTGCTGGACTGCCACAACGTGTTATCGCGCAGGCAGAGTTGGGGGACGTGTTCGAATACGGGCCGGGGATTCGACACCCGGAAGCCCTCCCAGTTGAAGAAGCCAAACAGCTTGTCCTTTTTCAGCGCGCCACCTGCGTTGGCGCCGTATTGAAGCTGGTTGACCCTCGGCCGCCGCTTCTCGTAAAGCGAGGCCAAGTCTGGATCGTCCAGCGGGACGGGGGAGGTGCCACCAAGCTTATTTGCCAGGACCGCCGCGCGGTTAGAATAGTCGAATGTCCCGCCGTTGTATGCGGAGAAGAAGTTTTGGGCGCTCAGAGCGGAATTACGAGCGAAGCCGAACACCGTGCCATGGAAGACATTGGAGCCGCTACGGCTGATGGTATTGATCTGGGCGCCACCGCTGCGGCCATATTCGGCCGCCGAACTGCTGGACTGGACGCGGAATTCCTGCATCGCCTCCACAATCTGGAAGGGCAGCGACTGGTTGATGGTGTAATCGTTATTGTCCACGCCATCGAGCAGAAAATTGTTCATGTTGGCACGCACGCCGTTTACCACTATCGACGCCCCTTCCAAGGCCGAACCCTGCTCGACGGGATAAGTGCCGGGAACCAGAAGGGTCAAATCCAGGAAGTCTCGGCCCGCCAGCGGCAGAGTGCGCACGGAGCGGCTATCGATTACCCCTCCCATGGTTGTGCTCACCAAGTCCAGCGACACGCTGGGCGCTCGGACCGCTCTGACAACTCGAGCGGGCGGTGTCACAGCCGTCGGTGGCTGGGTGGGCGGCGTCGGCTGAGCAGGCGCAGCCTCAGTCGGTCGGGCAGGCGTGGGTGGTGGCGCAGCTTCCGGCGCAGGTGCGGCAGCGGGTTGCAGTAAGAACGGCGGCAGCACCAGTTTGTTGTCACCTACGCTGACCTCCAGATCTTGACGGATGTCGGTGGCGAAACCCGCCATCTCTACCGAGAGCATATAGCCTTCCGCGGGTGGCACCGCGGTGAAGGTATATGTCCCGTTGTCGTCCGTCTTCTGAGTTTGCGAGTAACCGATGCCTGCATTGATGAGCCGGACCGTGGCGCCCGGAACCGGGGCGCCAGCTTGGTCATAGACCGAGCCCGTCACCAAGGCATTCTGGGTGGCAGCCCAGAGGGACGCGCCAGCCAGCAAGAAGGCAAGAGCGAGCACGAGCGTTACACTGCAAAGGCATTTGTTCATGGGAGACTTCTCCTCCGCTCCCGAAATTGCACCCACAAAATGTTGCTCAATGCTAAATTTCGAAGCAATGCATGTCAAGCCGAAACCTCCCACCCTTTCCACCGCTTACGGCGCTCCCACGGCCTCGGTGTAAAGGGCCAGGATCTTTGGCGACACGAATTTCTGCGGGGGCTGGAAGTGCGCCGCGCGCTCCTTCAGAGCCCGGAAATCGGCCCCGGCCAGCTCTTTCTGCTGCACATCCTTCTCACCAGAAAGGAGGAACCGAGTGCTGCGGGCAGCGCCCCGGAAGAAGTAGGCCAGGGCTTGCTTTGGGCCGTTGTTGTTGAGGTACTCGGAGAGGTGTTGCTCCGCTCCATCGATGTTGCCCTCGAAGTAGGCCTGCAGGCCGGCGCGCAAGGTCTGCTCGCTGGCGACGGGCTTGGGAGTCTCCACGGGGGTCGTCGGCTTGAGTTCAGGCGCAGCCGGCTTAAGCGGGGGTCTTGTGACAGCAACCTCCTTGCCGGGCTGCGGCTCGGGAGGCTGCTGCTGGGCGCGGCTGATCTGGTCGATGCGCTGCAGGTAGGACCGTGCCTCACCGGCCTTCGGGCTGCTCGACTTGGCGACCGTCTCAAAGTTCGTGAGGGCGTTGGCATACTTGCCCGCGTTGAATAGCTGCACGCCCTCGTTGAACAGCTTGTTCATCCCCTCCTCGGCGCGCTGCCGCCGCAGGGCCTCCTCGACCCGTCCAAGGTAGCTGCGGGCTTCGGCGGCCTTAGGGCCTCCTGCCTGGGTGACTTGGTTCAAACGCGATTGCGCCTCGCTATACTTGCCCTCGTTGAAGAGCCTGACACCTTCCTGGAACAGCCGTTCTTCGTTCTGTCGGCTCTCCATGTCCCGCAGGTAGCGGCTAACCTGGCTGCGGTATCTGGGGTTCTTTAACGGTATCTTCGCGGCCTGTTCGAATTTCTGCTTGGCGTCGTCATAGCGGCCCTGGTTGAAGAATTGCACGCCTTCGTTGAACAGGTCCTCTTCCCTTTTGACAATGCGCTTGACCTCGTTGCAGGCGACGTTCAGGTAGGTCTTGGTTTGCTTATAGCCGGGCTTCTCCTTCTCGACCTGCTGCAACAGCTCGCAGGCGTCCTCCATCTTGGCGCTGTTGAAGGACTCGACCGCTTGCTGGTAGCGCTGTTCCACCACATCCTGAGCAGGCGCGCGCGCCACTCCCAGCACGAGCAGGGCAACCAAGCCGCAGACACCAACGGCGCGGCGCACGCTAATACTTGGAGACCAGTTCATCGACCATGGCATTGACATTCACCTCAGGGAAGGTGTAGTTCACCTGAGAGGTTTCTCCCGCCTTCACCACGACGTTTACTTTCCCGACGGTTTCCCCCTTTTTGAGTTCAACCACGTATTCACCCGGCGGAAGTTCCAGCCGCATCGGTGTAGTACCTGTCAGATTCACGCTCTGGGCTTCCTTGGTCCGCACGCTGACAATCTCTGCCCAGGGAGTGGCGACAAGCTGCGCGTAGCCGGGTGCAGGCGGGCGGCCCAAGAACCGCCACGCTGCGAAGCCCGCGATGGCCAGGACTACCAGGCCAATCCCTGCCCAGAGAGCGACCGGCATCCGTTTCGCCGGCGCGGGCGCCGGGATTGCCACCGGCGCTCGGGCGACGGCAGGCGCTGCCGTGGGGGCCGGCACAGCAACGGGCGCAACCGGAGGCGTAACCTCGGGCGGCGGGGCGGCGGGGGGCGCCGAGACCCGGGTCGGTGGCGGGGGAGCGGTCGGCTTTGCGGGCGGTGGCGCTGGCGGCTTTGGAGTCACAGCCGGGCCAGCCGCCGGCGGGGGGGCAGGTGGAGCCGCAGGGGGCGCCGGGATAAGTGGTGGACGCGAGGCCGGCACGGTTGACTCGACGGGAGCAGCGTGTGCGGCGGGCTCCGGCCTGGGTGCCTCCGCCTCCCGTCGACGGGGACCTCCTTTCAAGGCCTCCCGCAGGCGCTCCTGGGAAGCCAGCAGGCCCGAGGTGTCAGCAACGGGAATCTGCGGCAGCGGGCGGACTAGGGTCTGGCGCTGGGCAGCTTCGGCCTCGCGTTGGCGAGCCTCTTCCTCCCGTCGGCGGGCCTCCTCTTCTTCTTCCCGCAGCCGGGCCTCTTCTTCGCGACGCCGCATCTCTTCGTGGCGCTGGCGGGCCTCTCTCAGCAGCGCCGCAGCTTCGTTGCTCAACTCCGGCACCTCAGCCGACTGCCAGTCCACGGAGGTGAGGAGAGCGATCGCCTCCTTGTACTGCATTCGCCCGACATCCACCCTGGCCTCATCCAGCAACTTGCCCCACAAGGCCCGGCGCAAGCGAACCTCTTCGTCCCGAAGCCGCTGCTGGGTAGCCAGCAGCGCGGGGTCGCCTGGACAGGTCTTCAGGGCCTGCTGGAGCAACGCCTCGGCCTGAGCGAGGTCTTCGCGGGCAATGGCTTTCTCCACCTGCTCCACGGTGCTGCGGACGAGCGTGGCCCGGCCGAGACCTTCGCGGCACTGGGCATAGACCTGCTGGAATCTCTCGTTCTTGAAGTACGCCTTAGGCGCGGCGTCCAGCAGGGCCACGGCCTTCGCCGCCTCGCCCTGCTGCAGCAACTGCAGAGCGCTGTCGAGAGTTTCCTCGCGCTGCTGCTCGAACCGCTGCCATTGGTCTCGAGCCGTCGCTAGCAGGCCCTCAATCTCGCTTGCCTGGAGATCGGTCTGGCTGCGCTCGAGCAGGTCCACTGCTTCTTCGAAATCCTCTTCCCGCAAGACTGCTTGTGCCCGGCTCAGTACGTGGTGGATGCGTTCCTGCCGCTGATACTCGGCCTGCTGCTCGCGCGCGAACTGCAAAAACTCCAGCAGTTCGGGTGACTGCCCCGCCCGGCCCAGAGCTTTCTCCAGCGTCGTGATCGCGCCGGCGAAATCCTTGACGCGAATCTGCTCGTTGGCCTGGCGCATGGCTTCCTGGCGCAGGTTCTCCAGGCGGGAGCTCTGCTCGGCCTCTCGGACGGTCTTGAGGCAGGACATCAAGCGCGAATCGTTGGGTACGACCTGAAGGCCCTGTTCCAGCAAAGCGATGGCTGAGGAGAACTGGTTCTCCTGGAGGAAGCCGCGAGCGGTCTGGATCTGTTCGTCGACATACCGGCGCCTCCTCTGGGCTTCGGCCAGGCGGGTCGCCTGGGTGTGGAGCTTCAACACCTCCGAGTGGTCGGGGAATTCTCCCAGGCCCTCGTCCGCCAGGGCCACGGCCTCCTCGTACTGTTCGCGGTTGATCGCTTCCTGGATGCCGGCTAGGCGCTGCTCGAGAAGCCTCCGCCGCTCTTCCTTCTCCTGGTTGCTGCGGACGAGGCGGGTGAGGGATTCAACCTCCATGTTGATGGGGTCGAGTTGGCCGGCTTTCTCCAGCAGTTCGAGCGCTTTGGCAAAGTTCTTCTCCGCTAGGCGGGCACGCGCCGACTCGATGTACTGACGGACCTGACGCAGGCGCTCTTCCTCGGCGAGCTCCCTGGTCACCGACTCCAGCATGGTCAGGGCCGCCGCGTGCTCGGGGTCGAGGGCCAGCGCCGCTTCCACCTGGGCCTTGGCCCCCTTGAGGTCGGCGTCCGCCAACAGCTTTTCCGCGCGCTCCATGTGGCGAGCGACTTTGCGCTTGCGGTCGCGCCGCTCGATGGCGAGTTGCTTGTACTGCTGGGCCTCCGCGTGACGGGGGTCGACCCGCAAGATCTCGTCCAGCGCGCCAATAGCCTCCTCATACTGTTCGCCCCCCAGGGCTTCCTTGGCATGACGGAGAGCCTGCTCCGCCTTCTGGGCGCGCTGGCGGACATAGATCTGCTCCTGCACCTTGCCGAGCAGGTTCTTGGCCACATTGTGGTTGCTGTCGATCTCCAGGACCTTCTGCAAGGATTCCTTGGCGAGGGTGAAGTTGCCCTCTTCATAGGAGCGCTGCCCTTGCTCGATGTAAACTTCCACCATGTGGCGCTTCAGGAAGTCGCCGACTTGCTGCAAGTCGAAGGCGAGATCTTCTGCAGTTTGGTAGCGTTCCTCGCGGTTCTTCGCCAGAGCCCGCATCACGACGTTCTCCAACTGGGGCGGGCAATTCGGCAACACGCTCGTGAGCGGCGGCGCCGGCTGATCCACGATCTTGAACAGGATGGTGGGCATGTCGTCGGCGACGAACGGATTCTGAAAGGTGAGCAACTCGTAAAGAATGACGCCGACGCTGAAGATGTCGGAGCGGGCGTCCACCGTATGGCCAAGGACCTGCTCGGGCGACATGTACATCGGCGTCCCCAGCACAATGCCTGTGCGGGTCATGGAACCACCGGCGATGCGCGCAATGCCGAAGTCAACGATCTTCACCATCCCGTCAGTCAGGACTACGACATTGGCCGGCTTGATGTCGCGGTGGACGATCCCGTGTTGGTGGGCATAGTACAGGCCCTTACAGGTCTGCACCATGACGTCCACCTTCTTGACGACCGTAAGATCCTTGCGGGCGGCGATAATCTGCTCGAGGGATTCGCCTTCCAGAAACTCCATGGCGATGAAAGGAATCCCGTCGGCTTCGTCGATGTCATAAATGGTGACGATGTTAGGGTGACGGAGCTGGCCAGCCGATTGCGCCTCGCGGTAGAAGCGCTGGAGAAGCTCGGGATCGCCAGCCACCGAGGGTGACATGGTCTTCAAGGCCACCGGCCGGCCCAGGCGTGGGTCTCGCGCCGAGTAGACCACACCCATGGCTCCCCGGCCGAGCTCAGCCTTGATCTCGTATTTACCGAGCTTGGTGGGCATTCCCAAAGACGCCAAACCCCCGTCACGTAAGGAGCAGAAAGCTACCCGCCGACAGCCACGATGGCCGCATGCTAGCACTCTCCCCTGCGTAGTTCAACTGGGTGGCACATTATCGGAATCACCCCCCAGCGCGCCGCTTGCGGCGGGACGCGTCTGACGCTCGACCTAACGAGAAGCCGGGCGCTTCGCATAGCCTAGACGCCTCTGGGACGTCGGAGTTCACCCTGTCCGGAAACTCGTGACGCGGACCATCCAGAGAAATGTCACCAGAGGCCTGTGACCAGCGACAGACATCGCGCCCGATCAAGGAAATTTCTTGCGGCAAAAGGGATTCCCGATTAACCTGAGCAGCTAGGCGGCCCTGGCTCTCGGAGGCTTCGTTATGCCGGAAGTGAAAGTGGGCTTCTCCGGCCACGTGCGTCAGTACCATAATCTGCAAAAGGAGATCGATGCCGCCATTCACGAGGTTTTGGAGAGTGGCACTTATATCCTCGGTCCCAAGGTCAGGCAGTTCGAACAGGAACTCGCCGCTTACTGCAACAGGAAGGAGGCGGTGGGAGTCAACTCAGGGACGGATGCGCTCTGGCTGGTTCTGGTGGCATGGGGAATCGGGCCGGGTGACGAGGTAATCACCACGTCCAACACCTTCTTTGCCACTGCCGAGGCCATCTGGCTGGCAGGGGCGACACCCGTCTTCGTGGATATCGACCCCAAGACCTGCAACATCGACCCGAACCTGATCGAGGCGGCGATTAGTCCCCGCACCAGGGCCATCATCCCCGTACATCTTTATGGCCAACCGGCGAAGATGCGGGAAGTGGCTGCCATCGCACGGGCTCACAAACTCCTGATCCTCGAGGACAGTGCCCAGGCGCTTGGCGCCCGCGGGGACGACTTCGCGATCGGGGAGTTCGGCGACGCTGTCGCCACCAGCTTCATCATCCAGAAGAATCTCGGCTGCTTCGGGGATGGAGGGGCCGTCGTCACCAACGACTCTGATCTCGCCACTCAGGTTCGCAAGCTGCGGAACCATGGCTCACTCAAGCGGTCTTGCCACAGCATCGGCTACAACAGCCGGCTGGACGAACTCCATGCCGCGGTGCTGAGCGTCAAGCTGAAACACCTGGACGAGTGGAATGACCTGCGCCGGGCGCGCGCCAAGGAATATGGCGAGGGTCTGGCCGGCACCTCGCTGACGCTGCCCACAGCTCTCCCCGGCTACCGGCACATCTATCACCTCTACGCTATCGAGACCGACGACCGAGACGGGTTGCAGGCCTATCTCCAGTCTCGAGGCATTGTCGCGCTGACCCATTTTCCCATCGCCATCCATCAGCAAGAGGGGTATCCGTGGGGCCGCGACGCCCGCATCTCCGGTTCGCTCCAGCATACGGAGAAATCGGCGGCGCACGTCCTGTCACTGCCCATGTATCCGGAACTGACCTCGCAAGAAGTCAGGTTGGTGGTTGACGCCATCCGAGCCTGGGAGAAGACGCGCGGCAAGTAGTACGCCGCGCTGTTTGCGCCCCCATCTCAGGGCGTAGTCCAGACCTCCACGGTCGCAGTGCGCCGCCTGACGAGCGACGGCGTTCAGTTCCTGTTCGCCTTCAACCACGCCTGCACTCCGGCCCAGGCCGCCCTGCCGGTCTGTCTGCCCTGGGCGGCCGTAAGCGCGCGAGATCTGGAAAATGATCGGAGTGTGCCGGTGCGGGTCAGCGTGGGCAAGGCCTTCTTCCGGAAGACACTGACCGCGGGTGAGATTTGGGTGGTCAGGCTCTCGCCGCGCTGAACGCGTCAGTTGGCAACCGGGGAGTCGTTCGCCGAGGCGGTACCCGTCGTGTTGGCGCGGATGACGTAGGTCTGGTCCGTGAAATAGTAAGTCGTGCCCGTCACGCCCACCTGAGTGGGGCCGCCGTTCACCGTGTAGCCGTTGTAGAATCCCCGGGAGTCGGGGTTCCCCGGCACATAGGCGAAGGAGTAGCCACTCTTCACGCCCGACGCGAGTACACTGTCGATTAGCCCTGCCGCCGACTCACCAGCCGAGCCGCTCGCCGGAGGACCGAGCTGGAGGAGCGTGCTCGAAAATCCTATGCCGTAGCTCGAGGCATAGGTGACTTCCGCCGTGTTGATGACGCGGCAACTCGAGATGGCAGAAGCTTGATTGGCTGCAATGCGGCTCCGCATCAGGTTCGGAATCGCGATGGCCGCGATAATTAGAATAATCGCCACCACGATCAGTAGCTCGATGAGCGAGAATCCTCGATGGTCAGTTCGCATGCTCGGTTCCTCCAGTGCTGACCAAAAAAACATCCGGTCAGAGCGCAAGAATCAGGTGACTGCCCTTTTCGCTTCTCACCGCGGCGCTGAGTTGCGAGCAACCCGAAACAGGCCGCGACAAAACCTTTCAGCTTACCCGGCAATTGTACCACAGACCGGGGGCGGCAGTATGACGAAGTTGGAATCGTGGACGACTGCGTTTACTGCATGCATATTAATTGCTTGGCGTAGGGGGCTGCGGAGTGGGTTCAAACGAAAACGCAGGGCGGCTGAACCTGGCCCTTAGGGCACACCCTGGGCAGCGCTTCTTGTGCCGTGGGGTCTGCCGCTTCCTCGCCGAGAAAGCCGCCTAGCAGGATGAACCTGCTGCTAGAGGGGAATTTCCACCTCCGCGCCGCGGCGCTCAGCCGAAAGGTAGGCACTGTAAAGCACCGCGACGGTATCGCGAGCGAGTTCGGCGCTCGAGAGCGGCTCCCGGTTCTGGTAGATGCTCTCCATGAAATCCTGAAACTCCTGCGGGTAGCCGTGCTGCCAATCCTCGTCGGGGGCCGGATGGCTCCAACCCTGCTTGGTGCCGATCTTCTCGGTCACGTACACGTCCTTCAGGAATTCCTCCCTTGGGTTGTAGGTTTCGAGCGCGTCCGTGGGATTCAGGTTGCAGCGCGTGCGGTGGTTGTTGGCGAACACTTCCAGCCAGTTGTGGACGCCGCCCAGCACCAGCTCGGTAGAGAAGATATCCGCCACCATGCCGTCGTCGAAAGTAATGTGCATCTGCCCGTAGTCTTCGACGTCGTCGTAGCTGGTGCGCAAGAAGGCCGCGTCGCGATAGTTCTTCAGCCGGGTGATTTCGTGCGTGCGGGCCGAAACCGCGGCGGGGCGAATCGGCTTGCCGTCGCGTGCTTCGCCCTCCACGCGCTTCAGATGCAGCGCGGCGGTCAGCGGATGACATCCTTTGCCCACGAGAGACCCGCCACCCGCGAACCTCCACATGCCGTAGTAAGGCGAATGGGACCCGCTGTGGGATTCGTCGCCCATGATCCACAGGATCTGGCCGCCGCTTTTCGTCAGAATTTCCCGCTCCTTCGCCACGGCGGGAGCGTAAACCCAATTCTCCGCGTAGCAGATCTTCTTGCCCGCCTCGCGCCCGGCGGCGAGGAGGCGGTCGCAACTGGCCAGGGCCTGGCGGAGCATGAGCTCTTTAGGGAACGAGTTGCCACGGAAGTCGTCGCGTCCCGCGCCGTAAAAGCCGGTGAAGGGCTTCTCGATGATCACATGCTTTCCGCGCTGCAACGCCTCGACGGCCAGCGGTTCGTGCGCCCCACCTGGCGCGCAGATATCAATCACGTCGCAAGCGGCACATAGCTCTTCGAGCCGTTCGAAAGCTTGGACGCCGTGCTCGCCGGCAAACGCTTCGCGCGACGCGGTCGACTTGGACGTCACGCCCACCACCTGCACCGGAACCCCGTAAACGCGCCGATAGCCTTCCCAGTGAAAGCGCGCCGCGAACCGCGCGCCCACTATTCCCACGCGGATTGGTTCCTCCATTTCGTCCCCCCTGTAAAGACGTTCCCGTGGGCCGTCTCTACTTGACGCCCTCCGACCGGCAGCGGATTCTATCACCGCAGAGGCTCGAGTGCCGAGGTGACCTGTAACCTGCCCGGGGCTGGCGTTTACCCTTGGCGAACCGGACGGGCCCGTTCGCGACTTGCCCTGGCCTGATATAGAACTGCCCGTGCGGCCTCAACTCATTCTGGCGAGGTTTGCCCTGTGGGGAAATTCTCCCGACGCGAAACGCAAACAAGCGCGCCTCGGCAGTAGGGCGACAGTGGCGTAGATTCCGCCTTAAGGGCAAGAGCTACGACCCTCGGCCGGTCAAGCCGCGCCTCCCTCGACATTGTGCTACGGAGGAACAGAAGTATGGGAATGCGGCCTCGCCGCGGCAGGCGTCACAGCAGGCTGTCCTCTTTGCGGTGCGTCCGCCAGCAGTAAAGCTGCTCGACGGCGACCGAAAGGACGCAGATGCCGCCGGCAATCGAGACGCTGACTTCGATGAGTTCCCCAACGATGTCGGCGTGTTCACGAGCGAGGGCCCGGATGGCCACAGCGAGGGCGATGCCGTGGCCCACTGCCCACAGCCCGATCACGGCGGTCAAAGCGAGAGCGACGACGCGCAGCGCAGCCTTCATGCGGGAGCCAACCGAAAGAACTCAGGATGTGCCGAACGCGGGCCCGCGACTCGCGGGCACGACTTTCATACACCCGGACTCCCGGCGAAGTCAATCGGGCGCGGCGTCGGAACGAAAAGCCGCGGACCTGACGGTCTGCGCTACGGCTCGATGCGGTGGACTTTGAGGAGGTTCGTTGTGCCGCGCCGCGCGATGGGCGTGCCCGCGACGACGGCGATGAGGTCGCCCGGCGCAACTGCGCCTCTGGCACGCAGCAGGCGCGCGGCGCCCTCTACCATGCGGTCGGTGGACTGGACGTGGGGCAGGCGCACGGGAATCACGCCCCAGTAAAGCGCCGTGCGGCGAAGGATTTGCGGCAGCGGCGAGAAGGCAAACACTGGAGCGCGGGGTCGGTACTTCGAAACCAGGCGCGCACTCGATCCCGACTGGGTAAAGACGGCGATGGCCTTCAGGTTCAGCTCCTCGGCCATGTGGGCCACGGTCTCCGAGACCGCTTCCGGAACGCTCAGCACTTCGTCGGCGGCCCGGCGCCGTCGCACGTACCAAGCGTAGCGCGGGCTGGATTCAGCGGCGGAGATAATCCGCGCCATCATCTGGACGGCTTCCACCGGGTAGCGGCCGGTGGCGGTTTCTGCGGAAAGCATCAGCGCGTCCGCGCCGTCGAAGATAGCGTTGGCGACGTCGGAGGCTTCGGCGCGCGTGGGCCGGGAATGCGCGGTCATCGATTCGAGCATCTGCGTCGCCGTGATGACCGGGACCTTCAGCGCATTAGCTCGGGCGATGACCTTCTTCTGGATGAGCGGGACCATCTCCGGTGGCAATTCCACTCCCAGGTCCCCCCGCGCCACCATGACCGCGTCGGCGACTTGGAGAATCTCGTCCAGCCGGTCAATAGCCTCCGGCTTTTCCAGCTTGGCGACGACCGGGATGTCCCGGCCCGAACGCGCCAGGAGGCGCTTGAGTTCCAGCACATCCTCGGCGCGGCGTACGAAGGAAAGCGCCACGTAGTCCACGCCGTGCTCGATTCCAAACTCCAAATCGGCGCGGTCCTTGGCGGTCAGCGCGGAAATCTTGAGAGGAAGGCCTAGTAAGTTGATGCCTTTGTGTTCGCCGAGTTCGCCGCCCTCGATCACCCGGCACACTACGTCACGACCCCTGACGCGCTCCACGCGAAGCTCGATGAGGCCGTCGGCGAGCAGGATGCGATTGCCGGGCTTCACTTCCTGGGGCAGAGGTTGGAACGTGGTGGAAATCAGCCGCGCATTGCCCGCGACCGGACGCGTGGTGAGTGTCACTTGGGCGTTGGCGCGCAACTCGACGGGCTCGCCGCGCTCAAGAGGTCCCGTGCGAATCTTGGGACCTTGCAGGTCTTGCAGGATGGCCAGAGTTTTCCGCCGCGCCTGCGCCACACGCCGCAGGAGC
This sequence comes from uncultured Acidobacteriota bacterium, assembly GCA_964495535.1. GTDB lineage: Bacteria > Acidobacteriota > Terriglobia > UBA7540 > UBA7540 > JALHUF01. Next base: position 627 of record CAZBWJ010000010.1, on the reverse strand, counting down.
CGCAGCCGCTGGGCGTGCTCGGCGAGCGTGCCGTGGGAGAAGTTCAGCCGGGCGACGTCCATCCCGGCATCTAGCAGTCCCGCCAGCCGCTTGTGGCTGTCGGTGGCGGGGCCGAGCGTGCAAACAATCCTGGCGCGACGCGGTTCCGGCGCGTCGCCTTTCTCCATGAAGCCAGTAACCATGCAAGCGAATTATAGCGGTCAGGTGAAAGAAAACACAGAGGGAACAGGAAGCGGCGACGCGGGAATGTCGCTAGAGGTCCATGAGGTAATCCGCAGCCGAGAGGTTACCGAAGCGGACCAGGTCCACTCGCCGTCCCACGACGTTGGCGAAGTACTCCAGAATGGCCGTGAGCTTCAGGAAGGCGGGCTGCTCGCGCAACCTCAGCAGGTGGCGCACCATCAGGGAGAAAAAGACTGCGCGGAAATAGAGGATCAGGAGGCGCTCTTCGTGCGTGTACCCCTGATTGACGTTGGCGGCGTTCTTCAGCAGGTAGGTGAGCGCCAGGTAATCGCACTTCAGCATCAGGCGCGCCCGATGGTAGTCCACCGGCGCGTCGAATTCCTCCAACCCCTTGCGGATGGCGGGGAATTCCAGCCGGTTGGCATTGACGATAGACAGGAAATA
>CAZBWJ010000009.1:41688-75096 GCA_964495535.1 uncultured Acidobacteriota bacterium | reverse complement strand
ATCCCAGGTAAGGCCACGATAACAAATCGGGAGTCGTAATTCAACACCGCCCGGCGGCCGGAGGATTCACGGGCCTTGTGCTATATTGGGCGCTTGCGGCAAGGAACTTTCAAAATCGTCGCGCGCCAGGGGCTCCAGTGGCTGGAGTGCCGCGCCTTGGCGCGTTTCCCCTGGTTGCGGCACGCCTTCAGCACACGCTCCGGCGGGGTGAGTGAAGGTCCGGCAGCGGGGCTCAACCTCGGCTTCATCGCTGCGGACGCGCGGGCACACGTGGAGGAGGTTTAGCGTGACAAGAAAGCTGTCGTATTTGGCTGTGCTTGCATTGGTGGCTTCTGGCGTGGCCGCTATGGCACAAGGACCGCCTCGAGCCAATTACGACGAGGCAAAGGTCGGGACGTCCACTCTTCCCGACCCGCTCACCTTCGATGATGGCGAGCCTGTCCATACGACGCGCGAGTGGATGAAGCGTCGGCGCGCGGAGATTCTCCAGTTGTTTGAGACGGACGTTTACGGCCGCAGTCCGAAGCCGCCGAAATATATCCGCTTCCACGTCTTCGATGTTGACAACAAGGCGCTGGGTGGAAAGGCAATCCGCAAACAGGTTAGCATCTACTTTTCTCGCAAGAAGAACGAGCCCAAAGAGGATCTGCTGATCTATATCCCTGCCGCCGCGCGGAAGCCTGTTCCGGTGATCCTCACGCTAAACTTCTTCGGCAACCAGTCCGCCGTCAACGATCCCGCGATCAAACTGGCAACCATCTGGGACTGGAAGACGCACGAGCGCGAGCAGGCACCCGAAGAATCGCGGGGACGCGACATCGGATTCGAGGTGGAGAAGATCCTGGCGCGGGGATACGGCTTTGCCACCCTCTGTTATCAGGATATCGAGCCGGATTTCAAGGGCGGGTATAAGTACGGCATCCGTCCGCTGTTCCTCAAGCCGGGCGAGACCCAGCCTGCGCCCGATGAGTGGGGAGCGATCGGCGCGTGGACCTATGGCTTGAGCCGCGCCATGGGCTACCTGGAGCAGGACAACCAGGTTGATCCAAAGCGGGTGGCCATCATGGGTCACTCGCGCCTGGGCAAAACGGTTCTCTGGGCCGGCGCTTTGGACACGCGCTTTGCCATGGTGTTGTCGAGTTGTTCGGGAGAAGGCGGGGCCTCACTGGCACGTCGCAACTACGGCGAAACGGTCCGCAATCTCGTTGATGTGTTTCCTTATTGGTTCTGCGCGAACTTCGGAAAGTACGCCGACCATGTTGACCAGCTTCCGGTCGATACCCACGAGCTGATTGCCTTGATCGCTCCCCGGCCTGTCTATATCACCGGCGCTGAAGACGATAAGTGGGCCGATCCCCGAGGCGAGTTTCTGGCCTGCGTCGCTGCGGGGCCCGTCTATCGCCTGCTCGGGGCGCAGGACCTTGGAACCGACCAGATGCCGTCACTCAATCAGCCTATCATGCACACCATCGCCTATCACATCCGCGACGGCAAGCATGCGGTCACCGCATTCGATTGGGACCAGTTTCTGGCCTTCGCGGACACGCACTTGCGCGGCCGTTGATTAAGGGCGATCGCTAAGCAGGTAGCGCAGAGTTTCGCGTCTCAGGGACTCTGCGGCTCTCCTGATCTGTAGCGCCGCTCTGTGAGCGGCGAAATCATTGATGATCAACGCCGGCGGTCATAGACCGCCGCTACAACCCTTGACTCCCCCGAAGTTCCGATCTGGGAAACTGGCGACGATCTTCAAACTGACCCACTACCCGGCAGCCCGAGGATTGGCGGGCCTTGTGCTATATTGAGCGCTTGAGGCAGGGAACCTTCAAAATCATCGCGCGCGACGAGCTCCGGTGGCTGGAGTGCCGCGCCCTGGCGCGTTTCCCCTGGCTGCGCCACGCCTTCAGCACGCGCTGCGGCGGGGTGAGTGAAGGTCCGGCAGCAGGATTGAACCTCGGCTTCATCACTGCGGACGCGCGGGCGAACGTGGAAGAGAACCGCCAGCGCTTCCTCGCCGCGCTCGGCGCGGAGGGCTACTTGCTGGCCGGGTTGCGCCAACGCCATTCCACACACATCTATCTGGTCATGCGGGGCGCATCCGGACAGCTCGAATACCGACCCTCGGGCTTTCCCGCGCCCCAACCTCCGGGTCACCCGCTGCCGGTGGGCGACGCGCTTTTGACCCGTGAACCGGCAGTCCTGCTCTCGGTGAGGACTGCCGACTGTCTGCCGGTCTTGTTGCTGGACCCTCGCCGCCGCGCCGTCGCCGCTATCCATGCGGGGTGGCGGAGTGCGCTCGGGCGCATCGTCGAAAAGGCGGTGGGACTGATGCGGGCTGTGTTTGGTTCAGACCCGCAGCACCTGCTCGCGGCCCTCGGGCCCAGCATCCGGGCCTGCTGCTACGAGGTGGGGGAAGAAGTCGTGGCCGCCTTTTGCGGGCGCTTCGCGCAAGGCGAGCAGTTCCTTCGCGAGGCGCCCCCGGGAAATCATTCCGCTGCATTCACCGCGCGGCATTCGCAGCTTTTCCTCTCCGGGCAGCCGCCGGGCCACCCGACGCGCCCAGCGCCGGCAGCGCACCTTGACCTCGTCGCTGTTGCCGAAGACCAGCTTCGTAGCGCCGGATTGCGCCCGTCCAAGATCCAGGTTGCTGATTTCTGTACGGCCTGCCGGACTGACCTGTTCTTTTCTCACCGCAAGGAAGGGAAGAACACGGGCCGTACGATGGCGGTCATCGGGATTAGGGGCTAGGGGCTGGGGACTAGGTGCTGGGGGCTGGGGGCTAGGGACTACGAGAAGGCGAGGTTGAGGATCTCGCAACCCGGCCCTAAGTCTTTGAGTCCATTGTGCTTACACCTGCCAGGCTCAACTGACCGCACGCGGCGCGGACGTCCTGGCCTCGGGAGATTCGGATGAAGACGGGAACGCCTCGCTCCGCGAGCACCTTTTGAAACGCGAGCACCCGCGCGCGGGGCGAGGCGCGATAGGGCAGTTCCGGGCCGGCATTGTACGGGATGAGGTTGACCTTGGAACGAATGCCCCGCAGCAACTCACTCACGCGCTGGGCGTCGGAGTCTGAATCATTGATGCCATCCAGCATGACGTACTCGAAGGTCAGGCGCTCCCGCGGGCCGAGAGGATAGGATCGGCAGGCCTGGAGCAGTTGGCCGAGAGGGTACTTCCGGTTGAGGGGCATGAGCGCGGTTCGCTGCTCCTCGGTCGAGGCGTTGAGCGAAACCGCCAGCTTGGGCCGCCTCGCTTCGCGCGCCAGGGCGTAGATGCGAGGGACAATCCCCGCGGTCGAGATCGTGATGCGGCGCAACGGAATCCCGAAGCCCTCCGAGTCGGCCAGGATTCTCACCACCTGCAGCACCGCCGCCAGGTTCAACAGCGGCTCGCCCATCCCCATGAACACTACATTCAGCCGAGTCCGCCGCGGGATTCGTTGTGCCTTGGCAAGGGCCAGCACCTGCCCCACCATTTCACCCGTGGTGAGGTTTCGTTTCACACCCAAAAGCGCCGTGAAGCAAAATTTGCAGTCAGCTGCGCAGCCTACCTGGCTCGAAAGACACAGCGTGGCGCGGTCTTCCTCCGGCACGTACACCGCTTCAAGGGTGTTGCCGTCTTCCAGGCGCAGAAGATAGCGAGCCGCGCCGTCACGCGAGACGAATTCGCGAAGGATCTCGGGATAAGCGACGCGATAGCGGGCGGACAGCCAATCGCGGAACGGTCGGCCCAAATCCGTCAGGTTGTCCAGGATTTGCTCGCGGCGGGAATAGATGCCCTTGTAGAGCTGCCGGCCACGATAGCGGGCCTGACCAGCTTCGACCGCGAGCTGCTCAAGCGCTTCGCGGGTCATACCGAGGAGGTTCCCGCTGGATGCAGACTGCGTCGCCATAACGCCTCGATTGCCCAATCGTAGCATGGAGGAGCGGGGGGTTCAACGAAGGGTAATCTGGGCCGCGAGCTCAGAGTTTTTCTTGGACACAAAGTCATTCAACGTGCGGCGTCAAAAATCCATTGACAAACAAACCAGAATATTAATAATCCGTCCAGACTGCTTTTGATAGTGAGGTGATAATGAGCCCCCGTCGTGTAGACCCAATACTAGCCGATCGCCGTCGTGAAGCCCTAGTCAGAGCGGGCTACGCCGAGATTCTGGAAAAGGGCATTCGGGAGGTCACCCTGGCCTCGGTGGTGGGGCGGGCCGGCTCTAGCAAGGGTGGAGCGCTGCACTACTTTAGGAGGAAAGAGGACCTGTTGTATGGGATTCTCCAGTGGTTGCTGTCGCAACTCAGCCGCACGCTGGACGAGGTCACGCGCAGCGATGAATCCCCGCGCCGGCGGCTAGCCGCGGAGTTGGAAGTGCTGTTTCACAGCGCGGAGGTGAACCGCAAGCTCTACCTAGTGCTCTATGACTTCGTCACGCTGGGCACGCGCTCGGAGCGCTTCCGGTCGTTATTCGCGGCTTTCTTTGAGAGCGGCCGAAAGCGCGACATGGCGGTGATCGAAGAAGGAATCAGACAACATCAATTCCGACGCATTCCCCCCGAGGACGCCGCCGCCACGATCCGCGCCCTAGTAGACGGGTACTGTCTGCAATGGCTCATGGGGCCGGACACGGCTCCAATAGAAGCGTACCGTGACCGCTGCCGCGCCGTTCTGGGTGCTTACCTCTTGCGCTAGGGCTGTGCAGGGCATTTGTGTGTGGAGCCCGCGAATTGGGGGTACTTCTCAACGGTGAACTGAGCGTGAAACAGGTGCGGGCGGGGCAGGCGCGACCCAGAGGCTGATGCTCCTGCAAGTGGTTGGCGGCTGAGGTATTGGTTCTTGACGGATTCAGCCTGGGGTGCGACACTACGTGCATCCACAGCTTCCGTTGAACCCCTGGAAGGTGCGGACCGCACGCAACCCGAACTTCACAGGGGCCATAACCAAGCATCTTGGGGATGAGGAGGTTGAAATGGAAGAGTCCCGGAACGGCAGATCTTCCCAGCACTCCGAGAGCACATCCGGGCGATCCTCCGGCCTGCTGACACGTTGTCTCATGGCTGGCTTGATGGGTGTAGCCTTGGCCTGGACAGCTCCACGGCTCTCGGCTGCGCAAGTGCGCGTGCCCAACGGGACACTGGTCCGCCTCAAGGTCCATGCCGACATCACCACGGAAAACGTCGTGAAAGGCGACCGTGTGGAGTTCGACGTGGCTGAGAATGTGACGTTGAACAACCGCGTGGTTATTCCCAAAGGCGCGGTAGCCCATGGCGTGGTGAGGGATGTGAAGGGCGCGGGCAAGAAGAGGGCGAAAAACGCGGCTGTGATCTTTCGGTTTGTGGCCGTGCGCGCGGCTGACAACCAGGAAATTCCGCTGCGGCTGGTGCCGACTAAGTCGCGCCGAGGGGACAGCTCAGAGAACGACGTTGAGATCAACACTCCCATCCCTGGGTTGCGCGAAACGATGATTGGCGCCGAGGCGGGGAAGGATTTTGCGGCCTATACGGACGCGGACGCCCTGGTCAACGCGCCGGAGGCGCCAGCGGCAAGCACGACTGTCACAGGGACAACCACCTCGGGCGGCCCGCCCGCTGCGACCCCGGGGCCGGCTCCGCAACCGCCGGCACTTGCAGTGGTGTTCCCGCCCGAGGATGCTTACGTGGATTTCAACAGTAATCCCACCGGGGCGGATATCGTGATCAACGGAACTTCTCGCGGCAGTACGCCCCTCCGGCTCCAGATCCCGCCGGGGCGCCATGTGATCGAGATCCGGCTGGCGGGCTACCGGACGTGGACCCGCAACATGGTGGTAGATCCCGGCTCGAAGCCCTCGGTACGCGCGACGCTGGAGAAAGAATGACGCAGCGACCCTGACCAGCGTGGCGAAGGGGGGTCCAAACGAAGGTCTTGGCAATAGGAGGACGGCATGAATCTGAGGCGCTTGAGTGGGGGATTATCCCTCTGTGTCCTCTTTTCCGGCAGCCTGCTGTGGGGTGAGCGCGTGCGCGTGCCGGACGGCACACCGATACCGGTGCGCTTGAAAACCGACCTCAGGGCCAACCAAGTGCAGCCCGGCGAGCGCGTGGACTTTGTAGTGGCGCGCCCCGTCACCGTGCGGGGTCTGGTTGCCATCCCGGAGGGCTCCGTCGCCTGGGGGGCCGTCCAGAGCGTTAAGAGGGACAAAGAAATCAAGTTCGATGTGCATGGCCTAAGGCTGCCGAACCTTCGGGAAATCAAGCTCCGGTCAGTGAGCGAGAAAACCACGAACCCGGGCAAAGACCAGATCAAGCTTACGAGTATGCTGGGCGTAGTTGTGGGCGCGCGGCTGGGGACCGAGTTCATGGCCTTCCTGGACGAGGACATCGAGGTTGAAGCTGCGCCGGTCAGGCCGACGCCCGCGGTGACTGCTCCTGAGGCGGCTCAGCCTGCAGAATCCACTCCGCCCACGCCCGCCGCGCCGGTGGTGTCACAGACCCCGCAACCTGTCGCCCCGGCGGGACAGGAGCCGGCGGGCACGGTCGAACGCGTCACCGTGGAGTGCTTCTCCGATCCGTCCGGCGCCGACATCTTGATTGACGGCAGCTTCTATGGCAGCACGCCCTCCATCCTGAAGCTGACGGCGACCGCGCATCATCTGGAGATTTCGATGCCGGGCTACAAGAACTATGTACAGGATCTGAACTTGAACGTGGACCGGGGGTTTCGCACGATTCGAGCTCCCCTCGAGAAGAAAGAGAAAGAGTAGCCTGGCATTCAGATCGCCGTTTTCACAGGAACCCATCAATGCTCGCGAAGCTGATAGGGGGCCTTTTTGTTCTCCTGCTCGTGGCCGGAGTTCCGGCCCTTTCCTACCTGACTGTGCGGCGCGCCCATATCCGCGTGATTCCGCGCCCCGACTTGTACCTTTCCGCCATCGTCTCCCAATGGTTCCTGGCCGCGTTGGGCGCCTTGGTGGTTTTCACGACCGGGCCCGGTTTCCGGGCGACGGGCTTCCGTGCCATTCCCGTTGCTGCGTTTGCGCGCTGGACATTGCTCCTGACGGTTGTGTCGCTGGCGGCGCTGGGGCTCGTGCTGCTTCTGGAGCGCGTGGGCTGGTGGCCCGAGGAGCCTGAACTGGTTCGCCTGCTCCTGCCCGAGACGCGGCTGGAGAAACTGCTGGCTGTCCTCACGCTCGCCCCTACCGCGGCGATTTGCGAAGAGTTCCTGTACCGCGGTTACTTGTTAGCTCAGCTCTCGCGCTGGTTTGAACCGGTCCCCTGGGCCTGGATCGGGTCCTCGGTGGCCTTCGGATTGGCCCACGCCTATCAAGGATTCAACGGCATGGTGCGCGCCGCGTTGCTGGGCGGGCTACTGGCCTACCCGGTCATCCGTCTGGGGAGCCTCTATCCGGCGATGGCGGCGCACTTCCTGATTGACGCTCTGGCACTGGCCTGGCTGGGCCCGCGTTTCCTCAAACCTACCTGAAAGGAGGCTAGTCCATGCGCTTGAAAACCGCGTGGCCAGTAATCGTCGCCCTGGTATTCTGGCAGGCAGCGCGCCTGTCTGCCGCCCCGCCGGGCCAATTCGCTCCCACGGCGGAAGAACCGTCACCGGGAGCCGAGCCGTCGCGCGTGACGGTGGTGCGAGCCGGGCGGATGTTCGACGGGAAGTCGGACCGCCTCGTCCCGAACCAAGTGATTGTCATCCGAGGCGAGCGTATCGCCGAGGTCGCTCCGGCCGAGCGCGTGCAGATTCCGCCCGGCGCAACGGTGATTGACTTAAGCCGCGCGACCGTGCTCCCCGGACTCATTGATGCTCACACTCACTTGTTTCTCACCGGCGAGTCCGGTGGACGCTACGACGAGCAGCTCCTGAAAGAGTCCTGGCAGTACCGCACCATCGAGGCGGTGGTGAACGCCAAGAAAGACCTGGAGGCGGGCTTCACCACGCTGCGCGACCTGGAGACCGAAGGCGCCATGTACAGCGACGTGGACGTGCGCAACGCCATCAACCGCGGCTTGATTGCCGGCCCGCGACTCCAGGTAGTGACCCGCGCCATCTCCACCACCGGCGGCTATGCGCTAGAAGGTTACTCGCCCGAGGTCACGGTCCCTTCGGGCGTGCAAATCGTGGATTCTCCCGACGAAGCGCGCAAAGCCGTGCGCGAGCAGATCAAATACGGGGCCGACCTCATCAAGATCTATTCCACGCATCGCTTCTACTTCACGCCCGAGGGGAAACTCGTGAGCATCCCCACGCTTACGCTGGACGAAATCCGCGCCATCGTGGACGAAGCGCACCGCGAGGGCGTGAAGGTCGCTTGCCACGCCTATGGCGGGCCGGGCCTGCACAACTGTCTCGACGCCGGTGTGGATTCCATCGAGCACGGGCTCGATTTGGACGACGCGGCGCTCGACACGATGGTGCAAAAAGGGATTTACCTGGTGCCGACGCTCTATCCCTATGAACTTGAGCCCGAGGCCGACCTGCGCGCCACGGGCGGCAGGACCAGCCGGGCACGCATCCACGAAGCCAGTTTCCGGCGCGCGGTGGCCCGCGGCGTCAAGATCGCCTTTGGCACCGATGTGGGGCCGTTTCCCCACGGGACGCAGGCCAAGGAGTTCGAGTACATGGTGCGGTTCGGCATGGCACCCGCGCAGGCCCTGCGGGCCGCTACCAGCGTGGCGGCGGAGTTGATGAACTGGCAGGATCGGGTCGGCTCCGTCGAGAGCGGGAAGTTCGCCGACCTCGTGGCGGTCTCTGGCGATCCGCTCGCCGACATCACCGAGCTGGAGCGCGTGCGATTTGTGATGAAGGGCGGGTTGGTGGTAAGAAACGATCTGCGGTAGGCGCCGGAACCCGTGCACGACGCCCTGGCCGGTTGGCGCTGGCGGCAGGACGGAGCGCGCTCGACCCTAGGAGGATGCCATGAGCATGTCGCGCAAGGAATTCTTGAAGCTCTCGGCGGGGACGCTGGCTGCGGCGGCTTCGGGTGGCTTTTTTTCGTTTCTCGAGGCGCCGACTGGGTTTGCCGAGGACATCTTGCACTCGGAGCGTATCCGCAAAGTCCACGACCACATCGCGGAGAACAAGGCCCGGCACATCGCGCGCGTGCAGGAGTATTTGCGCCAGCCGAGCGTCTCCAGTTGGGGGCTGGGCATCCGAGAGTGCGCCGAGTTGCTGATGAGCTATTTCCGGCGGCTGGGCTGCAAGGAGGTGCAGCTGGTCAAGACCGACGGCCATCCGGGCGTCTGGGCCTGGTACGACGCCGGCGCGCCCAAGACCCTCGCCTACTACATCATGTACGACACGCAGCCCTTCGAAGAGAAGCAGTGGAGTTCGCCGCCACTCGCGGCCAACCTGGTGAAAATGTCGCCGTTTGGTGACGTCATCATGGCGCGCGGCGCCGTAAACGACAAGGGTGCCGACGCCATGGTATTCAACGCTCTGGAATCGATCCTCGAAGTGGAGGGGAAGCTCCCGGTCAACATCATGTTCACCTGCGACGGCGAAGAGGAGCAGGGCAGCCCCCACTTTCACCAGGTCCTGGCGCCCTACCTCGACCGGCTCAAGAGATGCCACGCCCTCTTGATGCTGGGACCTTCGCAGGACGCCCAGGGTGGGATTGAGATGGCTCTAGGTTCCAAGGGCATCTGCTCCCTGGAGCTGGTCTGCTCGGGGAAGGTGTGGGGGCGAGGGCCGCAGCACCGGCCCATCCACAGCAGTCGTAAAGCCATCCTGGACAGCCCCACTTGGCGGCTGATCAAGGCGCTCAGTTCGATGGTCGCAGCGGACGGCAACCGGGTCCTGCTGGAGGGTTACTACGACGCCATTCGCCCGCCCAACGAGGAAGAACTCCAGCTTTACCAGACTCTGGTGCGGAAGTTTGCCGGCCAACTCCTGGTGGGAGAAAAGGAAAACGCCAAGGTCTGGATGAACGGCTGGTCCGACGCCGACGCGCTGCGACATCTAATCTTCGACAGTTCGCTCAATATCGATGGAATCTGGTCCGGCTACACCGGGCCGGGAATGGCGACGATTCTCCCCGACCGGGCGGCCGCCAAGATCGATTGTCGTCTGGTCCCGAACCAGGAAATCGCGGCCATTCGCGAAGTGGTCCGACGACATCTGGACAAGTGCGGTTACAGCGACATCGAAGTCATCCCGTTGGGGGGTGGAGACGAGTGGTCTGAGACTAGCGTGAAGGCGCCCGTGGTGCAGTCAGTATTGAGTGCTTACAGGAGCTACGGCATTGAGCCAGCCATTTGGCCACGCGAGGCAGGGTCGAGCCCGGAGGCGCAGTTCACGCGGCCCCCGTTGAGCCTGGCGGCGGCCTACGGCGGGCTTGGCCATGGCGACCGCGCCCACAGCCACGACGAGTATATTGTTGTCGAGGGGAACGAAAAGGTTGCGGGGATCGTGCGCGCCGAGCAGTCGTACGTTGATATCCTTTACGCGTACGCGAACTGGCCAGCGTAAGGTGAAGGCGCCGTCGCGCCGCAAACTCTTGTCGGCGCCCACCGGCACGGCGGATCAATCCCGCCGTTCGAGTCACGCCCCGCCGTCGGAGACGGGTTGCTCCCTGTACACGATCTCCGCCTGCTCCAGCAGGTCGTCGGCGACTTTCAGACACGCGGCGCGGATGCACTCCACGTCGGGGCACTTCGGGCAATGAACGAGAATACGATCGAAGATGAAGTCGGCCAGTTCTTGTTCGGAGAAGGGGACCAACATAGGCGTTTGTCTCCCTGCGTCGAGAGTAGCGAGGGTGCCGGGCAGTGACGCGTGCACCGCTATTATACTCCCACTGCTCAAGTTGAAGCGTCCGGTGGAGTTGTACGGCAAATCCGATTAGAATATCGGCGCCATGGAGGAACGTGACTTTTTTGACGAGGCCGAAACTCTGAAGCCCGCCAATCTCTCTTGCCTCTTCTGCCGCCAAACCGCGACGTACGACCTCCGCTGGCTGGTGCGGACAAAGCGGAAAGCGCTTCCGCGCGGCGCGGACGAGCGAGACCGCGCACGCTTCGAGAAGGCCAGATCCTACATGCTGCGGCGCGACGACTTCGTCCACTGCAAGAACGCGCGTTGCCGAAAACGATTCGAGATCTCGGGCGTCCAATCGGTGGTCTTTATGTAGGCCGAGCCGACGACCGGTTGCTGTTCACAAGGCCAACAGGCAGAGGGTGGATTCTGGACTTCATTGAGTGGCCTGTTGTCCGCGAGGGCTGGCGGCGCGCGTCGCGCAAGGGCGCTTGGCCCGAAAACCTAATTGACAATCCCAGGCTGAAACGATAATCTGCTTCTCCCTCGTTGAACTTTGGATTGCCATGAAACAACCCGCTCCTGTCGGCAGCATCTTAATATGAGGTTTGGTCGACTTCCTCGCGCATCCGGGCGCAAATTAGGAGTGGGAATGCTTCCCCCTTGGCTGATAGTTGGCTTGACTCTGCTGGTGGGGCCGGGGATCGCCTTGGCGGGTGACGCTAAGTCCGACGCGGCGGCGCGAGGGCGGCTGGTGGAGGCTTACGGGAAGTTGCCGTTGAGCTTCGAGGCCAACCAGGGCCAGACTGACGCACCGGTCAGGTTTCTCTCGCGCGCCGCTGGCTATACCCTGTTTCTGACCGGCGACGAAGCAGTGCTGGCGTTGAGAAGTCGTCAGTCGTCAGTCGTCAGTAGTCAGTTGCAGCAAACAAGGCACTACGGACTACGGACAACGAACAGGCTTGTTCGTTCCTCAGTCGCCAATCGGCAATCATCAATCGAAAATGCTGAGTCCCAAATCCCGAACCCCGAATCCCGGATGGCGGCGCTTCTCCGCCTGAAGCTGGTGGGGGCGAACCCCACGCCAGAGGTCCGCGGGCTTGATGAACTGCCAGGGCAGAGCAACTACTTCGTCGGTAACGATCCGAAGAAGTGGCGCACCAACGTCCCGAACTACGCCAGGGTGAAGTACGAGAACGTTTATCGCGGCGTGGACTTGGTCTATTACGGCAACCAAAGCCAACTCGAATACGACTTTGTCGTGGCTCCCGGTGCCGACCCCCGCGCCATTGCGTTGGAGATCGGAACTGGAAACTCGAAAAGCGAAAATGGAAAATCGCTCGTCCCGAACCCCGCATCCCGAACCCCGAATCCCGCTGATGCGCGAATTGACTCGGACGGCGACCTGGTCATCACGACCGACTCGGGCGAGGTTCGCCTCCACAAGCCAGTCGTGTATCAAGTGCAGTCGAAAGTTGACAGTCGACAGTTGACAGTGGCTGGCGCGCAGAGGGCGGACAATCGCCAATCGGCAATCGACAATCGCCAATTCCTCGATGGGTGGTACGTTCTGCGCAGGGCGAAAGGCGAAAATCGAAACTCGACAATCGTCAATCGTCAATCGACAATCTCTAATCTCCAATTCCTCGTCGGCTTTGAAATCGCCTCCTACGACCCCACCCGGCCCCTCATCATCGACCCGGTCCTGAGCTACTCGACGTTTCTTGGTGGCGGCGACAATGAGATTGGTTATGGCATCGTCGTGGACGCCGAGGGCAACGCTTATGTGGCGGGTTCGACCGGGTCCATCGACTTCCCCACGGCCAATCCGCTTCAGGCTTCGGATGGCGGTGACTTCGACGCGTTCGTGACCAAAGTGAACGCGACGGGCACGGCGCTGGTCTATTCGACCTATCTCGGTGGTACGGGCTTCGACCGCGCCACAGGAATTGCCCTGGATTCCTCTGGTAGTGTCTACATCACAGGCATGACGGCCTCCAACAATTTCCCCACCACGACCGGCGCGTTTCAGGCGGCGTTTGGCGGCGGCACCTGCGGAACTGTTTTCTGTTCAGACGCCTTTGTGACGAAGCTGAAAGCAGACGGCTCAGCGCTTGTTTACTCCACGTATTTGGGGGGTGGAGATTCCGACTTCGGTCAGGGCATCGCGGTGGACTCTGGTGGGAACGCCTACGTGACGGGTTCGACGCTGTCAACGAACTTTCCCACCGTGACCCCCCTGCAGGCTGCCAGCGCCGGAAACTCGGATGCCTTTGTGACGAAGGTAAAGCCGGATGGGACGGGACTGGTCTACTCCACTTATTTGGGTGGCGCCGACGGCGACTTCGGCCAGGCCATTGCGGTGGACGCGGCAGGGAACGCCTACCTGACGGGCTACACATTTTCCACCGACTTTCCCACGGCCAGCCCTCTCCAGGGAACTAACGCCGGCTCGGCGGACGGCTTCGTGGCTAAGCTGGGAGCAGCGGGATCCGCGCTGGTCTACTCGACCTATCTGGGTGGCAGTGGCCTCGACCGGGCCTTTGCCCTGGCTGTGGACGGCGCGGGCAACGCCTTTATCACCGGCGATACGGCCTCGACCGGCTTCCCTGTGACAAGCGTTGCTTTTCAGCGCGTGATGGGCGGTGGCACTTGTGGGGCGGCGCCTTGCTCGGATGCGTTTGTGGCGAAACTGGACTCGGCCGGCGCAGCCCTTGCCTACGCGACCTACCTTGGAGGGGTTGACGTTGAGCAAGGGTCGGGCGTTGCGGTGGACGCCTCCGGCAACGCATTTGTGGCCGGGTTTACGCGCTCCGATGATTTCCCCATCCTGAATGCCTTGCAGACAACCTTCGGCGGCGGCACATGTGGGCCGGACGCCTGCCCGGACGCCTTTGTGACAGAACTCGATGCAACCGGCTCCGGACTGGTCTATTCCACCTATCTAGGGGGCGATGAGACCGACTTCGCGCAAGCCATCGCCGTGAACACGTCGAATGACGCCTTTGTGACAGGCAGCACCGCTTCACATAACTTTCCCCCCACGGTGGGGGTGGTGCAAGTCGCCCCCGGTGGCGGCGCGCCTGCTGGGGATGCCTTCATCGCCAAGATCGCTCCGGCAGACGCTCCGGCCGTTGCTCTTTTCCCGCAGACGCTGACTTTCTCCGATCGCGCCACTGGCTTCACGAGCCCCACGCAGGCCGTGACCTTGATTAACAGCGGTAGCACGCTGCTTTCCATCACGAGTATCGCGGCGAACGGCGACTTTGCTCAGACGAATACGTGCGGCGACTCCGTGGCCGCAGGCGGAACCACCTGCACAATTGAGATCACCTTCACGCCTACCGAGACGGGCACCAGAACCGGGGACGTCACCATTGCCGACAACGCCGCCGGCAGCCCGCACGTGATTCCCCTTACCGGCACCGGCATCACGCCTACTCCTGCCGTCACGTTGGAGCCGGCCCCGCTGACTTTCGCTGACAGAACCGTGGGTACGACCAGTGCCGCGCAAATCGTCACCCTCACCAATAGCGGCACGGCGGAGTTGAGCATTGCCAGCATCGCCATCAGCGGCGACTTTGCTCAGACCAACACCTGCCCGGTTTCCCCCGCTACACTGGCGGTGGCGGCGACCTGCACCATCGATGTCACCTTCACCCCCACGACGACAGGGACAAGGGACGACGCGATCACCGTCACGGATAATGCCACGGGCAGCCCTCACACGGTGAGTCTCACGGGGAACGGCGTAGCTGTCTTCTCCCTGTCGGCCACGAACACTTCGGTAATTGTCACGCGGGGCACCGATTCGACCACTTTCACCGTTTCCGCCACGGCGCCCAGCGAATTCACCAGCAGCATCACGTTGGGTTGCACGGAAAATGGATCGGCCACGTGCGCCTTCAGTCCGGGATCGATTACTCCGGGGCAGACCAGCACGCTGACGGTTGGCAACCTCAAGGCTGTCAGTGGGGCTGCACTCAACTTCAAAGTGACGGGTGTCAACGAGAATCAGACGGCCGCCTTGGGTCTGTCAGTTCTTTTCGCCGATTTCTCGCTTAGCGTTTCTCCAACCTTTGCCGTCGTTTCGGCGGGCGAAACGGCAAGCTTCACGGTGACCTTGACGCCAGCGAACGGGTTCACTGGCACAGCAACGTTCACATGCGCCGGACTGCCGCAAGCGACCACGTGTAGTTTCACACCCGAGTCGGTGACGCTCGACGGCACGAACCCCGCGACCGTCGAGGTCAAGGTTCGAACGACCCAACGTTCGGCCGCGCCCCCGCCGGCGCGCCCCCCGTCTCCACTGCCGTGGCTGCTGGGTCTGACGTTTTTCGTTGCATTGGCGGGACTGGCGCGAATGGCTCGCCGGCGCGTGCCTGCCCTTGCGGCTCTGGCGACGGCCATCATTCTCTGCGTGCTGTTCCTGGCCTCCTGCGGGGAAGACTACTACTATAACGTCCGCGGGACGTCTCAGGGCACTTACAGCATCGCGGTAAACGCCAAGTCCGGCGAGGCTGGCCAATCCATCCTCATCAACCTCACCGTGAACTAGTTGCCGAGTCAAAACCGCGCTTGATGCTTGCGACGCAACTCCGCCTGCCGGGCGGAGCTTGGCGGGTTTAATTGTCTTCGGGAATTGGCTGCCCGACCCCTATTCGCGCCGGGGGAGGGCCGGGCCTTCGTCGTAGCGGCCGGGAGGTTCCAGTTCGTCGCGCTCGAACGTGAGTGGTGTGGCTAGTTGAAGTTCCAGATTGGTCCCCGGCGGCAGCAGGATCTCCTTCCCGCGGGTCGCCAGCACCCAGATCAGGCCGCCTAACCCGCCACTGAGGGCGCCGAGGCCGGCGCCCTTGCCGCTGCGCGAGGAAAGGCCCCCAATGATGGTGCCCTGCGTTGCCGTCGTCGCAATCTTGCCTGCATCTTCTCCCTTCGAGGACTCCCCTTCAATCTTCGATTCCTCGCGCCGGAATCCCTGGTCCCCGTTTCCTGCATAGGAAGAGAGCGTGGCACGCAGAGGCCGGGTGGTTCCATTCGGCAGGGTAAGCGACTCAAAGCGAATTCCCAGCTGGGCCTTACCCTTGAGGCGCCCCGGGCGCCTCACCTGCGTGACCTCGCCTTTCACGTAGCTGCCCACTGGAATCACAATGCGGTTCCCGACCGTGATGGGGTAAATCGTCTCGCAATAGACTGCTTGGCCGACGAAGGCGGTCCGCGAGCTGATCGTATTCTTTAGCGCCAGGGGGATCGCGGTGTCAGTGGGCACAACCACCTTGGAACTGCTGGGCCCCAGCCGCGCCTGCGACATCCCGGGCGCGCTCTGGCTGGGCGCGTGCTGTGGCCATGCCATCAGGCTCAGGATGACCAAGATGGGGAAAAAGCGACGGCTCTTCATGCTGCACCTCGCCCGACGGCTTCTGGGCTGCTGGCAATTGGGATGACCGACCCGAAAAGCAGGTTGCCCTTGCCCTGGCCGCATGAGGCGCTCCGGCTACCGCCGGGCGGCAGCCTTGGATTTCACAGGCTCCGCAGCCTCCCTCAGTTTCTGTCGCAGTTCCTGGTTTTCCTTTTCCAATTCGCGGAGGCGCGTTTCTTTTTCCGCCGCCACGTTCAGGGCGTAGGATTCAATCAGCGCATTGTGGTGGTCCATGATCCTCAGAAGGTCGGCGAGTTGCCTGCCCAACTCCTCACGGTTGTTGTCGTAGGCGACCTGGGAAAGATCAAAGAGGTCGTCGGCCAGCGTCTCGCTCTGCACAAGGAGCTTGGTGGCTGAGACTAGATCCTGGGGGTTCGCGGCAAGCTGGTGCACGGTGGTGACGAGGTCATTGAGCGCCTGCCGGCGGTCTTCGATGTGGCGGCGAGCGAGAGGCTGCCCGGCCTCATCGCGCACTGGCAGGTTCTCATTTGCCAGTTCGCCGTACAGTTGGTCCAGTCGCTTCAGGCTGCTTTCGTAGCGTGTGAGGAATTCGCCTACGTCAAAAGCTGCCGAACCCTTGTTCTGCGCCCCAGCCCACGGAGCATTGCACCCCAGTGCAACAAGGAGAAGTACAAAGAGGGACTTTCGCATAGGACCCTCGGTGGCGGCGCCCGGTGGGCACCGCGTCATGTTCTCCGCCGGCGGTCATCCCCAAGAAGGCGTCGGGACAAGTAGACCGCCGCTACAATTGGCTCGTCAGCGTGCCCCGAGGGCCGAGTCAATAGCCGCGGCAATGCGCGCGGCGTGGCGCTCCACCGCCTCGACGGCTTCCGCCTCGACCATCACCCGGGCCACTTTTTCCGTGCCGGAGTAGCGTACCACCACCCGGCCCTGCTCGCCAAAGTCGAGTTGACAGTCGGTGATGGCCTGCACGATCTGGGGGATCGATTCGAGTGGCGGCTTCCTCCTGACGCGCACGTTGCGGATGATCTGCGGGAACTGCTTGAGGCCGCGCACCAACTCCTCCAGGGACTTGCCGGTGTCGTCGAGCAGGCGTAAGACCTGGAACAGCGTGATAAGTCCGTCGCCGGCGAGCGAAATGTCCGCAAAGACGATGTGGCCGGAAGGTTCGCCTCCCAGATTGATCCCGGAGCGCAACATCTCTTCCAAAACGTACTTGTCACCCACCGCCGTGCGCTTCAGGGCAATGCCATGCCGTGCCAGAGCAAGTTCTAAGCCGAGATTGGTCATCAGGGTGCCGACGACGCTCCCCCCTTTCAATGACTTGCGCTGGCTGAGATGGAGGGCGCACGCGTACAGGACGTGGTCTCCATCGACGATGCGGCCCTCGCGCGTGGCAAAAATGGCCCGGTCAGCATCGCCATCGAAGGCCACGCCCAGGTCGGCGCCAGCCGCCTTGGTTTCCTGGGCCATGACTTCGGGATGGAGCGAACCGCATCCCAAGTTGATGTTGCGGCCATTGGGCACGGCGTGCAGGACGCGAGCTTGAATTCTCAGCTTCTCAAAAAGCGCGGGGACCACCCGGGAAGCAGCGCCGTGCGCGCAGTCGGCCACCAGGCGAAATCGGGAGAGACGGTTGCCGTCTGGAACCACGCGCAAGAGAAATTCCACGTAATCGTTAAGCAGTTGGGGTGCGGGCTCCAGCGGAGCTTCGGTAAATTGCACGCCGGGCGTGTCATAGCGTGCGAGCGCGCGCTCGATCTCTAGTTCCACCGCCTCGGGGAGCTTCATTCCCGAAGCGGAAAGGATCTTGATTCCGTTGTCCTCGTAGGGATTGTGAGAGGCCGAAACCACCACGCCGGCGGCAAACCCGTGATGGCGAGTGAGGAAGGCGACGCCCGGCGTTGTGATGATGCCGGCATACGTCACCTCCACTCCGGCGGACCGCAGTCCTCCGGTCAGGGTGCGAGAAATCCACCCGCTCGACTCCCGCGTGTCTTCCCCCAGCACGACTCGCAGCGGAGCTACCGCAGCTTTCTTACCCAGAACCTCCCCGATCGAGCGTCCCAGCTTCCAGACGTTTTCTCGGTCGAGAGGGTAATGGCCTGCCACGCCGCGCACGCCGTCCGTGCCGAACAGTTGAGGTTTGTGAGCCATGACCAGTCATTGTAGCGTGTAGCGGTAGAAATGGCCTATGCCCTCGAGCACGGCTTGGTCGGGATGAGGCGTGCTGTGCCCTACGGCCCAAGGCGTGCGGCCAGGATAGCGTCGGCAATCCGCACGGCGGGAAGGATGGCCGCCACATCATGCACGCGGACGATGTGCGCTCCGGCAAGGATCGATGCTGCCACCGCTGCTGCATCACCGAGCAGTAAGGGCGCTGCTTGCTGCGCCCAACTGGGCGGGGAAAGCCCCGCCCCTACGCCACCGGTGAGCGGCCAGTGACTTACTCGGCGCTTCTCCGAGCGTGAAGGCTGCAACCCCTCGCCTGTCACCACCGCTTGGACAAACGATTTCCGCGAGGTCCCCACCAGGATCGGCAGCCCAAAGCGCTGGAGACGTTCGAGGTGGGCGAGGATTTCGAAGTTCTGTCGGCGCGACTTTCCGAAGCCCATTCCGGGGTCAATGATCAACTGCGACCTATGGACGCCCCGCGCCAGCGCGCGTCGGATGGAGCGCTTCAGACCGTCGTGGAGCGAGCGCCAGATGGAGCGGGCGAAAGCTTTCTGCTGCATGGTTTCGGGTCGGCCGCGGAGGTGCATGAGGATGAGAGGCGTTCGGTGTCTTCCGGCCACTTCCGCCAGCCGCGGGTCGAAACGGAGCCCGCTGACGTCGTTGATGATGCTCGCTCCGGCGCGCGCGGCTTCTTCCGCCACTTCCGCCTTGCTGGTGTCAATTGAAATCGGCAGCGTGCGCAGCTTCTTTCGCAGCCCCTGGATGACAGGCAGAACGCGACGCAGCTCTTCTGCCGCCGCCACGGGTCGGGACCCCGGCCGGGTGGACTCACCGCCCACATCAATCCAGTCGGCGCCCTGGTCCACCATCTCGAGGCCGTGCTCGATGGCGCGGTCTGCGGCAAAGTAGTGACCCCCGTCCGAGAACGAGTCGGGGGTCACGTTGAGCACGCCCATGACCAGGGTTCGTTCGCCCAGCCGGACTATGCGACGCTGGACGACGAGTTCGAAAAGGGGGCGAGTTGTCATGCGAGTGAAGCTCTGAGCCCTCAGCTATCAGCTTGTAGCGTGGATCTTCAGATCCGCGGTTTTCAAGCGCCGCAGACCTGAAGGTCTGCTACACGCTTTGATTTCGAACTCTGCGCGTGAACGCACGTTGACTGGTTACCAATCGTAAAGCGAAAAGTGTGAAGAATGAAGGTTAGACTGACACCTTCTCACTTCATCCTTTACACTTTACACTCTTTTTTAAGCCGGTTGCGGTCGTTCGCGGCCGGCAAGGCCCGGCGCAGCTTGAGGTTTGAGAACCTCAGTGGTCTCCGGTTGAGGAGGTGTGGGAGGCGTGAGGCGGGCCCGCTCGGGCAACGGCTTGCCCTCCACCAGGAGCTTCACCTCGCTGGCATCGAGGACTTCGCGCACGAGCAACGTGTCCGCTATACGGAGCAGGGCCTCGCGGTTTGAGGTTAAAATATCTCTCGCCCGCTGGTGTGCAGTCACCACGAACTTCTTCACTTCCTGGTCAATCTTGATGGCGGTGTCCTCGCTGAAGTCGCGTTGGGTGGCTAGGTCGCGTCCCAGGAAGATTTCTTGCTGGTTCTTGCCGAAGGCCAGCGGACCCAGGTCGGACATGCCGTAGTCGCACACCATGCGACGCGCGAGTTCCGTGGCCTGCTCGATGTCATTGGCGGCGCCGGTGGTGATCTTATTGAGGAAGAGTTCCTCGGCGGCGCGCCCGCCCATCATGACGGTGAGCTGCGATTCCAGGTAATCGCGCGTGTAGGTGTGCTTATCGTCGACCGGCAACTGCAGGGTGGCGCCCAAGGCCATGCCGCGCGGGATGATCGTCACCTTATGGAGAGGGTCGGCGTAGGGGACGATGGCGGCCACCAGAGCATGTCCCGCCTCGTGGTACGCGGTGTTCCGCTTCTCTTCTTCGGAGAGGATCATGGATTTGCGTTCCACGCCCATCAGAACCTTGTCTTTGGACGACTCGAAGTCCTCCATCAGGACGTGCTTGCGGTCCTGCCGCGCCGCGAGCAGAGCGGCCTCATTGACCAGGTTAGCCAGGTCGGCGCCGGAGAATCCCGGGGTGCCGCGGGACAGCACCGAGATGTCCACGTCTTCAGCCAGAGGAATCTTTTTGGTGTGAACTCTCAAGATACCTTCGCGGCCGCCCACGTCCGGTCGCGGCACGATGACGCGGCGATCGAAGCGGCCGGGGCGCAGCAGGGCTGGGTCCAGAACATCCGGGCGGTTGGTAGCGGCGATGAGGATGACGCCTTCGTTGGACTCAAACCCATCCATTTCCACGAGCAGTGCGTTCAGTGTCTGCTCGCGTTCATCATGGCCGCCGCCCAGGCCGGCGCCGCGATGGCGGCCCACGGCGTCAATCTCGTCGATGAAGATGATGCAGGGGGCGTTCTTCTTGCCCTGCTCGAACAGGTCGCGGACGCGCGAGGCCCCCACGCCCACGAACATCTCCACAAAGTCCGAGCCCGAAATCGAGAAGAAGGGAACGTTGGCCTCACCCGCGATGGCGCGCGCCAGCAGGGTCTTGCCGGTACCTGGGGGTCCCACCAGCAGCACGCCCTTGGGAATGCGGCCCCCGAGTTTCTGGAACCTTTGCGGCTCGCGCAGGAACTCAATGATCTCTTGCAGTTCTTCCTTGGCCTCGTCCACCCCGGCCACATCCTTGAAGGTGACCTTCTTCTGCTGGCTGGAGTGCAGCCGCGCCCGGCTCTTGCCAAAGGAGAGTGCCTTGTTGCCGCCGGTCTGCATCTGCCGCATGAAGAAAATCCACAGGCCCAACAACAGGAGCATGGGGAGCCCGTTCGCCACCCAGGTCATCCAGGAACCGCCGGAATTGTCCTTGATGAGGACGTTGACGTTCTTCTCTTGCAGGCTCTTGTATAGGTCAGGATAGTTGGCGGGGATGGTGGTGCGGAACCGGTCGCCCTTTTTCAACACCCCGGAGACGTCCGTGCCGGCGATGGTCACTTCGCGGACGTTCTCCTTCGCCACCTCGCTGTTGAACTCCGTGAAGGTGAAGTCCTTGACCTTCTCGCCGGTGTTGTACCTGACGACGCCCCAAATCACCAGGGCAAACGCCGCCATCACCACCCAGAAGATTATGTTCCTGACCGCCGTGTTCACTTTGCTTCCTCCCCTAACGCCCCACCCGCGATCCCGACACGCACCTAGCGATTCCCGCCCTTTATTAGACGCCTGAAAGCCCTTATGGGGTTTAACCTCATTCTGCTCAGCCCACCGTAGCGACGCAGGGCAGATTCCGGTACTTGTCCTGGTAGCCCAGGCCGTAGCCCACCAGGAATTTTCCGGCGACCTTGAAGCCCACGTAGTCGGTGGGCACGGCGACTTTCCGTTCGTCGGTCTTCTCAATCAGGGTGGCCGTGCGAACCGAGCTGGGATTCTGTCCCAGGATGTAACGATAGAGATGATCCAAGGTCAGACCTGACTGCAAGATGCCATCCACCAGCAGAATGTCCTTACCCGCGGCATCCACACGAGGAGTGTATTTGATTTCGTGCATGGGAACGCCGCCGGGCGCCGTGTCGTAAACCTCTGGCCGGACGAAATAGCAAATGACCGGGACTTTGAGCGACCGGATCAGGTCAGCCATGAACAGGAAGCAATTCTCCAGAATCCCGACCACGTGCAGGGTCTTGCCCCGGTAGTCATGATTGATCTGCTTCGCTAGCTCGCGCACGCGCTTCTGGAGTTGCTGGGCCGTATAGACGGTCCGCAATGTGTCTCCGGCCGGGGCCTTGGCGACTCTCGACGAATCGCGTTTTCTGGCGGATGGCTTGGAACGCTTTTTCATTTCGGCTCCACGCGGGTCCGGTCTGT
Source organism: uncultured Acidobacteriota bacterium (assembly GCA_964495535.1). Classification (GTDB taxonomy): domain Bacteria; phylum Acidobacteriota; class Terriglobia; order UBA7540; family UBA7540; genus JALHUF01. The sequence continues at coordinate 52,950 of CAZBWJ010000009.1, read as the reverse complement.
TGGCAGCGTATCTTCCCCCATGACGATTGCCTCCCTTGACTCAGCAGTAACAGCCACCGAAGCTGCCACTGGGAAGCCCCGCACCCAAATAATTTCCTTGCCGCTTTCCAGGACCGGCCAAAGTCTCCGCTGCTCCAGGGGAATCTTCCGCTGGCGAAACAGCTCCTTGAGCTTCAAAACTTTGCCACACCCCGGAGGCCGAAAGCGATCACCGGCACGCCAGTTGCGAAGCACCAGTCCCCCGGGCAACTTCAGCGGGTCCAGACACCCCTTCCCCTGTTTATTATACGCTCTTCCAAGTTCTTCTGGCCCAACAATCTTGAACCGGAGGGTGACGCCCACCTGAGGGATAGAAACCTCTGCGGGCACCTCGATCGCGTAGCAATAGCCGGAGTCATCGGGCCGGCCGGACTGGGGTCTGATGACCAACCAGTCGAATTCGCGGCGCGCCACGAGCTTTCCGGGCAACGCCAGGCCCCGGCCGCTCTGGGCTTCGGTGGCCAGCCGGCGCAGCGCCTCGATGTGCCGGTGGGTAATGCCTTGCAGGCTGCCGCGGATGGCAAGGATCATCTGGCGCAGTACGCGCCGCGCGACGGCAGGAGGGAATTCAGCGAAAGGTCGTACGGGGATTCTTTCTTCTGCGCCTTCGCGGACCCGCCAGGCGTGCGCGCGCTCCCGCGCTTGCGCTTCCAGGTACTCCTCGTCATCCCGGGCCCGATCCGAAAGCTCCTTGAGCAGAGGAATGATATCCACGTTGAATCGCTCCTGGAGCCACGGGAAGAGTTCCATACGAATCTTGTTGCGGCGAAGTCGCGGGTCGAGGTTTGTGGAATCAACGCGAAACGCCAGGTTGCGTTTCTGGAGTTCCGTTTCAATCTCGGCGCGCGTCAGGCTGAGAAAAGGCCGAACGATCTTGCCCTCGAGTACAGGATAGATCCCTCCCAGGCCGCGGGTGCCGGTCCCGCGCAGCAGGCGCAGGAAAACTGTTTCCGCCTGGTCGTTCGCAGTGTGCGCCGTCGCGACCTTGTCCAGCCGGCCGCGGTTAACCAGGGAGACGAAAAACCGGTAGCGAATTTCGCGCCCGGTGGCCTCCAGGTTTCGGCGCTTCTCCCGCGCCAGGCGGCCGACCTCGGCGCCTCCGCGGATGAACTCGAGGGCCAGGCGGGCGGCCAAATCGCGCACGAAGCGCTCGTCTTCGTCGGACTCCACGCCGCGCAGGTGGTGGTTGAAGTGGACGACGGCCATCACCAGCCCCTTCTCGCGAGCCAATTGCCTCAAGAATTCGAGCAGCAGCACCGAGTCAGGACCACCTGAGACAGCCACACCCACGCGCTCGCCGGGGCGGAACAGTTCACTCCGCTGCATTTCCGAGGACCAGCGGGCGTACAGGTCAGTGCGTTGGGGCATTCAGTTCCACTAGGACGGGCAGGTTGTGCCCCGTCTGAGTGCATTTTAGCAGGTTGGACGGGGTCTAATCTTGGGAAGAGATGTTCCAGGACTTCCCGCCGTCGGTCGTGGCGAGCGTCTGCCCGTCGCGTGTCACCACGCGAGCCGTGAATTCGCCTCTGGCGGACACTCGAATCAGGTCGGCGCGGGTGGGGATTGGAACCTTGTTCCACGTGGTTCCCCCGTCGGTGGTTCGCAGAACTGTCCCCGCCTGGCCCACCGCCCAGCCCACGGAGGGAGTTGCGAAAGCGATATCGAGGAGGCTGGCCTCGACCCCGCTCGCCTGTGTAATCCAATTGCCGCTCGCGTTGGCTTTCTGAATGAGGCCGCGCCTGCCCACCCGCCATTTTCCGGCAGGCGAGGGCGCCGTGACCTTCTTGGCGCCCGCACCCCGAGCGACCAAGCCATGCGTCTCCTCGGCTTCGAATGCCGTCCCACCCACTGCCACCGCAGTTGTCTCCTCGGTGGCTTTCTCACGCTCCGCTTGGGGCGCAGCAGCCGGGGGGGCGGGGGCCTCGGCGCGCACGGCTAGGCGGTCCTCGTGGGCTGCCGAGACCGCTTCATCCCCCTGTTTGGCCGGAGGGGCCGTGGTGGCCAGCCGCGCCCGCTCGCTGGGGGTAGCGATGGCTCCCGGCGCGGGGGCGGAAAAGCTCTCCGTGGGTACACCAACTTCGGCCACCGCGCCAGCGGCTCTGGACTCGGCTGGAGCAGGCTTCAGGGCGGCCGTTTCCAATCCTGAAACAGCCTCTTGTCTTGCCTTCTTCTTGGGCTGAGCTTTGGCAACTTCCTGCCGGGCAGGCTGGCTGATTGGAACCTGCGCTTCCTTCAATTCCGGGGGTGCAGCGGGAACCGCGCGCGCTGGTGGAGTCTTGAGCGCCAACTGCTCTTGCTGACGCAGTAGTGGACGGAACTCGCCCGTGTACCAGAGCGCAGCGACTAACAGGCCCGCAAGCGCCGGGGCGGCCAATGCCCAGCGGAACCGAGCAATTCTCCTCGCCCGAGCGAGGCCAAGCGCGAGCGCTTTCGCCGGCTCCTCGGCTTCGCTCATCCGGACCAATTCTGCCACCTGTTCCTGGCAGGGCGCGCAGGAGGCGAGATGAAGCTGTAGGCTCTCGCGCTCGCCTTGCGTGAGTGCCTGATCCACGTAGGCAGCCAGAGTCTCCGCCTCGGGACACTGCGGACCTTCAGCTTTGAGCTGGGCACGGAGCTTGCCGGCTATGAGCTTCTCCAACCTCTTGGAATCAGCCTTCATGGCTTACTCGCATTTCCGACCCGGCGCCCCTCGCCGCTCGAAGCATCTCTTCTCCAACCATAGAACGAACCGAACGCCGCTTGTTGCACATATTTATTCCGGTTTCAGCGCTCGATCCAATTCCACTGTCACGCCTCGCGACGCGAAATCGAGGCAGCAATCAATCTCGTAAGCGGTCAGCCGCTTCACATCGCGCAAGTAAGCTTCGATGCGTTTGCGCAGCTTCTTGCGCAGAGTTTCAAGGTGCCGCGAGATCGTCGCTTCGTGGTCTCCGGTGAGCCGGCCAATCTGCTTGAGGGTCAACTGCTGGACGTAGTAGTAGCTGAGCAGCAACTTTTCAGCCGGCGGGAGCTTCCGCAGGGACGCTTCGACGGCTTCGCTCAGGCAGGCGTCGTAGCGCCGGTCATCCTTTTCGGAAACTGAACTCGCCGTTGTTGAGGCCTTGTCCGGCTTGTCAGGCAGAGGCACGAGGTGGCTCTGGCGGCGGTATTCGTCCACGAACTTGCGGTAGAGCACCGCGCGCAGCCACGTCTTCAAGCTGCTCCGACCGTGGAAATAGATGAAGCGCGAAGGACCGACGGCCTCGGAGGAATCCACGCCGTAGAGTTCTGTGAGAAGAGAATCTGCCAGCTCTCGCGCCTGCGCCTCTTCGTGCACGATGGCGCGTGCGGCCTCGTATAGGACCGCGCGATATTCGGAGCAGAACGTATCCCAGGCGGGCTCGTTTCCCTGGGCGCAGCCCAAAGCCAGCGCCAAGTCTTCGGCACGCAGTGTGCCAAGGAGTTCAGGGACCTCGTGCGGCTCGGCCGAGGCGGCGCGTGAGGTTCCCTGCCAAGCTGCACGCGCAAAGGCCTCGAGCGGAACCGACCAGCGCTCTGCTCCCGAGGCCCGATAGAGGGCCTCCAGGCGCGTTCGATGGTTGGCGAAGAACTCGTCAAAAGTCAGGCTGGCCATGCCGCACGGGCCGCCAGGTGCACGTCCGTAAAAGAACCGCTTCGCCCCGGCCACTCCTGAAAAGCACTCTTGCAGCTTTCGGCGGGGAAAGTCAAGCAAGGTCTAGGCGCATCTGCCTATTGCGCGGTGAAATCCGGCGAGCGCTTCAGCTTCTCACAGAGCTGGCGACATCCCTCCTTGTCGCCGTCCTGGATGAGGTGCGCCGCGGCGGTCGGAGGCGTGCTCTCGCTTGGCGAGACCGTCGTCCGGCGATCCGGAGTACTCTAGCGCCGGTGTCCGCATCCCGGACGCGGGTCGATGCGGAGCCGCCGCGACAGAAGCAGAGACGTTCCGCCGGAACGTCTCTGCGCCCGCGCCACGGGAGTTTAGCAGCAGCGAGTGAGGTTGGAGTACTTGCGCTGTTGCTGCGATAGATAGAATTCCCCTGGCGGCATGGGCCGGCCGCCCTGGGAGAGAACGTAGTCGCAATAGCGCGCGTACGCCTTCTCGCCGAAGATGTCGCCAGCGTAATCCCAGAAGACCTGAAGGATTCGCTGCAGTTTCGCCACTCAATCCTTCCTTTCGCGCCTCAGCCGTCGGCCATCAGCATTCCCCGTCGGATGCAACCAGGCTAGTTGCAGCCAGCAAGCAACAACAGACGACCTACAACCGACAACAGGCAACATTTCCCCTCTTACGACCCAGGACCTACAAGTTTCGATAGTTCCATCCGCGCCTCATTCAGCACCGGCTTTCTCCGTCCGAAGGTGTAGAGCCACCAGTGCCGGCCGGATTCGACCAGAATTACTACGACTAGCGCGGCAAAGACAAACGTGACCACCGCGTCCAACCGATCGTTGAAGATGAGTCGTTGGGTTTCGCCAATCTTGTCCGGTGACACGGTTCCCGCGGCGAGCTGGTCGGCTAGGAAGCGCGCATGGGCCAGGAAGCCGATCCGTGGATTCGAATGCCAGATCTTTTCGACGCTGGCCGTCATCGTCACGGCCGCGAGCCACCCGAGGGGAACCAGCGTGACCCACACGAAGCGCGTCTTCCCCATCTTGATGAAGATGGTCGTGGCCAGGCAGAGCGCGAGCGTGGCGAGGAGCTGATTGGAGATTCCGAACAGCGGCCAGAGGCTGTTGATACCCCCCAGCGGGTCCACGACGCCCTGGTAAAGGAAATATCCCCAGGCGCCCACAATTCCCGCGCTGGTTAGGATGACGCTCGGGTACCAGCCCGTTCTTCCCAGTGGCTTCCAGAAATGGCCGAGCAGGTCCTGGAGCATGAAGCGTCCCACGCGCGTGCCCGCATCGAGCAGGGTGAGGATGAAGAGCGCCTCAAACATGATGGCGAAGTGATACCAGATGCCCAGCAACTGGGTTCCTCCCAGGACGTTGGAGAAAATGTAGGCCATCCCCACCGCCAACGAGGGTGCGCCGCCGGTGCGGTTGAAAAGCGTCATCTCGCCAACCTTGGACGCAAGCGCCGCCATCTCGTGCTGCGTTACGGGGAAGCCCCAGCCTGAAATCGTCGCCACCGCCTGTGCGGGCAGCGCTCCGACCACGCCCGCCGGACTGTTCATGGCGAAGTAGACACCCGGCTGAAGCACCGAGGCGGCGATCATCGCCATGATGGCTACGAAAGATTCCATCAGCATTCCCCCATAGCCCACCAAGCGCGCGTGGCTTTCTTTGATGAGCATTTTCGGCGTGGTGCCGGAGGCAATCAGCGAATGGAATCCCGAGATGGCGCCGCAGGCGATGGTGATGAAGCAGAAAGGAAATATCTTGCCCGCGAAGACAGGGCCTGTGCCGTCGGCAAAGCGCGTCACGGCAGGCAGGAGTAGCGTTGGGCGGACCGCCAGGATGCCTAGGGCCAATGCCAGGATGGTCCCGAGCTTCACGAAAGTGCTCAGGTAATCCCGCGGCGCAAGCAGCAGCCACACGGGTAGTACGGAGGCCGCAAAGCCGTAAGCAATGATCATCCACACCAGCGTCGGGCCACTGCACGTGAAGTAGGGCGCCAGCAGCGCTGACTCGGCTACGTAGCGGCCACCCACCACCGCCCCCAGCACCAACACAAAGCCCAGGATTGAGGCCTTGAGCACACGCCCGGGCCGCAGGAAGCGAAGGTAGACACCCATCAGCAAGGCGATGGGGATGGTCATGGCGATGGTGGAGAGCCCCCAGGGGCTCGCCTTCAAGGCATTGACCACCACCAGGGCTGCCGCAGCCAGCAGAATGATCATGATGCCCAGCACAGCAAACAACGCGGTGTAGCCGCCCACCGAGCTAATTTCGTCCTTCGCCATTTGCCCCAGCGATTTCCCATCGCGACGCAGCGAGCAGAACAGCGTGACGAAATCTTGCACGGCACCGCCCAGGACGCCGCCAATCACGATCCAGAGCGTGCCAGGCAGATAGCCGAATTGCGCGGCCAGGATGGGGCCGACCAAGGGCCCAGCTCCGGCAATCGCGGCAAAGTGATGCCCGAAGACCACCCACTTGTGGGTGAGGACGAAATCGCGACCGTCTTCGAGGCGCTCGGCGGGGGTGGCGCGCCGGTCGTTCAACTCCAGGACGCGGAAGGCAATGAACCAACTGTAGAACCTGTAGCCCAACAGGTAAATGCAGGCTGCCGCCGCGATCAGCCAGACGGCGTTGAGCGGCTCGCCGCGCGCCATCGCAATCATGCCCAGACCGAGTGCCGCGACGACCGCGATCAAAATCCAGAAGACCCTCTTCAGGAGAACCATTCCGGCCTCGCCCGGCGGCCTAAGAAGCGCTCGCTTGCGCCCGGAAATATAGCACGGGACAGAAAACAGTAGTCAGTGGTCAGTTTTAGTGCGCACCTTCAGCTCTTCGGCAGTTTGGTGGCTGCGGGGCATTGGAGTTTCAGGACTCGCGCTGATAGAATCGCGCCTCATTCCCAGGCAGTTTCCACAACAGTAATAAGGAGGAATGCGTATGAAGTGCATTCGATGGTTGGGAATGCTTCTCTTGTTGACAGCGCCGCCATTGGCGGCAGAACAGCTCTTCGACTTGAAGCCGGTGGCGGATGGTGTGTACGCCGCGATTGCCATACCGGCCACCAAAGTCAACTGCAACGGCGCGGTGATTGTGCTCGATGACGGCGTGCTGGTCGTGGACACGCACTCGAAGCCTTCGGCGGCGCGCGCACTCATGGAGCAGATCAAGACGGTGACCGACAAGCCCGTGAGGTACGTCGTCAATACCCACTTCCACTGGGACCATTACTATGGCAACGAAGTTTATCTGAATGCCTGGCCTGCCGGCATCGAGATCATTTCCTCGGAAGCGACGCGCGAGGCTATCGAGCAACGCGGCAACCCGCGCGCAAGGCGCACGATTCTGGAGCTGCCGAAGGAGCTCGAGACGCTGAAGGCTGATCTGGCCAAAGCTGCCGACGCGAAGAAGAAGGCGGATATCCAGGAGAACCTGCGCCAGACGGAAGCGTACTTGACCGAACTCAAGGCCATGCAGGTGACGCTGCCCACGCTGACGTTCGATCGCAGGCTGATCCTCCACCAGAAGTCACGCACCGTCGAAATCCGCTGGCTGGGCAAGGGGCACACCGACGGCGACGTGGTGGTCTACCTTCCCAAGGAAAAAGTCATCGTCACCGGCGACGCGCTGCACGGCTGGACGCCGTACATGGGCGATAGCTATCCCTACGACTGGATTCGCATGCTCGAGGCGACGGAGAAACTCGACTTCGACTACATCATCGGCGGCCACGGCGACGTGATGCGCGGCAAGGCGCAGTTCAAGATGTGGGAGCAATATTTCCGCGACCTGTTGGCTGAGACCGCGGCAGCCTACGCGCAGGGCGCCACGCGCGACGAGACGCGGAAGCGCGTGGCCGCGGTCCTGGTGCCGAAGTACACGGGGAAGATGCCCGAGACCTTCCCGCAGGATGTCGTGGGGAATATCGAGAAGGCCTACCGGGTCGCCAGCGGGGCCACGGATTGATCGACGGCTACTGCTATCACGAACAAGTTGCCGTGGCCGCAACCCTGAAGCTCATCGATACCGCTCGACTTTGATGAGTAGTATCCGGCATTCTGTGTCTTCGGATACTGCATTTTCCAGCCGAGGGTTTGTCAGACATGCAGTCCGGGCCTTTGCCCACTGGCTGGATCCCTTGAGCGTTTGCGCTTCCCGTTTGCCCCGAAACGTGGCACGCAGGAAAGCGCTATTATGGAGCCGTGCGCTGGGGAACAACGAGCAGATCAGGGCCACTCCACAAGGGTGAGTTCGCGCCGGTGGCGCGAATTCTCGTCGTCCTGGTGAGCTTGGCAGTGGTGCCTGCGGCGAGCGGCCAGAGGGAGAAGGCTCCACTCCGGGAAGGCTTCCAGCAGCTTGCCAAGCAGGCGGCGGAAGCGCAACGCCAGGGACAGAGCGAAGAAGCCATTCGGCTTTACCTAAGGGCCCTCTGTATTCGACCCAAGTGGCCCGACGAGTGGCGGGACGTCGGCATCCTGCTCGCCGATCGCAAGGAATACGCGCGCGCCAAGGCTGCCTTCCGGAGCCTGCTCGACATCGAGCCGAAGAATGGGGCGGGGTGGACGCGGTTGGGGCTATGCGAGTACGAGCAGGGCCGATACGACATAGCCAGGAAGCATATGCAGCGGGGCCAGGCTATGGGAATCGGAGACGCTGACTTGGAAAAAGTCGCTGCTTACTACACCGCGCTCATCGCGATTCACAGGGGAGATTTCCAGGTTGCCCAACGCCTCTTGGTATCGCTGGCACGCTCGGACGTGGACGATCCTGACCTGATCACAGCTTTTGGCCTTGCAGCGCTGCGCATCGCGAAGAGCCCAACGCGAATGGATACCCAACAGAAAAGCCTTGTTGACCGGGTTGGGCAGATCGAACTTCACGCCCGGCACAGGCAGCTCCCCGAGACCGTCACCGCTTATGAGAAGCTGCTCGCTGAGCTGCCCTCGACCCCCGGACTACACTACGCCTTTGGGAATTTCCTTGCGAATGCGGGCCAGTACGAACGGGCGATTGAAGGGATGAGGACCGAGCTGGAACCTAACCCCGATGACGTGCTGGCCATGCTCCAGCTCGCCATGAGCTATGTGAACGCCAACCAATCGGAGCAGGCTCTTCCGTACGCGGAGAAGGCGGTCCGGCTTGCGCCAACACTTTTCGCCGCCCGCTATGTGCAGGGCTGGACACTCTTTAAACTTGGGCAGATTGAGCGAGCCATTCCCGAACTGGAGAAGACGGTCAAGCTGGAACCCAACAGCTCCGGCGCCCACTACGTGTTGTTGCAGGCGTATTTGCGGGCCGGCCGCAAGGCCGAAGCTGACCGCGAGTGCGATGTCGTTGTGCGCCTGAGCCAGAAGGCTCCCCCGCGCGGCAGTGCCATGGGCGCCCGCGAATACTCTGGCACCCAGGGCGAGAATCTCCCCTCCCGTCCCGAACCTTAGAGTGCTGTAGCGGCGCGCAGAATAAGGCAGGTGATGTCGTCGTGCTGCCGTGCCTGACCGACGAAGGCGTCCACGGCGGCCATCAGGGCCTTCAGCGTCTGCGCGGCACTGGCACTGACTGCGATGCTTCCAGCAGGCGAGACTCGCCATAGTCTTCGTCCTTCGCCTTGACTGCTTCTATCAACCCACCGGTGAAAATCACCAGGAGGCCACCCGCAGCGAGCGTCGCCGTGCCGCAATCGTGGCGCGCGTCGGCCTCGATGCCCAGCGGCAGGCCCCCGCCTCCAGCCGCTCGAGGTGGCCGGAGGCGCGGCGCGGGATCGGCGCGTTGTGGCCCGCGCCGATATAGCTGAGGACCCGGGTGCTGGAGTCGAGTTCGACGAAAAAAGCCGTCGTGAAACGGCGGCGGCCCAAGCTGTGCGCGCGGGCGTGAGCGTTCTCCTCCCGACTTCCACCCGTTCCTGATTCTTCGTAGAACTGGTTCGGCTGTTCGTGTTGATGACAACGCGGAAGGGAAGTTGCGTGTTGCGCCTGCGAAATGTCCCATAGTTGCTTGTGGGAACCCCTAAACTAGTTTATAAGTGAGCTGCGTGCTGCCATAGAGCGAAAAGGCTTCTTGTCAAGGGGCGCTCTTTACGGCCTCATGTTGCTTCCACTCGGGGTAAGCGGCGGCGGGCCTACGGCGGGGATGACGCGCACTAGTCCTGACTCGGCCAGTGGCAACAATCCTATGGTACCGACCGAGGACGGAACGGGCGCTTTCCCTCGCTGTTGGTCTCGTCGGTTGGCCTGATGGGCATGAGGCGGGAAAGGCGGCCGGCAGGGCCGCCGATGGAAAGTCCCACCGGGGTGTCCAGGGAATGAAACGACTCTGGTGAATCATGCATCTCCCGGTCCCATGGCGAGTAGTGGCTCTCGTCGTTTTTCTGCCGGCCTCGTTGGGGCGGGCTGGGCAAGCAAGCTCAACCCAGCGCGGCCAGCGTTCCCCGGGCTCCTCGGCCATGGTTCGAGCGGCCGACGGACAGGGCTACGATGTGGTGATTCGTAACGGGCGCGTCATGGACCCGGAGACGCGTCTGGACGCCGCCGGGCTGAATGTCGGCATTCGAGGAAAAACCATCGTTGCCATTACGCATGAGCCCCTCGCTGGCCGGCTGGAGATCGACGCCGCCGGCCGCGTGGTGGGGCCCGGCTTCATCGACATCCTCTCCTACAATCCCAACAGCTACGGCGTGTGGTACAAGCTGGCGGATGGTGTCACTACCAACCTCGCGATGCACGGGGCGCCGGGGACCGAGGGTGACATGAAGGCCTGGTACAGAATCTATGAGCGGCAACGTCCCCCGGTGCACTTTGGAGGCGCCTTCCTGTACGGCGCGGCCCGGATAAAGTTGGGTGTGGGGAACTATCGTGCCGCCACGCCCACGCAGTTGGCCTGCCTGGTCACGCTCTTTGAGCGGGCCTTGGAGGATGGCGCGCTGGGAATTTCCCTCAGCCTGGAATACCAACCCGGCATCAGCGACGCCGAGGTGGAAGGGATGATGGGGGTGGCGCGGCGCTACCAGGTCCCGGTTTTCTTCCACGTGCGTTACTCCACCGTCGAACCTCCGGGGACGAACTTCGACGCCCTGCGCGAGGTTCTCTCCCTGGCCCGCCGGACGGGCGTCGCCGTGCACATCGAGCACATCACGAGCACGGGGGGCACGTTTTCCATGCCCGAGTCCTTGCGCCTCCTGCAGGCCGCCCGCGACGAGGGCCTGGACGTGACCGCCTGTGCGTATCCTTATCCCTACTGGGGATCGCCGCTGAACTCCGCCCGCTTCTCGCAGGGTTGGCAAAGGCGTTTCCACATCGACTACGGGGATCTCCAACTGGCGGGGTCTGCGGAGCGGCTGACTCCCAGCAGCTTCCGGCAATACCGCCGGAAGGGGAAGCTGGCAATAGCCTACGCCATTCCGGAGGAGGACGTTGTGGCGGCGCTGCGCTCGCCCTTCGTCATGATCGCGAGCGACGCCATCCTCGAGCCGGGCAACAATAACCACCCCCGGGCCGCCGGGACCTTCACCCGTACCCTGGGGGTGTACGTGCGCGAACGGCGCGTGTTGACCTTGATGGAGGCCCTGGAGAAGATGACCCTCCTGCCGGCGCGACGCCTGGAAGCCCA
>CAZBWJ010000009.1:12929-41588 GCA_964495535.1 uncultured Acidobacteriota bacterium | reverse complement strand
TGATGGAGGCCCTGGAGAAGATGACCCTCCTGCCGGCGCGACGCCTGGAAGCCCAGGCCCCTGCCTTGCGGCGCAAAGGACGCCTGCAAGTCGGAGCGGATGCCGACGTCGTTGTGTTCGATCCCGAAAAGGTCAGCGACCAGGCCACCGTCGAACACCCGAACCGCTTTGCCGTCGGCATAGACTACGTGCTGGTTGCCGGGAAAGTGGTCAAGGACCCGAAAGGCTTCCACAAAGAAATACGCCTGGGGGAGGCCATCACTAATAGTCGAAAGTCAACAGTTGAAAGTCGAAAGTAGTGGCTATCCTTGTGACCGCCCTCGTCCGCGGTGAGGGAAGGCGAGAGTTTCCTGGCCGCCCGCACTGGCCGACCCGCCTCGCTGGTTCGACTGACAACCGACGACTAAACGAAATCCCGGCCAATGAGCCGCTCGATGCGCTTGCGGATGGGTGGGTGCGTGGAAAAAAGGCTGGAAAACAGCTCGCGCCCGGTCAGCGGCTGGATGATGAACATGTGCGCCATGGAAGGCGAAACCGGCAGGGGGATGCGCTTGGCCCACTTGTCGATCTTGTCCAGGGCCCGCGCCAGGCCCTGCGGATTGCCCGTGATCTCGGCCCCAGTGTGGTCAGCCTCGTACTCGCGGGAGCGCGAGATGGCAAGCTGGATGAGCACGGCGGCGAGCGGCGCCACAATCATCATGGCCAGCGCCGAGAGCGCGCCGCCCCGGCGACCGTCCGAGCGGCCGCCCCCGAACCCGAACATCTCGGCATAGAAAACCATGCGAGCAATAAGGGTGATGGCGCCCGCCAGTGTCGCCACCACGGCACTGATCAGGATGTCGCGGTTCTTGACGTGGCCGAGTTCATGCGCCAGCACGCCTTCGATTTCCTCGTCGTTGCAGATTTCCAGGATGCCGCGCGTTACCGCTACCGAAGCGTGATTGGGGTTGCGCCCCGTAGCAAACGCGTTGGGCGAGTCGGTGGGCATGAAGTAGATCTTCGGCACTGGGATGTTGGCCTTCGCCGCCAGCCGCTCGACAATCTGATACAGGCGCGGCGCCTGCTCGCGCGCGATGGGCTTCGCGCCGCTCATCGCAATCGCCAGCTTGTCAGAGAAGAAATAGCTCCCCAGGTTCATCACCGCCGCCAGCACCAGGGCAAACATCAGTCCCCGCTGGCCGGCCCAGAGCTGCCCGATGGCCAGCAGCAGGCCCGTCAGGCCTGCCAGCAAGATGGTTGTCTTGAAGTTATTCCACATCGTTCTTAATCCCCCAGTTCAAGCTACTATTCTACACTCTATTAGATGCGCCGCGCACATTAGGCGGAGGCGATAGGGTCTTCGGCTTTGATTGTCATGCGCGAACTGACCCCTCACCCGCCCTTGCGGGCCGCCCTCTCCCTGGGGAGAGGGCTGGGGGATTCTAATTCTTCTCCGCACCACCCGACCCTCTCCGCTTGGAGTGGTCGGGAAGACTATATCCCCCATACCGACTACCCGACCCTCTCCCTTGGGGAGAGGGTGGCCGTCAGCTGACGGACGGGTGAGGGGGCTGTTGCTCCCGGCCCGCCGCGGACTCGCCCCGCAACCGCGTGGATGCGCCACCCGCGAAGAAAGAACTTGACAGGGTTGCGGGCGAGTAGTATTTATATCTCACACAATGTGAGGTGGCTTGACGGCTGACCTCAACAGCGGGTCTGACAGACCCGAGAAAGGAAATGCCATGAACGGCAAAGCGGAAGCTGCATTGAAGCATCTCGCCTCCTTATCAAAATCCCTGAACGAAGCCTCCGATCAACTAAATAGACAAATCACCGAGATCGAGTCCGCGCTCAACACGTACAAGCTCGGAATCTCAGCATGGGTCGAGCTTAAGCGCGAGCATGAACAGACCCCAGGGGGAGACGGTAAGTTTTACGAACTCACCCACATCGAGGAGTTTGGATACGGAAAGCACAATGGGAAATGGGGTCTGCTTCACTCCTCATATTACGAAGAGTTCCTCGACCCGGGTGATCCTCAGTCGGTGAAAACAACCTTTCTCCGCGACGCATCTCGGGAAATTCGCCTCGCTGCGGTTGAAAAAGTTTCGGAACTTCTCAGCGCCCTCTCTGGGGAAGCTGCGAAGATCACGGACGAGGTTCTGAAGAAAACCGCAGTGGCGAAGGAAATCGCCGGTGCTCTCGGTAGGAAGTCTCGTTAACCCCCGAGCGCAGCCTGACGGCTGCCTCACATTGTGAATTCAGCTTAAGGAGTTAACTATGGCTTCGATCACTAAATACCGGTGTCCACTTTGTGACAGTCCCCTTTCCAAGGCCAAGTGGCTTGAAGTGACTCGGTTTTGGGATGAACGCGATCGCCTATTGCGCGAGGCAAAGCAGCAAGCGAAGGACGCTGAAAAGCGCGGCGCCGCCAAGGAGCGATCAAGAGCCGATTACTTGCAGCGCCTCCTAAAGAACCGAGATGATCGCATGGACAGGCTCCAAAATGAGAATCGCGAATTGCGAAAACAACTGAAGCGTGGCACCACACCGCAGCTTGAGGGCCTGCTGTACGAGGTAGAACTGTGCAGGCAGCTTAGGCGCAAATTCCCAACGGATAAGGTGACTCACCACGGTCACGGAGGAGACGTGGTGCAAGAGATACTGCTCAAAGGTCGCAGGGTGGGTAGGCTCGTTTTCGAGTGCAAGAAAGTGCAGCGACTATCAAGCAGGTACGTCGAGCAAGCACGGTGTGCCCAAGTCCAGCGGCAGGCTGACTACGCTATCCTTGTCACAACAGCCAGCAAATCCAACACCTTCGGTTTTTGGACGGAAAAGGACGTGCTCGTGGTTCATCCGGCTGGAGTAGTACCGCTCACCAGTTGGCTCCGCGAATCTCTGCTGAAACTCGCCCAAGCGCGGATGACGCGTCAGCAAAGAGAGAAGGCGGTGAGGGCGATTCTGGAGTTCGTTGACGGTCCTGAGTTCCGCAACCCTCTGCGTGACATCGTCCACCGCAGCGAGCAATTGGGGCATGAGCTAAGGGACGAGGTACAAACCCATAAGAAAATGTGGCTAAGCCGGGTCGCTCATTACGAGACCATATGGCAACACAGCCGTCGTATTGGTGGCGGCTTGGACCGAATCCTAGAGGAGAACAGTGTCCGAGCACCCCACGGCAAGCTGGTCCCCTCACACGCGGAGGGCAGGCTGGTTTACCCATGGGGCAAACAGACCCTGCTGCTGCCAACCAAAACCTGACACTCGCACCCCGCCGGAGGACTACCGGGCTCCGACCCCATGCGGCGGCGAGGACTCTGCCGGTACAGCTCGCTACCGCACGACCTTGGCCGTCGCCCGCTCGAAGCGCATCTCGCCCCTCTTCAAGTCGGCGTCCACAGCTAGCGATTCACCCGGCAGCATTTCGCCGTCGAGGATTTTCATCGCCAGGGGGTCTTGGATGAGGCGCTGGAGGGCGCGCTTCAAGGGCCGCGCGCCGAACTGCGGGTCGTAGCCTTCGCGGAAGAGCAACTCGCGGGCCTTCGCGGTCAGCTCAATCACGATCTTCCGTTCGGCCAGGAGCTTCTTTAGATACTCAAGCTGTAGCTCGATGATCTTTTCGATCTCTTTCTTGCCCAGCGCATTGAAGATGATGATTTCATCCACGCGGTTCAGGAACTCAGGCCGGAAGTGATCGAGCAGCGCTTCGTGAATGCGTGTCTTGAGGTCGTCAGAGAGCGTGGCGGCCTGAAGGCCGCCGCTACGGTCTGTAGCGGCCATGTCCTCATCGTCGCCACGTCTGGTCCGGGATCCCGGCGGCGAGGACGCCGCCGCTACAGCTTTGCCGTTCATCGCCTCGTGGATCAAGGGGCTCGCGATGTTCGAGGTCATGATGATGACCGTGTTCTTGAAATCGACCGTGCGGCCTTTGCCGTCGGTCAGGCGGCCGTCGTCGAGGATTTGCAGCAGGATATTGAAGACGTCCGAGTGGGCCTTCTCGATTTCGTCGAAGAGGATGACGGCGTAAGGCCGGCGGCGGACTTGCTCGGTAAGCTGCCCGCCCTCCTCGTAGCCCACGTAACCCGGCGGCGCGCCGATCAGCCGCGCCACGGCGTGCTTCTCCATGTACTCGGACATGTCGAGCCGTACCATGGCGCGCTCGTCGTCGAAGAGGAATTCCGCCAGCGCCCGCGCCAGTTCCGTCTTGCCCACCCCCGTCGGCCCGAGGAAGATGAACGAGCCGATAGGCCGCTTGGGGTCGGAAAGTCCCGCGCGGCTCCGCCGCACGGCGTTCGCCACCAGCCGCAAAGCCTCATCCTGGCCCACCACGCGCCGGCGCAGGCGGTCTTCCATCTGGACCAGCTTGGCCACTTCGCCTTCGAGCATCTTCGCAACCGGGATTCCGGTCCATTTGGAGAGGACGCGCGCGACGTCCTCTTCGTCCACTTCTTCCTTGAGCATGCGGCCGGCTTTTTCCATGCCCTCGAGCTTCTGATTAACAGCGGCGAGCTGCCGTTCCAGGGCGACCAGCTTGCCGTAGCGAATCTCCGCCACCTTGTTGAGGTCACCCTCGCGCGTGGCGCGCTGCTCGTCGATCTTGAGCTGCTCGCTCTCGGTCTTCAGTTGGCGAATCTCCGCGATGACTTCCTTTTCGGTCTTCCAGCGCAGTTTCAATTGGTCGGACTTCTCCCGCAAGCCTGCCAGCTCCTTCTCGAGTGCCTCCAGCCGTTCACGAGAGGCCGCGTCTTCTTCCTTGCGCAGCGCCTGGCGCTCGATTTCGAGTTGGGTGATGCGGCGTTCAATCTGGTCGATTTCGGCCGGCATCGAGTCGATTTCGATGCGGAGGCTCGAGGCCGCTTCGTCAATTAGGTCGATAGCCTTGTCGGGGAGGAAGCGGTCAGAGATGTACCGGTTCGAAAGCACGGCCGCCGCCACAATCGCGGAGTCTTTGATGCGCACGCCGTGGTGAACCTCGTAGCGCTCTTTGAGGCCGCGCAGAATCGCGATGGTGTCTTCGACTGTTGGCTGGCCGACGTAAACCGGCTGGAAGCGCCGCTCGAGGGCCGCGTCCTTCTCGACGTGCTTCTTGTACTCATTCAGTGTGGTGGCGCCAATGCAGCGCAACTCGCCGCGGGCAAGCGCCGGCTTCAGCATGTTCGAAGCATCAATCGCCCCTTCGGCCGCCCCTGCGCCCACCAGCGTGTGGAGTTCGTCGATGAAGAGAATGATCAGCCCGCTCGACTCCTCGATTTCTTTGAGCACGGCTTTCAGACGGTCCTCGAATTCGCCGCGGTATTTCGAACCGGCCACCAGCGCGCCCAGGTCGAGCTGGACAAGCCGCTTCGACTTCAACGACTCGGGCACGTCGCCGGCTACCATCCGCTGCGCCAGGCCCTCCACAATCGCCGTCTTGCCCACGCCCGGCTCGCCAATCAGGACGGGGTTGTTCTTAGTGCGCCGCGAAAGCACCTGGATGACGCGGCGGACTTCGTCGTCGCGCCCAATGACCGGATCGAGCTTGCCGCGCCGGGCCAGATCCGTCAGGTCGCGTGCGTAGCGTTCCAGCGCCTGGTACTTGGCTTCTGGATTCTGGTCCGTGACGCGCTGCGTGCCGCGCACCGCCACCAGCGCCTTCAAAATGGCATCGTGGGTGACGCCCAGCCGCGCCAGGATGCGGCCCGCCGCGTCGCTCGGCTTCTTCGCCAGGGCCAGCAGCAGGTGCTCGGTCGAAACGAACTCGTCCTTAAACTGCTCGGTCTCTTGGAGGGCCCGATCGAGGACTTCCTTGAGGGCGGGCGACGGGTACTGTTCGGCGGCTCCGCCCACCTTGGGAAGGTTCTCGATAGCCTTCTCGGCTTCCTGCGCCACGGCGGCGGGCGCCACGCCTAGGCGGGCGAGGATTGCGGGCACGATGCCTTCGGATTGTTCGAGCAGCGCCAGCAGCAGGTGAACGGGCTCCAGTTGCTGGTTGCCGAAGCGACCGGCAACGTCCTGCGTGCCTTGCAGGGCTTCCTGCGCTTTCACGGTGAACTTGTCAAAACGTGTAGCCATGTTGAGATCTCAGATTTGAGATTTCAGATCCAAGAAAACAGCCGCGCCGACTGCCACCCAAGCCAATACGCTCTCCAGGCGGCCCCAGCGCGGCTCTGGAATCTGGCGGGGGAATGATTTCCGTCATCCCCTCGACAGCGCGCCCTCGCCGAAGGGTGCCAGCTTCAATTCTTGCTGACGTTGATCTTGATGGTCTTCGGCTTCGCCTCTTCGCGCTTGGGCAGCGTCAGGGTCAACAGGCCGTCCTTGTAGTCGGCCGCTACCTTTTCGGCGTCAAGCGAGTTGGGCAGCGTGAAGCTCCGCGCGAAGGAGCCGTAGGAGCGCTCGACGCGGTGATAGTTCTCCTCCTTTGTCTCCTTCTCGAACTTGCGCTCGCCCTTCAGGTAGAGCGTGTTGTCGTCGACGCGGACATCCACGTCCTTGGGGTCAACGCCCGGCAGCTCGGCCTTAAGGACGAGGTTGTTTTCGGTTTCAAAGATGTCGACCGCCGGCGCCCAGGCCCGGGTGGAGAGCTCGCCCTCCCTCTCGCCGAACAGGGGGGAGAATGCCTCGCGGAAAAGACGATCGAACTCCCTTTCGGTTGCGAGTAGGTCACGGAACGGTTTCCATCGAACAATCGCCATTGCTATCTACCTCCTTAGGTTGTTCTTTCTCAGCCTTAGTAGATGTAAATCATATAATCTTAGTTGCCGCCTGTCAAGCTATTTTTATGCCTTTGTTTTCAATTCGTTAGGAGGGACATACTCACCGCAGTTCTCCATGAATGTTGGCTTACCTCTCCCGCGCTGAACCTTTCAGCCTCCCGGAGGAGGATCCTGTCGCAGTGACCTGCGTGTTTCTTGTGCTGCCAAGCGGCGGGTGGAACCCCGCAGGGGCGAAAAGAGCCCATTCAGGCTATAATCGTGGCGGGTCTTTCTTGGGCATTGAACGACTGGAAGTGGAGGAGGCCTATCCGTGTGGAGATTGCCGAACGGGGTTACTAGAGTTCTGGCACTGGGCCTGGCGGCTCCCGCCGCCGCCCAGGCTGCGTCTTTGAAGGTTGGGGGCCGAGCGCCGGACTTCGCCTTGCCGGACCAGGAAGGCAGGGTTGTGAAGCTCAGCGATTTTCATGGCAAGAAGAACGTGGTGCTGGCGTTTTATGTCCTGGCGTTCACCGGCGGCTGAACGAAGGAACTGAAGGCGTATCAGGCTGATATCGCCAAGTTCGAGCAAAGCAAGACGCAAGTCCTCGGCATCAGCGTGGACAGTTCACCCGCCAACAAGGCTTTTGCGAAACAAGAGGGCCTTAATTTCCCCCTCCTCAGCGACTTTCAGAGGACCGTCTCTAAGCAGTACGGAGTCCTGAACGAGCAATACGGGTTCGCCAATCGCACCACGTTCGTCGTGGACAAGGAAGGCACCATCCGGCACATCGAGAAGGACGCGATGGCCATCGACCCGAGCGGCGCACATGCCGTCTGTAGCCTGCTGGAACACAGATAGCAGTAGGCAGAAAGCGAGAAGTCAGGAGTCGGAAGTCAGAAAAGGGCCCTCCGGCGTCGGCATCCGCGAGCGCTCAAGACTAGGTGACTCAGAGCTACTTCCCGGCCGGGCCCGGCTGGGGGGCCGAAAGCCGCTTCAGCACTTCGCCGAGCTTCTTGATTTCCTCTCCATACCCACCCAAATCGCCCTGGCGCAGAAGCTGCTGGGCGCGCTCGTAATGCTGGTTGGCCTCGCGAACGAGCGCCTGGAGGTCCGCCGCAGGAGAGGGGCGGGCAAGCGCCTGGGGTGACGGCACGGGGGCAACCTGAACCTGGGCGGTAGAGACGGTTCCACCAAAGATCTTGCTGAGCGCGGCGTCGAGCGTGGGTTCCATTACCACCTGGTCCGAGTAGGCGACGAGGACGCGCTTCAACTGCGGCAGTCCTCCCCCGGCCTCAGCGGCCAGATAGAGCGGCTCAACGTAGAGCACTGAATTCAGCACCGGGATGACGAGCAGCGTGCCGCGGATGACGGTCGAACCGCCCTGGCCCCACAGGGTGAGTTGTTGGGAGATCGTGGGGTCCTGGTCGATGCGCGACTCGATTTGCTGCGGGCCATACACCATTTTCTGTTTAGGGAAGGTGAAGACAAGCACTTTGCCGTAGTTCGGCTCATCGCAGCGCGCGGCCATCCAGGCAATCATGTTGTCTTTCCGTGCCGGGGTGAAAGGCACCATGAGGATGAACTCTTCCGTGGTGCCGACCTCGGCGAGTTTCATGATGGTGTAATAAGGCGTCATGGGGGCCGGAGCGCCCTTCAGGGCGCTCTGGGCCACGCGCCAGAGATCTTCCTTGTTGTAGAAGACGCGCGGGTCGGTCATGTGGAACAGGGCGTACTGACTTGCCTGGATGGAGAAGAGTTCCTCCGGGTAACGGATGTGCGCGCGGAGGTCTTTGGGCATGGCCGAAAGCGGCTCGAAGACCCCTGGGAAAATTGCTGCATACGCTTGAATCAACGGGTCCAACGGGTCGGCGACGTAGAAGTGAACCTGCCCGGTGTAAGCGTTGATGGTGGCCTTGACGGAATTGCGGATGTAGTTGCCGACGCCCTCGGTCGGGTCGGAGTAGGGGTAAGAAGCCGAGGTCGTATAGCCGTCGAGTATCCAGTAGAGCGCGCCGTCGTCGGCGACCACCATGTACGGGTCGTGGTCGTAACGCAGGAACGGCGTGAGGCGTTGCGCGCGCTCGAGAATCCGCCGGTAGATCATCAGCCGGCTCTCGGGCCGGATATCGGTGGAAAGCAGGATTTTGATTTCGCCGAACCGGAGGGCAAACAGCAGGCGCCGCCAGAAGCCTTGGACGGCGATTCCTCCCGCAGCCTGATAGCTGGTGTAAACGTTCTGATCGCCCGCGGGATAGTCGAACTCCCGGGCGTGCGTGTGGACAAAGCAGTATTCGTTGGCAAGTTCGCCGTAGTAAACCTCCGGACGTGTGACGCGGCTCGCGCCGGTCGAGGCGGGCGGAATGTTCTTGATGAAAAGCTCGGGCAAGCCTTCGCTGGTGGACTCATTCACGGGACCCAGGCAAAGCCCGTAGCCGTGGGTGTAGGTCAGGTGTTCGTTGATCCAACTGCGGCTGGGGAGGCTGGCGGAAGAAAGCTCGCGCGGGGAGAGCGACACCTGGCGATAGACGCCGTCAATCCAGTAGCGGTCGTTATCCACGCGCTCGAAGTCGTAATAGGTGCGGATTTCCTGGAGTTGGGCGAAGGTGGTGAGCAAGGGCTTGTGGTCCCACAGCCGGACGTTGCGGATGGTGGCCCGGTTCGAACGGATATCGTCGAGCATGAGGTCCTCGACGGCGGAGAACTCGCGCACCTCGAAGCGGTCCAGGGCGTAGGCTTGGCGCGTGAACTCGATGGCGCGGGCAATGAAGGGCTGCTCCTTTTCGATCTCGTTGGGCGTGACAATCAACCGCTGGAAAACTTCCGGATAGAGCTTCACGCCCACCACCGCGAACGCCACCAGCCCTGCAACTGCCCACAGGGCCGACCGCAGGCGGCCGCCCGCCGCCCCGGCAAGGAAGACTGCCGCCGTCAGCAGGCAGAGCACGAGCAAGATCCACAGGACCGGCAGGCTGGCGTGCACGTCGGCGTAGCCGGCGCCGAAAATCACGCCCCGCTCGGAGTAAAGCAGCCCGTACATCCCCAGGCGCACGCGGTAGGCCGCGAGCACGAAGATCAGCGCTCCGAGCACCATCAGGTGAGCGCGTGCGGCAGGCGCTATGGCAGGCCCGCGCGGCGTCACCCAGACGCCTCCTTCTACGAAGTAGAGGAATGCCGCGCTAAGCAAGCAGCCAACGACTGTAATCAAGGCCAGGTGGAAGAGGAACCAGCGGAACGGCAGTTGAAAAAGGTAGAAACCCAGGTCGATTCCGAAGAGCGGGTCCACCCGGCCCATCGCGACGGGATGCTGGGCCAGCAGGTACTCCTGCCAATGGGTCATGGCCCAGTGGCCCAGAACGTAGCCCACCAGCAGGATGCCCACCCAGATCACTCCCCGGAAGACCGCGCCGAGGCGTTCCAGGGGAGGGAAGTCGAGCACCTCGCCGTACACGCGGGAGCCGAAGCGGTGTGCAAGCCCGTGGGCAATCAAGAGGTTCAGTCCGGCGATGATCAGAAACCCCATCCCTGCCAGGGTGCTGAGCCAGATTTGGGCTTTGAGGATGGTCGTAAAGACGACGCGGAAGCCTTCCTGCCGGAACCAGATCCAGTCCACCAGCAGGCTCATGCCACTGGAAAGGATCGGGGCGATAACCAGCAAGAAGAGAAGTAGCGCCAGCAGGTAGCGGGCGCGGCGGTCTTGAGTCATGGGGGTTCTCCGCGCCTATCTTCACACAGCCATGCCACAAAAGCAAAAGGGCCGCGAATACTCGCAACGTCGGTTGTTGCTGTGAACTATTAGCTGTCCGCTCGTGCTCGCCTAAAGGCGACCGCTACACGAGAGGACAAAGCCCTCCCCTACTTTGCCCAACCCTTGGCCCGCTCGACGGCGCGCTCGAAGCCGGCGTAGAGTTCTTCGCGGCGGGAGTCGCTCATAGCGGGCTCGAAGCGGCGGGCAATCTTGAGTTGGCGGCCCAATTCCTGCTCATCTTTCCAGAAGCCGGTGGCCAGGCCCGCGAGATAGGCGGCGCCCAGCGCGGTGGATTCCGTCGTGGCGGGACGCTCGACGGGAATGCCCAGGATGTCCGCCTGAAACTGGCAGAGGAAGTCGTTGCGGGCGGCGCCGCCATCCACGCGCAGGACTGCCGGGCGGAGTCCGGAATCGCGCGCCATGGCATCGACCACGGCGCGGGTCTGGTAGGCGATGGCTTCCAGGGCCGCGCGTACCAGGTGGTGGCGGTTCGTGCCGCGTGTGATGCCTACAATCGTCCCGCGCGCGTAGGCGTCCCAATGTGGTGCGCCCAAGCCCACGAACGCAGGAACAAAATAAACCCCGCCGGTATCTTCCACCGCGCGGGCCATGCTCTCGCTTTCGGCCGCGTCCCGGACGAGCTTCATCTCGTCACGCAGCCACTGGAGGGCGGCGCCCGCGATGAACACGCTCCCCTCGAGCGCGTACACCGTCTGGCGGTTTCGTCCCCAGGCGACCGTCGCCAGCAGGCCCGAATCTGAGTGCGGAATCTCCGAACCTGTGTTCATCAGGAGAAAGCAGCCGGTACCGTAGGTGTTCTTCACCATCCCACGCTGGAAGCACTGCTGGCCGAAAAGCGAAGCTTGCTGGTCGCCTGCGACCCCGGCAATCGGAACACTCCCGCCAAACAGATTGGTTTCCCCCAGAACCTCGCTCGAGGATTTGACAACAGGCAGCAGGCCGGCAGGAATCCCAAGATACCGCAGGATTTCTTCATCCCAGGCGAGTGAGCGAAGATTGAAGAACAACGTGCGGGAGGCATTGGAGACGTCGGTCGCGTGGGTGCGGCCGCGCGTCAGGTTCCAGATGAGCCAGGCGTCGATAGTACCGCAGGCTAGCTCACCGCGCTCGGCCCGCTCCCGCGCGCCAGGCAGATTCTCGAGCAGCCAGGCGATCTTAGTGCCGGAAAAATAAGGGTCGGTCACAAGGCCTGTCTTGGCGCGGATCGTCCGGTCGAAGCCTTCTTGCTTGATGCGGTCGCACAGGGCGGCAGTGCGGCGGCACTGCCACACAATGGCGTGGTAGAGAGGCATGCCCGTTGCGCGATCCCAGAGCACTACGGTCTCGCGCTGATTCGTGATCCCGATGGCGGCCAGGTCTTCCGGCCCAGCCGTCGCTTCGGCCAGCACTTGCTCGCCGACCGCCCGCTGCGCTTGCCAGATTTCTTCTGCGTCGTGCTCTACCCAGCCCGGCTGCGGGTAATACTGCTTGAATTCCTGGCTGGCCGAAGCCTGGACGTTTCCGTCCCGGTCAAAAAGAATGGCGCGGGAACTGGTGGTGCCTTGATCCAGCGCTAGGGTGTACCTGGGCATATGGGTCTGCTCCTCGGCCTGAACGAACCGCGAGGATAGCATCAAACCGAATCGCTGGAAACGAGCGAGCGACAGTTCGGATCGTTAAGCTCGGAGTTCTTCAGGGCTTATCCGCGCTTCTTGGCGGGGCGGTACTTCTCGCGGTACGCGTCGAGTTCCTGGTCGGAAATCGTGAAGTGGTGCTGGAGCGGGCATTCGGTGGTTTCGGCCGCGAGTTCTTTCTGCAATTTCTGATAGCAGAGGCCGGCGGCATCCTGGTAGGGCACATGCCGCTCGACGAACGCTTGGTTGGAAATGGTCAAGGTAAACTCACGCGGCTCATTCTTGGGGTCCACGACGCGGTAGGAGTAGTCCCTGCCGCGGGGTTTCAACTGAAATCCGAGGTATTGGATCACCATGCTCGCACTCGCACCCGGAGCGTTCAATTGGGGGGCTCCCGCCACAGCAGAAGCCTCCCCTGATGACTAGAGTTTCACCACGTTCTCAGCCTGCCACCCTTTGGGGCCCTTGGTGACGGTAAACTCCACCGTCTCTCCTTCGCTGAGCGACTTGAACCCGGTCGCCTGAATGGCCGAGTGATGTACGAAAACGTCATCGCCGGAAGCGCGCTGGATGAATCCATAGCCCTTCGCGTCGTTAAACCACTTCACCTTGCCTTGTTCCTTTTCCATTTTTGTCCTTTAAACCCTCAGTATTGGGATTGTCTTGTTCCGCTCTCGCAACCACTCGCCAAGAACAAAAAAAGCCACAAAACCAATGATTCTGTGGCCTCCTCGCACTCTGGGACCAGGTCACAAAAACTGATCAAGCAAAATTAGTATACGCCATCGGCCCCCTTTGCGCCAGCTCTATTCGAGGGCACTCGCCCCCTTTCCAGGGAATCCGCGGCTTGGCGGATGTGAGGGACCGGGACACCAGGCCTTGAACTCATCCGCCATTGATGGGATACTACCTGGGATTGATCGGGTTCTGAGTCTTGCTCTCATCGAACCGTTTCCCTGTAAGCGGCATCTTAGATCAGGCAGGGCTTGCCGGCGAGCAAGGCAGGTAGCCCGCTTGAGATCGCTATTCGGAAAGAGGAGCATGCATGATGGATAAAACCAACGAGCGCGATGCCGCGCACGCGATGCTTGGCCTTGGCGGCCCTGGCCCCCAGTCGGCCGGGGATTCGGGGCCGAGCCAGCCCTACGCCTCCGGCCCAACGCAAGCCCCGCCGCCCGCCGCACCGTGGAGCTTCTCGGGTGGCCAGATCCTTTTCCTGCTGGTGATCGTGCTGCTCATCCTCTCCGGCCTCAACCTTTATTTGGTCATAACGGCGCGGCAGCAATTCAACGCTCATGCCTCGAAGCAGGCGGACCAGTTGGACCTGTTGACGCGGCGTTTGGATTCGAGCGACGCCCGTTACGCCCAGTTGCGAGGCCAATTTCAGGTGACCTCGGAAAAGCTGGGCTTCACGGAGCAGGAACTCTCCCGCGCCCGCACGCTGGCCGCCGACGTCCAGAAGCAGCAACAGGAATCCGCGCAGCGCCTGAGCGACGCCATCGCCAAAAAAGCCGGCGCGGACGAAGTGAACAAGCTTCAGGCCGAATCCACCGAGAAGTTTGGTGTCCTTTCGGGAGATATTGCTGGCACTCGGAAAGACCTGGAAGCCACGAAGGAAGCCCTGATGGGCGCCAAGGGTGAACTCAGCGGGGCGATTGCCAGGACGCACGACGAACTCGTTGCCCTGGCCCACCGGACCGACCGGGATTACTTCGAGTTCAGCCTGGGCCGCAAGAGCGCACGGCAGAAGGTCGGGACGGTGATGATCGAGCTGACCAGGACGAACCCCAAGAAGAATCAGTTCACCCTCAATCTCTACTTCGACGACAAGCGCACCGAGCGCAAAGACAAGGCTGTTAACGAGCCGGTGTACTTCTACGTACAGGGCGCTTCGAGCGCGCTGGAGCTGGTGGTCAACAAGCTGGGGAAGGAGAGCATCTCCGGTTACATGAGCGCGCCCAAGGGATTCTTCTCAAGTACGCCCAACGTCCTCACCGCTCGACCGGGCGCGTAAGCGTCCAGGCGGGCCGGCTTCGAGGGTCGGCGTCTCAGTCTGACAATTGTCTAACCGCTCTCACGTTCGAGGAGCTTGCGGGGCAACCGGCAGAGTCGGTTGCCCCCGCCACTGTTTGCGTCTGCCCCTGAACGGGTTGAAACGCTAGTGCGCGCAGAAGAGATCGCCCGCCCAGAGTGCCGGGGAGAGCGCCCTTGACCCCTCGGGCTTGGATCTTGAACGGTTTTACCTTCGGACTGGCACGGGGACATGCCGCTCGAGAAGGCGGGCCAGTTCCTGGTAGGGTCGGGCGCCCACCAGTTGCTCGACGACTGCGCTATCGCGGAGCAGCACGAGGGTGGGAATGGAGCGCACGGCAAACTGGTTGGCCAGTTCCGGCAGCTCGTCCACATTGACCTTGGCGAAATCGATGTAGTCGCCATATGTCTCGGCGAGCCTTTCAAAGGCCGGCGCGAGCACCAAGCAAGGAGCACACCATTCGGCCCAGAAGTCGACAAACACTGGCTTGTCGCTCGATTCGATTGCCGGCCAGTCACCCGCCTGAACGTGTAGAATCTTTCCCATCAGTTTTTCAATCTCTTTGGCTGTTGGCTTTCAATCCCATTAGATGAGCTAGGCGGGAAAAAGATTCAAGACTGGGAGTAGCTTTCGTAGCGGCTGGTGTTCTTCCTGCACCCGACGCGCCCAGGCTGGGTCAGAAGGTCAAAGCGGCAGGTCAGCCGGGGCGAGGTTACCGGCCACCCAGGTTTCCGGCTTTCTTGCCTTAAACTTGCCAATCAGCTAAGGCCTAGATGAGAGGAAATGTGCACGGGGTTCGTGACAGGGACATCGAACGGTGGTACCCTGGCAGCACTGTGTGCCGTGCTTCCGTCCTGCGAGGGACATCAGATTTCCCTAGCCTTGGTACGGGAACGCCGCGCACCCAAGCCGGATCTTGGGAATACGCACTTCCCGGGCGCGACGCAAGGGAAAGGGGTTACGGGGCACCCGATATATAGCTCCGGCGAGTTTACCGGTAGTCGTTCCAAGACGCGACGTGGCGGGCAGAAGAGCAAAACGATTCAAGGCGCCGTTCACCATCCCCATTGCCTTCCTGGGGAGTTCCACCCGTTTCACAGGCGATTTGGTGGACATCAGTACCACCGGTCTCCTCCTGCGCTGCGAGCAGGACATCGAGCCGGGCACGATCGGCCGTATGGCCATACCTGTAGGCTACGAAACCAGCCGGGTGGTGGCGGTGGCGGCACGTCGCATCCCCGGCGTGGGCGTCGGTTTCGAGTTCAGGCATATGACCCCGCACGACCGCGAGCTGCTGCGCCGCTTGCTGCTGCGCTTGGCGCAAGCTGCCGAGCCTTGATCCGACTCCGCCGTCTCAGGCCCCATGCCGAGTAAACGTCCGCATCAGTCAGGGTTGGAAACGCTCCAACGACAGGTCATCGCCTGCCGGCGCTGTCCCCGGCTGATCCGCTACTGCCGCCAGGTGGCCCGGGAAAAGCGCCGCATGTACCGGAATGAGGAATACTGGGGCAAGCCCGTTCCCAGCTGGGGTGATCCTGAGGCCGAGCTTTTGATTCTGGGCCTGGCGCCGGCCGCGCACGGCGCCAACCGGACTGGAAGGATGTTTACGGGCGACCGTTCGGGACAGTTTCTCTATCATGCGCTCTATGAGGCGGGATTCGCTAACCACCCCGAGTCCCGCCACCGCGACGACGGGCTCGGGTTGCGGGACTGTTACATTACGGCGTCACTGCGCTGCGCGCCGCCCAAGAACAAGCCCCTGCCCGCGGAACTCGGCAACTGCCAACCTTACTTTGAAAAAGAACTGCGGCTTCTGAGCCGGGTGCGCGCCGTGCTCGTCTTGGGCCGGATTGCCTTCGATAGCTATTTGCGAGTGGTGGGCAAGCGAGAGGGCTTCCCGCCGCGGTCGTCATTCCCCTTCGCTCACGGCGCGAGCTTCGTGCTTCCCCCCGGCTTGCCGCGCCTCTTCTGCTCCTATCATCCCAGCCAGCAGAATACCCAGACAGGCAGACTCACCCCGGAAATGTTCGGCAAGGTCTTGGACAACATCCAACGTTTCCTAGCCTCGCCGTGACGCGCCAAGGGCGTGATGTAGTGTGGCTCGTTTTACAGGTGTGCGGTTGTTCATTTCTGCCTTTTGATTTGCGGTTTTGCGCCTCAGTCCATCCACATTCCGCCGTTGACTTCGATGGTTTCACCGGTAAGGTAGCGCGCGGCAGGCGAAGCCAGGAACACAATGACCTCCGCGACTTCTTCGGCGCTCCCCGCGCGGCCCAAGGGGATGCCGGCGACGAATCTCTGAAATAGCTCGGGTGAGCTGTGACGCTCGTGGTAGGGCGTGGCAATTACGCCCGGGGCGACGCCGTTGACGCGGACGCCGTAGGGGGCGAGTTCCTTGGCCAACGACTTGGTGTAGGTCAACAGGCCGCCCTTCGCTGCCGCATACGCCGCTGCCCCGGGACCGCCGCCGTTGCGCCCGGCGATCGAGGTAACGTTCACAATGCAGCCGCTCTTGCGCCCAGCCATCTCTTCCCAGACCGCCTTGACACACAAGAAGGCGCTCTTCAGGTTCAGCGCCATGATCTGGTCCCAATATTCTTCCGTCATGTCGGCGAGCGTGCGGCGGGCGATGAGGTCGCCGGCGTTGTTCACCAGGATATCGGCGCGGCCCCAGCGCTCGCGGACCGCGCGGACCAAGGCTTCGACATCCGCAGAGCGCGTGACGTCGGCCCGCAGGGCCACAGCGTCTCCGCCTTGCTTGCGGATTGACTCGACCGCGTCCTCGGCCCCCGCGCGATTCTTGCAGTAGTTCACCGCGACGCGGGCCCCGTGGCGCCCCAGGGCTTCCGCGGTGGCGCGCCCGATGCCACTGGAAGCTCCGGTAATCAATGCGACCTGACCTTCGAACAACATGCTAGCCTCCTCTCTCCAACTTCGGCATGTGAGCCAAGGTGCGAATCGTAGCGCAACGCGAGGGCCGTGGAAACGCCCTTAATTGAAGCTGAATCTGCGCAAACCCCTTGGCAACCTCGGGCGCTTTCTGGTATTGGTATTTATTTCCATTGGGGATCGGCGTGCTTGCTGGTCGGTATGGCCGCGAGCGCCGACCTGGCAGAGTTGGGCTGCGGGGCCCGCTGGAAGAGGTGCGAAGCGTTGCGCCTCCACAACTTGACTAAGGACCGAATCGCATGATCGAAGTAGAACGCCTGACCAAGCGCTACGGGCCAACGCTGGCCGTCTCCAACGTCAGTTTCGAGGTGCAAAAGGGGGAAGTCCTGGGCTTCCTCGGGCCGAACGGCGCAGGAAAGACGACCACCATGCGCGTCATCACGGGGTATCTTCCGCCCAGCGAAGGCCGTGTCCGCGTGGCAGGCTACGACGTGGTCGAAGAGCCCCTGGAAGCCAAGCGCCGCACCGGCTACCTGCCCGAAGCTCCTCCGGTCTATCCCGACATGACTGTGGTCGAGTATCTGGCCTTCGTGGCGCGCATCAAAGCTGTGCCCCGGCGCGAGATCAAGAAGCGCATCGCAGAGGTCAGCGAGAAGGTTGCCATCGCGGACGTGCAGCAACGCCAGATCGGCAAACTCTCCCGGGGCTATCGGCAGCGGGTGGGCTTGGCGCAGGCGCTTATCCACAACCCCGAGGTGCTGATCCTCGACGAGCCAACCGCCGGCCTCGACCCGAAACAGATCATCGAAACCCGGGAGCTCATCAAGAGTCTGGCCGGCCAGCATACGGTAGTCCTCAGCACGCACATCCTGCCGGAAGCCTCCAAGACCTGCCAGCGGGTCGTAGTGATCAACCAGGGGAAGGTGGTGGCGGTGGGGGCGCCGGCGGAGCTTACCAGCCGGCTACAAGGCTACGAGACTGTCCTCATCACCGTGGAGGGGCCCGCCGCGGAAATCATGGGTAAGTTCGAGGGCGTTCCCGGTGTGAAGATGGTGGAGCCACGCGAAGCTAGCGACTTCAGCGTTACCTTCGAGATCTATGTGGAAAAGGGGCGGGACGTGCGCCCGGAGCTGGCCCGCGCCGTAGTCGAATCCCAGTGGAAGCTGCTCGAGCTGAAGACCAGTGGCCTGAGCCTGGAGGATATTTTCCTCAAGCTCACGACGACAGACCTTAGTGAAGAGTCAGTCGTCAGTTCGTCGTCGCGGCCTGGGTCTGCCGCAACGGACAACTGACAACGGAGCACTGGCAGTCGAAAGGAAATCTCTGATGCGCAATATCCTCGCCGTTGCCGGCAAAGAACTCCGCGCCTACTTTCATTCGCCCATCGCCTACCTGGTGATGACGGTGTATGCCGGGCTCTGTGGGTTCTTCTTTTACAGTTTTGCCGCGGCGTTTGTTCTGCAGAGTTTCCGCATGCAGGCCATGGGGGGCATGGGCGGCCCCGCGATGAGCTTGAACGAGTACGTCATTCGGCCTCTCCTGGCCGGCGTGCTGACGATAGTCCTGTTGCTCCTCGTGCCGCTTATCACCATGCGCCTTTACGCCGAGGAAAAGCGCTCCGGCACCATCGAGCTGCTACTGACCTCGCCCCTGACGGACCTCGAGATCATCTTCGGGAAATTCCTGGGAGCGTTGGCGCTGTACGCGGTGCTGGTGGCCACAACCTTTGGTTACATCGGTATCCTCTTCCTTTATGGCAACCCCAACGCCAGGCCCCTGCTGGCCAACGCGCTAGGTCTTTTCCTTTTCGGCGCGGCGCTGCTCGCCCTCGGGATGTGGTTCTCAACGTTCACCAAGAACCAGATTGTGGCCGCCGTCATCGCCTTTGCGGTGTTCCTGCTGCTCTTCGTGCTGGATTGGCCTGCCTCATACTCCTCGAGCGGGGTGGCTCGGGTCCTGTCCTACATGGCCCTTACCACCCATTTCGACAACTTCGCCAAGGGAGTCATCGATTTGAGTGACGTGGTTTACTACGTCTCGGTGGCGATGCTGGGGATTTTTCTGACGGCGCGTTCCGTTGATGCCCTGAAGGGGAGGGTGTAGCCATGGGGTGGAAGGATCGCATTACAGGACGTTTTGGGCAGAAGATCCTTGAGCGGGCCAACTTCGTTCTCTACACG
Source organism: uncultured Acidobacteriota bacterium (assembly GCA_964495535.1). Lineage (GTDB taxonomy): Bacteria > Acidobacteriota > Terriglobia > UBA7540 > UBA7540 > JALHUF01. Next base: position 22,454 of record CAZBWJ010000009.1, on the reverse strand, counting down.
GCCGCTGTGGTTGCCATCGTGGTGCTGGTTAACTGGTTCGTGGACCGCCACAATCGGCGCTGGGATTTGACCCCCGACCAGAAGTACAGCCTTTCACCCCAGACAACCAAGCTGTTGAAAGGGCTGAAGCGCGACATCACGATCTATGCTTTCGACCAGGAGCGCCCGCCGCGGGGGCGGCGCGATTTGCTGGACAACTACGCGGCCCTCACCCCCCGGGTCACCCTGCGCTACGTTGACCCTGACCGGCAGCCCTCCCTGGCCCGGCAGTTCAGTGTGCGAAGTTACGGGACCATCATGGTGGCCGCCGGCGACCGCCATTTCGAAGTCCAGAGCGCAACCGAAGAGGGCGTGACCAACGCTATCGTCCGCGTGCTCAAAGGCCAGAAGACCATTTACTTTGTCCAGGGGCATGGCGAAAGAGATTTGGAGAGTTCAGAGCGAGCCGGATACGACCGGATCAAGAGGCAAATCGAGAACGAGAACTACCAGGTAAAGACCCTGGTCCTGCTCCAGAAGATGGCGATCCCCGCCGATTGCTCGCTCCTGGTCATCGCCGGACCGCGCAACGATTACCTGCCCCCGGAAGTTGAGACCATCCGCAAGCACCTGACGGGCGGAGGCCGGGCCGTGTTCCTGCTGGATCCGGCAGTGGACCTGACCAATCTGGCCAAACTCCTGGCGGAGTGGAACGTGACAGTGCGCAACGACCTGGTGATCGACGAGAACCCCATCGCGCAGTTCTTCGGCACCCGTCCCGAGATGCCCTTAGTCTTAAAGTACGGAACGAGTCCCATTGTCGAGCCGCTGGCCCGGACAGCTACCCTGTTTCCACTCACGCGCTCGTTCGCGGTTGGCAAGGAGTACAAGGCGGGCGTGAGCGCCGAGTCGCTTTGCGAGACGACCGCGGACAGCTTTGGCGTGACGGACTTCAGCCCCACGATGCGCGACATCAGGTTTCGTCCCAACAAGGATTTCAAAGGGCCGCTCACCGTTGCTGTATCGAGTAGCATCACAGGCAGTGGGGAGTCGAAAACGGAAGGGCGCTTCGTGGCCGTGGGGACATCGTGGCTGGCCGCCAATGCTTACCTGGGATTCCAGGGCAACCGCGACTTGTTCATGAACATGGTGAACTGGCTGTCCGCGGAAGAGGACCTGATTTCCATCCGGCCCAAAACGCCCGAATCTCAACAATTGAATATGAATGCGCAGCAGATGCGGCGGGTTCTCTATCTCGGGGTGCTGGGTTTGCCTCTGTTGATTGTCGCGGCAGGTGCCACGGTCTGGTGGCGGCGCCGCGGGTAGTGAAATTCACGGTCCTGGTGGGTTCTTGTGCTTCAGACACGGCACCAGACTGCAGGGGCGTAACCTCAGCCGCGCCGACTTCCGATGAAGAAGAAGTATCTCAATACGCTCGTGGCTCTCGCCCTGCTGGCGGGGATGTGGGTGGGCTTCACCTACTGGGAGAAACGCAAGGGATCTGAGAGTGCGAAAACCGAGACCACGCCGCAGGAAAGAATCTTCCCGGTAGAAAGCAGTCACGTCCAGTCGTTCACCCTCAAGCCGCGTGACGGCGAGCCCGTCACTTGCCGGCGCGAGGGCGGGAAGTGGGCGATCGTTGAACCGAAGAAACTTGCCGCCGATGAGTCCAGTATTTCTGGTTTGCTCAACAGCCTGACGGGCGCCACGCTCACTCAAGTTGTGGACGAGAAGCCAGCGAATCTGAAAGAGTACGGACTCGACCGCCCTGCCCTGAGCGTGGAAGTCTCAACGGATGCCAAGCCGGAGAAACTGGTGTTGCTGCTGGGCGATGAGACTCCCACCGGCGGCGGCGTCTATGCTCAGGTGGCGGGCAAGCCTCGGGTCATCACCCTCCACGGCTACTTGAAGTCTTCGCTGGACAAGAAGGTCTTCGACCTGCGCGACAAGCGCGCCGTGACGCTGGCGGCCGGCGACCTTCAGCGCATCGAAGTAGAGTCGAAAGGCAAACGCTGGACGCTCGTCAAGAACCCGGAGGGCGTGTGGGACTTAGAGCTCCCGCCCGCCGTGCGCGCCGACCGCTTCACGACGGAAGGCCTAGTCAACCGCCTCCAGAATCTCTCGATCGAGAGCGTGGTGGCGGAGGACAAGAAGAATGCGGCTAAGTATGGCTTCGGCAAGCCGGAGTTGAGCGCGCGGCTGAGCGGCTCCGGCGCAAGTCAGACGCTGCTGGTGGGCAAGAAAGAGGGCGAGCGCTACTATGCCGTGAACTCAGCGCTTGAGCTCATCTTCATGCTCGACGCCAGCTTTGTGAGTGAGCTTCAGAAAGACCCGAACGACCTGCGCGATAAGAACCTATTCTCGTACTCCGCTTACGAGGTGAAGCGGCTGGAAGTGGATACGCCCGCTGGCTCACGAGCCTTTGAACGGCAGCCACAAAACAAGTGGAAACAGACCGCGCCCGCCGCCAAGGACGTCCCCACGGACAAGCTGGAAACCCTGCTCAACAACCTGCGCGACTTGCGGGCCGAGTCGTTTCCCAAGGGCCAGAGTCTCGAGAGCTATGGCTTGAAGAAGCCAACCCACCGGTTCAAGGCCCAGTTCGGGGACAAGAACGAGAGCGAAATCGTCGAAGCCACACAGGTCGGCGCCCATGTGTACGCCCGGCGCTCGACCGACCCTGCCGCCTGCGAAGTCTCGAAACCGGCACTCGAAGCGGTTGAGAAGGCAATCAAAGAGCTTCAATAGGATTCGGGACCGCGGCTATTGCAGATCTGTGATTGAGGATTGGCGATTGGGGAGCGAGCCGCGGGTTCCCGGCAGCGTATCCCCGGCCCCGAGCCCTGAACCTGGGGTCACCTGTTCTTCCACATCGGCTTGCGTTTCTCGACCAGGGCGCGCAGGCCTTCCTGAGAGTCCTCCAGGGCGAACAACTGGTTCAAGTAGATATTCTGGGACTCCTTAAGCGCCTCATCGAAGGGGTGCCAGGTGCCCTCGAAGATGACTCGCTTCAACAGTTGCAGGACGGGAGCGCTCTGCTCGGAAATGCGCCGGACTGTGGTGTCCACGGTTTCCTTGAGCGCCGCGCGCGGCACGACGCGGTTGACCAGGCCCATGGCCAGAGCCTGCTGCGCGCTGATAGGTTCGGCGGTCAGCAGCATCTCCATGGCGCGTTTCGGGCCAATCACCCGGGGATAGACTACGGCCCCCATAGGCGGAAAGACGCCCAGCTTGATTTCGGGTTGCAGGAAGCGCGCATTTTCCGTGGCGATGACCATGTCGGAAAACGCTGCCAGCTCGCATCCCGCGCCGTTGGCCATGCCGTCCACCACGGCCACCACGGGCTTCGACACCTCGGTCATGGCGCGGAAAACGTGGTGAAACGCGTCCATCATCTGGAAGACCATGTCGGCCTTGTAGCCCGCGGCTTCGACGCCGGCGGAAAAGTAACCTTCGCATTCCGGCGCGGCATCGAGCAGGATGAGGCGGACATCGTCACGCATGGTCAAGCTCTCGATGGCGCGCCAGATCTCGTCGAGCATCTCGATGTTGAAGATGTTCTGCTTGGGCCGCGCCATAGTAAGGTGCGCGACAGTGCCAGAGGCATCCCAGCGGATGAACTGGAAGGGCTTTGCCTCTTCCTCCTTTTCGGCCCCGGTCAGGAATTCGGTGGACTCATCTGCCATGGCTTCCTCCTCAACGTATGCTCCGCCTTCAGAGCGCGGGCACTGGCTGAGCGCCGGAGGGGGTCATCGACCGCCGTCACACAAGGGCGCTTCCACGCCTGCTATTTCAGCCTACTCCCGCATTTCCCGCAATAGTCAAATCCTTCCGGGATTCCCTCGGCGCCGCAATCCGCGCAGGTGCGCGTGGGCGCGCCCCAGAGAAACTCGCTGGACTTACCCGCCGCCGCGCGCTCCCGGATGCCGCGGTAATCGGCGGGCCGCTTCTCGATGAAGGCTTGCACGCCCTCGTAAGGCTCCCACGACGTTGCATGGATCGTCAGCCAGTCGCGCGCGTGGCCAACGCTGAGCGACCAGGCCAGGTCCTTCCAGAAGCTCAACTGCTGCTTGGTGTAGCGCGTGCATTCCGGGAACTTCTGGATCAGCTTCTTGGCCAGGGCATTCACCGCGCGGTCCAGTTGCCGGTAAGGAACGACCTGGTTGACGAGGCCCCAGCTCAGGGCGTGCTCGGCCGAGATTTCGTCGCAGGTGAGGAGCATTTCCCGCGCCCGCCGGTCGCCTACGACCAGCGGCAGCCACTGGGTCGCACCCAACGCATCCACCAGGCCCACGCGCGTGCCGACCTGCATGAAACGCGCATGGTCGGCAGCGATGGCGAGGTCGGCGGCCAGATTCCAGTCGTTCCCTCCACCCGCTACCGTGCCATTGAGGCGCGCGATGGTGGGCTTGCCCACGTGCCGGAAGAGTTCCAGCGCTTCCAGCAGCAAGCCCTGCCACTTCCAGTAATTTCTCGGACGGCTGAGGAATTCTGCGGAAAACTCCTTGGCGTCGCCACCGGCACAGAACGCCTTGTCGCCAGCGCCCGTCAAGACGACCACAGCGACGGAGTCATCCCAGGCCGCGTCGCGAAACGCCTGAATCATCTCGCGGAGGGTTCGGGCGGAGTAAGCGTTGTAAACCTCCGGCCGATTCAACGTGACACGCGCGATGCCGTCCTTCTTCTCGTACAGGATGTCCTCGAAGCGCAGCCGGGATGCGGGTTGTCCGGTGTATTCAGCGCCCAACTCTCGTTCCTTTCGTGGCAGGGGGCGGGCTGGCCAGCCCGCCGCCTATGAATCCTACGCCGCTTCGAGTTCGAGTGCCATACCCATGCCGCCGGAAACACAAAGCGTGGCCAGGCCGCGACGGGCTTGGCGCTTCAGCATCTCGTGGAGCAGCGTCACGGTGATGCGCGCGCCGCTACAGCCTATCGGGTGGCCCAGGGCAATCGCCCCGCCGTTGACGTTCAATCGCTCCCTATCGAAATGCAGCTCCTGGTCGCAGGCCAGGACTTGCGCGGCAAAGGCTTCGTTCAATTCGACCAGTGCGTAATCCTCCAGTCGCCGTCCGGTCTTCTTCAAGAGCTTCTGGACTGCCGGCAGCGGGCCAAGTCCCATCAGGCGCGGGTCAACGCCCGCCGCCGCGTATTCCACGATGCGCGCCAGGGGGCGTCGTGCCGACCGCCGCGCGCGGTCTTCCGAAACCAGCACCAGCGCGGCCGCGGCGTCTGTGATGCCGGAGGAATTCCCTGCGGTGATAGTCCCCGCTTTCGAGAAAACCGGAGGAAGTTTCGCCAGGGCTTCGAAAGTCGTGTCGAAGCGAGGATGCTCGTCCACGGCAAAAGTCCGCTCGCCCTTTTTCTCTTTGACGGTGATGGGTACGATCTCGTCGGCGAAGCGGCCCGACTCGATGGCCCGCTGGGCGCGCTGCTGGCTCAAACAAGCGTAAGCGTCCTGTTCGTCGCGCGGGATGCGGTACTGCTCGGCCAGCAGTTCCGCCGTCTCGCCCATGATCATTTTCGCGAGCGGGCAGAGGAAGCCGTCCTGATACATGCCATCCACCAGTGTCTGAGGGCCGAGCCGCGCCCCCCAACGCGCGCCCTCAACGAAATAGGGGATGCGGCTCATAGCTTCCGTCCCGCCCACCAGGACTACGTCCGCGTTCCCGAGGACGATTTCCTGGTAGCCGAGGACGATGGCCTTCATTCCCGAGGCGCAAGCCTTGTTCACCGTGTAGGCGGGTACGGCAGCGGGAACCCCGGTCCGCACGGCGATTTGCCGAGCCGGGTTCGGGCCGTTGCCCGCCTGCCGCGCATGGCCGAAAACGACCTCCTCAACTTCCTCGGCAAATACGCCTGCGCGCTCGAGGGCCGCCTGGGCAGCAACGACGCCGAGATCGGGAGCAGAAAAGTCCCGCAGCGAGCCACCGAATTTCCCGATGGCTGTGCGTACCGCGCTTAGGATGAAAACACTCTTCATGGTGTGGGCAAATGCTATCACAGCCCTTTGCGGAGTGGGTAGAGAGCCAATCGACGGGAACAATCTCGCGGAGCTCGGGTATGATACGCGGAGGAGGAAGCGCGATGCATCGCACGAAATATTTGCTGTTGGTGTTCCTGCTGGTCTGGGGCGTGGCGATGGCTGCCGAGGTGCCGATCTACGACGAGAAAGCTGATGCCAGCCGGCAAATCGCGGCGGCGATTGCGGCGGCTTCCCCAAGCGGAAATCCTGCCAAGAACATTGTCCTGGTTTTCGGCGCCAACTGGTGCCCGGACTGCCATGCGCTGGATGACCACATGCGCAAGGCGGAACTCGCGGCGCTCCTCGAGAAGAATTTCGTGGTGGTGAAGATTGATGTGGGCCGCATGAACAAGCATCTGGAGGTGGCCAAGCAGTATGGCGTACCAATCAGAAGAGGTATCCCCGCGCTTGCCGTGCTGGATTCGAAGGGAAAAGTGCTGTATGCGATGGATCAGGGCCAGTTCGCCGACGCCCGCCACATGAGCTACGAAAGCATCAAGGCCTTCTTCGAACAGTGGAGACCCAAACTGTAGCGCAGCACGCGCAGTTCAATGCTGCGGCTTTTCAATGTCGTGAACGATGATAAGGAACGTTGCTGCCGAGGCGGATCTCATGCAGCACAACAGAAACGACATGGGAAAGCCGCAGGTCTAGAAAACGAAGCCTGCGCTACAAAGGCATCTGTGCGCCGGCGCGGCGCTGGAAGATTTCGATGTAGCAGTTGACCAGCGACACGGCGGCGGGGGTGATGCCGGGAATGCGGGACGCTTGGCCCAGGGTGAGGGGCCGAACCTTGAGGAGTTTCTCCGTGACCTCGCGCGAGAGGCCGGAAACCTTCCGGTAATCGAACCATTCCGGAATGCGGCGCGCTTCGGCGCGCCTCATCCGCTCGATCTGCTTTTCCTGCTGCTGGAGATAGCCTTCGTATTTGAAGTCCGTCTCGACGCGACGGGCTTCTTCCCGCGATAGTAGGGGCGATTCATGAATCGCGCCTGTAGCGGCGGGATCCCCACCGCCGGGGCGGCGGTCCCCGAGGGCATCGGGGCAGGCGCCGACCGCCCCCACAGAGTTCAGCCCTTCGCTGATCCAGGCCATCAAATCATCAATTCGCACTGCGGGGCGCTTGAGGAGCTGCGCGCCGGTGAGCGGCGCGGGCGCCGTGAGCCGGCCGCCCGTCATCAGCCCGAGCTTGGTATAGATCTCGCGGCCCACCCGCGCATCCGGATCAAGAGTGTTCTCCAGCAGGAACTTCGTGGTGGCAGAGATTCTCTTTTGCTTCTCGAGGAACGCTTCGTAGTCCTTCGCCCCGACAGTCCCCACCTGGTATCCCAGCGGCATCAGGCGCTCGTCGGCATTATCGATGCGCAGATGCAGACGGAACTCCGCGCGCGAGGTGAACATACGGTAAGGCTCATCCACGCCCTTACTCACCAGATCGTCAATCAAGATGCCCGTGTAGCCGCGCGTGCGCTCCACGGTGACGGGGTCCTTGCCTTGGAGCCGCAGCGCGGCGTTGATGCCCGCCATGATGCCCTGGCACGCCGCTTCCTCGTAACCCGTAGTGCCATTGATTTGCCCGGCGAGGAAGAGGTTTCGGATCTTCTTCGTCTCCAGCCACGGATAGAGTTCCGTCGGCTGCACCATGTCGTACTCGATGGCGTAGCCGGGGCGAATCATTTCGGCGTTCTCGAGGCCCGGAATGGACTTCACCATGGCCGCCTGCACGTCGATGGGCATCGAGGTGGCCATGCCGTTCACATAGATTTCGTTGGTGTCCAATCCCTCCGGCTCGAGGAAAAGCTGGTGGTGCGGCTTGTCAGGGAACTTGACGATCTTGTCTTCAATCGACGGGCAATAGCGCGGGCCGATGGACTTGATCTGGCCGGAGTAGAGCGGGGCGCGATGCTTGTTCTCGCGAATGAGGCGATGCGTCTCGGCGTTGGTGTAAGCGATCCAGCAGACGGTCTGCGGCTGCGTGATGGCCTTGGTGCGGAAGCTGAACGGTGTGGGAATCGGATCGCCGGGCTGGACCTGGAACTCGGAGAAGTCGATGGTGCGCGCGTCGAGGCGCGGCGGCGTTCCGGTCTTGAGCCGCCCCATCTCGAAGCCCAACCGGCGCAGGGCTTCGCCGAGCAACACCGCGGGAGGCTCGCCCGAGCGCCCCGCGGGATACTGCTGCTCGCCACAGTGGATGAGCCCGTTGAGAAACGTGCCGGTGGTGATGACCACGGCGCCAGCTTCCACCGTGCGGCCGTCACGCAACAGAACGCCCTGGACGCGGCGGTAGGGGAGCCCTTCGGGCTCCCGCGGGAGGGCGGAGCCCTCCCCTACCAAGAGCAAATCCACCACTTCCGCCTGCTTGATGCGCAAGTTCGGTTCCGATTCCAGTACCTGCCGCATGCGGGCGCGATAGCGCCGCTTATCCGCCTGGGCGCGCGGCGACCAGACCGCCGGGCCGCGGCTGGTGTTGAGCAAACGGAACTGGATGCCCACGGTGTCGATCACTTCGCCCATTACGCCGCCCAGCGCATCCACCTCGCGCACCAGATGCCCCTTGGCGATGCCGCCCACGGCCGGGTTGCAGGACATTTGGCAGACGAGGTCGAGGTTGATGGTGTAGAGCGCAGTCTTCAACCCCATGCGCGCCGCGGCCATGGCGGCCTCGACACCCGCGTGCCCCGCGCCCACGACAACCACGTCGTAGTTCTCCGTAAAGCTCAACGACATAGATTAGCTTTTCGCTCCGATGACAACCAATCATTCTAGCAGGTCTGATTGCCAGGTGGTCTCGACCCGCGGATGGCCCGAAGCCTTGTTAACGGGGACAGGTGCGCGCGGCTACATCAGGCGCTTCAGCGCGGCGCGGGCTTCGGCAATCTGCGGCAGCTTGGCGGTGGAATTCTCGAAGTGGCTCAGGAATTCCTGGTAGGCGTCGACGGCCTCGGCTTTCTTGCCAGTCTGCTCGAGAACCTTTCCCAGGTAAAACTGGGCTAAGGTGTAAGAGAGGAAGTTGTGAGCGGTGACTGCGTCTTCGCTACTCCAGAGACGGTTCACATTCGACGCGAACCGCAGGTGCCGCTCCGCCTCGGCCAGCATGCCCATCTCGAGATAAGCCCGACCAACGTCCAGCGCGTACCCGGGCCAGTACTGTTGGCCGAGCTCCGGCCAGCTTGCGATCACCTCCTGCCACCGCCCGGCATAGGCGGCGGCGTGCAAGCGTTGAAGCCCCGCTATCTTCCCGGCCCTGTACTCGCCAACCCACGGTGTCACCGATGTGCGCAAAGCGGTGAATTCCTTCTCGGCCGCCGCGTCCTTCTTCAAAAGCAGGAAAGCTGTCCCGCGCAACCCCACTGCCCAAGGTGAGGTGCTGCGGCGCGCCAAAGCCAGTGCCGGTTCGGGCTGACCTTGCTCGAAATAGATCTGAGCCGCTTTCAGTAGCGACGTATAGGCCCTGCGAGGGTTCCGAGACGCAGACATCTGCGCCGCCTCCTCGTAGCGAGCCGCTGCGCGGTCGAGCCGACCCC
>CAZBWJ010000009.1:1338-12829 GCA_964495535.1 uncultured Acidobacteriota bacterium | reverse complement strand
GCAGACATCTGCGCCGCCTCCTCGTAGCGAGCCGCTGCGCGGTCGAGCCGACCCCGGCCTACCTCGATGTCGCCGAGCACGCTCGCCGGTCCCGCCCGATCGGGCCCGCTGGCTCTGTCATACGCCGACTGGGCACTTGCTTCGGCCAGGGAATACTTACCCTGATGCAGATAGACAAGCGCAATCTTATTTGCGGCCATCCCGAACCAGGTCGGGTTCAATTCCTGGTTCCGCCGATAGGCTGCGATCGCCTCTTCGTAGCGCCCATTCATTGCCAGTACGTCGCCACGGGAATCTATCGGATTGGGGTCGTTAGGCGGGAGCAACGCGGCGTAACGGTCCAAGGCGGCCAAGGCGTGCGGCAGATCACCCTCAGACGCGCAAGCATAGGCGAGCATGTTGTAGGGAAACGCCTGCCGATCATCCAGGCGCACAATCTCTTCGAGAAGCGGCTTCGTTTCCGGCCATCTCGACTCACCCACTCGGACGAAGACAAGTTGCAAGCGCGGTCCAATTTCCCGCGGGAACTCGCGCACCGCTGTCTCTGCCACCTGCTCAGCCTCCTGCATGTGCCCATCTTGTGCGAGTCGTCCGGACTGGATTACGAGCTTCTGGAGCCGGGGCAGGGGTAAGCGGTCGGCCAAGGCTGAGGCGCGGGCCATGGCCTCACGTGATGCGGAGAGGTCAGTGCCAGAAAGTGCGCTCCAGAGCATGTAGTGCGCCATGGCGAACTGGGGATCGAGCTCCGTGGCGCGCCGAAACGCGCTGGTTGCTTCCTCAATGAAAAAACGGTCGAAGTAGCTGAGGCCTTCCTCGTACGCGCGTAGGGCCTCGAGATTCGACGTAAGGCTGGCGGCGACGTTCGGCTTCGGTGCCGCTTCACCGGGCGCCAACCGCGCCAGGATGCCGGCGGTCGCCTGGTCCACCATGCCGAAGACCGCCTGGGCGTTGTCGCCCTCGACCTTGTCCGCGAAAAGGAGTTTTCCGGTGGCGGTCTCTTGGACGCGCAAGTCCAGGCGAAGTTGCGAGCCCACTTTCAACAACGCGCCACTCAGGAACATGTCCGCGCGCGCTTCCTTTGCCACATCCTGCGATTCACCGGCTGGCAACCGTCCTTCGCCTTTCGTGCGGCGGTTGATCAGGCCGCGGACGCGCTCGGTGGAGATAACGTCCAGCGATTTTGCCTGGGCCAGATTCGTCGTGAGCAGTTCGGCCACACCCCGGTCCAACCACTCGAGCGACCGGTCTTCCGTCAAATTTTCGATGGCGACCACGGCCAGGGCCTTCCGTGCAGCGGGCGCACGCGGTGGACGGAAGAGCCAATATCCGATGATTGCCGCCGCGATGATGGCCACGCCAGCCACGGCGATTAGCGGCCTCCGCCAGCGCCCTGATAAGCGAGTCACCGGTGGGGATACCGGCGCTACAGCCGCCGCTACAGCTCGCCCCGAATCCGTGTCACGTTTCAGACGCTTCAAATCTGTCCGAAGCTCGGAGGCGCTCTGATAGCGCATCTCCCGCTCTTTCTCCAGGGCCTTGTCGATAATTCGCGCCAGCTCCTCGGGCAAGTCGGGGTTCACCCGGACTGGCGGCGTTGGAGCACGATTCAAGATCGCGTCGAAGATGACCGCCGTGGTGTCACCGGAGAAGGCTGGGCGCCCCGTCGCCATCTCGTAGAGCACTGCGCCGAAACTGAACAGGTCGGTGCGCGCATCGAGCTCTTCGCCCCGCGCCTGCTCGGGCGACATGTAGGCCACCGTGCCCATGGCCACGCCGGGGCTGGTGAGATGCTCCGGCTCGAGGGAGGCGGTTAGCGCCGTCTCGGCCGCAGGCGCGGGTTTCAAACCCGGCCCTCCGGGTTGCGGGGTGAGCTTGGCGAGCCCGAAGTCGAGAATCTTGGCTTGGCCGCGCGCCGTCAAGAAAACATTCGCGGGCTTGATGTCTCGATGGACGATCCCTTTGGCGTGCGCCGCGTCCAGCGCGTCAGCCATCTGAATTGCGAGGTCCAGCAGTTCGTCCGCCTTGCACGGCCTGGCAGCGATGCGGTGCTTCAGCGTCTGCCCTTCGAGAAGCTGCATGACGATGAAGAGTTGACCTTCGTGCTCACCAATTTCGTGAATCGTGCAGATGTTCGGGTGGTCAAGAGCGGAAGCAGCGCGGGCCTCGCGCTGGAAGCGCTCCAAGGCCTGATGGTCCTTTGCTAACGCCTCGGGCAAGAACTTCAAAGCTACAAAGCGGCCGAGCTTCGTGTCCTCGGCCTTGTAGACCACGCCCATACCCCCGCCACCGAGCTTCTCCAGGATGTGGTAGTGAGAGATGGTCTTGCCCATCATGGGGGAAAGCCTCACCGGCATTACTTGCCGCTTATCTTAGGCCGCATCAAGCGGAGAGTCAATTCACCACGAATCGTCGGTTATTGTCGCGCCCCGACGGCGCGACGGCTTTCGGGGCTCAGTCTTTGTAATGCTTTGGCCGATGTATCCCGCGAAGCGCTCGAGGCGGCAGCAAATGCTCCCCAGAACTCGAAGCCCTTCCTGAGAAATCGCCGACGTGGCTGGTGGCGGTCGTGACCGTGGAAAAAGCTCATCGTGGCCCTCCCGCGCAGGAGGCGTGCAAAGCCTGCCATAGGCTTTTTGGCTCAGGGGCCATAGAGCCCGGCGCGTCCCCCACTTGCGATTGACAAACCGTAGGAAGTGCCGATAGTGTAGCGCCGCCTATGAAGATCCTGGTGATTGGCTCCGGCGGACGGGAACACGCTTTGACGTGGAAGCTGCGCGAGAGCCAGTACATGGAAGAGATCTATTGCGCCCCGGGCAACGCGGGGATTGCCCAGGAGGGGGAGTGCGTGCCGGTGGACGCGTCCCGCCCGCAGGAAATCCTGGAGCTGGCCAAGGGGCTCAAGGCGGATCTCACTGTCATCGGCCCGGAAGCCCCGCTGGTGGCGGGCGTGGTGGACGAATGTGAGCGGGAGGGTCTTTGGGTCGTTGGGCCCACAAAGGCCGCCGCGCAGCTCGAGGGGAGCAAGATCTTCGCCAAGCAATTCATGCAGCGCCATCACATCCCCACGGCGCGGTTCGCGGTCGCCGAGAACTTCGAGGACGCGTTCAAGGCCTTAGCGGGATTTGGAGTTCCCGTGGTCGTCAAGGGTGACGGGCTGGCGGCGGGCAAAGGCGTGGTCGTAGCGCGCAGCCGCGAGGAGGCCGAGAGGACGCTGGTCGAATTCATGCGCGAGAAAACGCTCGGCAGCGCCGGGGAGCGGGTGGTGATCGAGGAGTGTCTGGTCGGCGAAGAGATGTCGTTCATCGTGCTGACCGACGGAGTGGGCGTGCTGCCTCTCGTGCCCACCCAGGACCACAAGGCGGTGTTCGACAACGACCAGGGCCCGAATACCGGGGGCATGGGCGCCTATAGCGACGACTCGATTCTGACCGCGCGCCAGCGCGACTACATCCTGCGCCGCATTGTCTCCCCGACCCTGGCCGGCATGGCCGCCGAAGGGGCTCCCTATCGCGGCTTTCTTTACGTCGGGCTGATGATGACTCCGGAGGGGCCCAGAGTGCTGGAATACAACGTGCGGATGGGTGACCCGGAAGCGCAGCCCATCATGATGCGCCTGCGCTCGGATCTCGTCGAGCTGTTCAAGGGGATACAGAGTGGGCAACTTGCCGCGCTGGACGCTCATTGGAGCCCCAACCCCGCGGTGTGCGTCGTGCTCGCCTCCAAGGGTTATCCGGGTAAGCCGGAAGTTGGGAAAGTGATTACCGGACACGAAGCCGCGGAGTCGCAAGGTGGCGTCAAGGTCTTTCACTCCGGAACGCAATTCCGCGACCTCCAACTGCTGACGGTGGGCGGGCGAGTGCTGGGAGTGACCGCCACAGCCGAAGACTTGCCCTCCGCTATCGGACGGGCTTACGCTGCGGTCAGCAAGCTTCATTTCGAGGGCATGCACTACCGTCGCGATATTGGCGCCAAAGGGCTGCGGCGGCTGGGCCGCGCCCTCGGGCCGAGCAATCCGGTAACACAACGAGCCCCTGACCCGCTGAAACTGTAGTCGGGCAGGGCCATGACCATGCCGCCGCAAACGAAGGGGCGAGGCGGAGAGAAACCGACATGACTGAGAAGCCGCGGCCGCGGGTAGGGATTGTGATGGGCAGTGATACGGACCTGCCAATCATGACCGAGACAGCGCAAACGCTCAAGAAGTTCGGCGTGCCCTTTGAGGTCGAGATCAGCTCGGCGCACCGCGCGCCGGCGCGCACGGCGGAGTACGCCCGCACCGCCATCGAGCGCGGCCTGAAGGTGATCATCGTGGCCGCGGGAGGCGCGGCGCACCTGGGCGGCGCGATTGCTGCCGAAACCACGCTGCCGGTAATTGCGGTCCCTCTGGTGACCACGCCGCTCGCGGGGCTTGACGCGCTGCTCTCCATGATGCAGATGCCGGGCGGCGTGCCGGTGGCCTGCATGGCCATTGGCAAGCCCGGCGCGGTCAACGCGGCCATCCTCGCCGTCGAGATTCTCGCCACCTCCGACGCAGCGCTGGCCAGCAAGCTCGGCGACTACAAAGCAGAACTCGTCCGCTCCGTCGCCAGGAAAGCCGCCAAGGTGAAGCGCGGGTTTAAGGCGTAGTTAACTCATCTCGAACATCCACCACTATCCCTGAAACTAAGCAGTTAATCCGCGAATGGAATTCCGTGATGGCTCGTTTTCCCTGAAACGCCTATTCAGGCTAGGTGTCTGGTCTCCGGACATTTTGTCCGACCCGGCGACCCGCGATGCGATGGGCTGCACTTGGGGCATTTAGGGTTGTAGACCTCAGAAGATCTGCGCCCCTCTAACCAGACAGAGAATCTACCGCCGCTACTCTCGGATAATCCCGGCGATGTAAGTCTGAATGGCTTGGCGTTCTTCCGGAGCCAGCTCGGTGAAGCGCACGGCGATCCGATCCGGAGGTTCCTTCCGCACGACCCGGGTTCGAGGGTTCAGCAGCTCGCCAGACGTAGGCAAAGAAAACTGCAGCTCGACTTCCTGCCCCTCCTCCAGACCGCCCGAGGTTTCCAGCAGCATTCCGCCTTCGCTCAAGTTCACACTGGCTGAGGTGAACTGATGTTCGCCGGCGCGGCAAAGGACAACGGTGCGCAGCAGCAGGCGCACATAGCTTCTTTTTTCCCTCAGCATGGCACCGCGCATTTGCGCGAGCAGCCCCCGAAGCTGGTACACATCGAGCGGTTTGCTCAGGGAAAAGGTGATTCCCACCCGGAAGCCCGCGCGCATGCTATCCACGTCGTCGTAGCCCGTCAGCATGAAAATCGGGATACTGCTGTTACTGGGGGAGGTACGAATATGCCGCGTTAAGGCAAGACCGTCCAGGTGGGGCATGCGTGCGTCGATGAAGGCGCCGTCGAATTTCTGCCGGTTCACGCGCGCGGCGGCTTCCCGGCTGTCCGCGAGCGCCAGCACTCCGTAGCCAAACGATTGCAGCAGATTCTTGATGACGTTCAACACGTCCTGGTCATCGTCCACCACCAGCAGTCTCATCGCCATGCGGCGTGCCTCCTCCTCGAGCCGGATAGCCACAGTTGATTCGGCGTTTGAATCAACTGTGGGCTCTTTCCCGAAAAAGCCCGCGGTTCGGAGAGCGAGAACCGTGGCTACCTGCTGACCGCCCGCGTAGGTATTATCGGCTGGGAAGGCGTTGGGCAAGAAGCGCGATGCAGCAAAGATTCCCGGCGCCAGTTGTCAGTAGCCAGTTGCCCATTCGCAGTTATCATTCATCAATCGCCAATCAGCAATCTTCAATGCTCTGCGGCATGGCATAATCACGCGTTCTCGGTTGGGGAGGAGGAGGCGATGGCGGACTCAAGGGCTCTGGCGGTGGTGACCGGCGCCTCGGCGGGGATTGGCGCGGCGTATGCCCGCCGGCTTGCCGCGGAGGGCTACGACCTGGTGCTGGTGGCGCGGCGTAGGGAGCGTCTCGAAGCGTTGGCCGGCGAGTTGCGTAGCCGGCACGGCGTCGAAGTGGAAGCGCTGCCCGCCGACCTCACAAAGGAGGAGGAGCTGAAGGCGGTAGAGGATCGGATCGCCCGCGCAGACAATCTTGCGTTCCTGCTGAACAATGCGGGTTTTGGCACCACCGAGCGGTTCTGCGCGCCCGCCGTGGACGCCCAGGACGCGATGCATCGCCTGCATGTGATGGCCACGCTGCGGCTCACCCACGCGGCGCTGCGCCAGATGGTCGCGCGCGGCCAGGGCGCCGTGGTGAATGTGTCCTCGGTGGCGGCGTTCATCACCCGGCCGGGCAACACCAGCTACTACGCCAGCAAGGCCTGGGTCGTCTTTTTCACCGAGGGACTTTATCTGGAACTGAGAGCCGCCCGGTCGCCCGTGC
The DNA here is from genome assembly GCA_964495535.1 of uncultured Acidobacteriota bacterium. Classification (GTDB taxonomy): domain Bacteria; phylum Acidobacteriota; class Terriglobia; order UBA7540; family UBA7540; genus JALHUF01. Next base: position 6,444 of record CAZBWJ010000009.1, on the reverse strand, counting down.
GCGTGCAGGCGCTTTGCCCCGGCTATACGCGGACGGAGTTTCACGATGTCATGGGATTCGATCGGAAACTGGTGCCGGCGAGTTGGTGGCTGACGGCCGAGGCGGTTGTCGAAGCCTCGCGCCGCGGCCTGCGGCGCGGCCATCTGATTGTAGTCCCAGGCTGGCGCTACAAGTTCTTCGTGTTCTTGCTGCGTCTGATGCCCATGTTCCTGCGCCATGCGGTGGCCCGGCTGGCCCCGTCGCAGACCGGATCCTCCGCCGCATCTCCGCCACAAGGCGGGTAGCCACGACGAATCGGCCGTTTGATTCCTCGCGGGTTTTTTGAAAAGCGGGAGGTAGCGCAGTCCGTCGGCTGACGGACTGCGGCCCTTAATAGAAATTGACATTTGACGCCGGCGAAAGGCCGCGGACTTTGAAGTCCAAGTCCGCGCTACCTGCTTTTGCTTTTCACTCCCCGCGTTGCTAGAATTGGTAGTAGGGAGCTGCCATGAATGGGACGGAGATCATTTTCGAAGTCGAGGAATCGCCGGAGGGCGGTTTCGAGGCGCACGCTTTGGGGCATGCGATCTTTACGGAAGCGGACACCCTGGAGGAGCTCCGGGAGATGGTGCGCGACGCGGTGCGCTGCCACTTCGACCCCGAGGCGGCTCCGCGGCTCATTCGCCTTCACCTGGTGAAGGACGAGGTTATTCCCACTTGAAACTCCCCCGCGACCTGGACGGGAAGAAGCTGGCAGCCCTGCTTCGACCGTACGGCTATCACATCACCCGCCAAAACGGAAGCCACCTGCGCTTGACGTCCGTGCTCAAACGAAGGGAGCACCATGTCACCATCCCCGCGCACAGGGAACTGGGCGTGGGCACGCTGCACAGCATCCTCCGCGAGGTCGCCGCGCACCTTGAAATGGATCTGGCTGCCTTGCTTGACGACCTCCTCCGCCCGTAGCCCCTGTTTTTCTGCCTTCTGACGCCTCGTCTTCCCAGCACCCAGCACCCAGCACCTAGGACCTGTCCTCCTACCCCTTGCCTTTCCCCCGCGCTGGGTATATATAAGCGTCATCTTGATATCGCGGTTATCGCCCGACAGCGGCTGGCACCGCAACGAGCGCAATCTGTGCGCCACCCGCGAACCCCGCAGGGGTTAAAGGTGAATAACCGGGGGCAGCGCCCCCGGAAACGAATGGCCCATTTGAATCCCTGGAACCCTGAAGGGGTTCAATCCCTTTGTTTCCGCTTCGACCCCTTCAGGGTCGAGATCTCATCATTGATTTCGCGACCCTTTTCCGTGGGTTCCACCCACGGCTATTCACCTTGTTCGCCTTCGGCGAACGCGGGTGCGCGGCGCTGCGCCCCCCGGCGAATGTGCGGCTCTGCGAAAGGGCACGGATTCATCCGTGCCGAACAAAGCGGAGTCGATTTGATTCATTCACGGCTTCAGCCCCTGAGGCCTCAGCGGCTGAAGCCGCAGGAGAACAGGATTACGGCACGACTTTGCGGCACGACTAAAGTCGTGCCCTTTCCCCCCGGCCGGAGGCCGGGAAGTCGTGCCCTTTCCCCCACGCAGTCGTCAGGTAACCCGTAGCCCGGTCGCGCAAAGCGGGACCGCGGCCTTTCATTTTTCTTGGCGATTACAGACCGCAGAGTCCTGACCCCATCTCTGCGCCACGGTGCTTAAAGTGACTTGAGCAGATCCTGGCGTTCGACGCCCTTGTGACGCGCGACGGCGCGAAGAATGGCGCTCAGAGTTCCAACCCGCAAACTCTTATGCGCGGGCACAACCAGGCGATGATGAGAGGGGTTGTCGGTCTCCAGCACGATGTGGCTGCCTTCCTGATGGACAATGCGGTAGTCCCAGTCCCGACAAAGCAGGGCGACGAGGTCTTTGCCACTCAAGCCGCGCGGGATCTTCATCCGTTGGCCAAGACCTCATCGCGCACCAAGTGCAGCCGAAGTGCGGAAGGTCGTTCGGAGCGGTCAAAATAGTAGGCGGCCACGGCTTCCCTAACGTTCTGCCGCAACTCTTCCCAGTTGTCGGCCTGGGTGAAGATGCTCTCCGTCAAGCACTCGGCCACCAGGCCGCCGTCGGCCTCCTGAGTGACTTCGAAAACCAACTCGCTCATGGCGCTAATCCTACTTGATTGTGCTGGCCGAAGCAACCGCGCCCGACGGCGGGGACGCCGCCGCTACAGCCCAGGCAAATCCGCGACGACGAGGACAGCCTGCCCCGACGCGTCGGGGTCGCCGCTACAGGACCGGCGGGGCGTTAGGGGAAAATCAGGGCGGACATTTCAGTCCGCCCCTACAGCGCGGCGTCCACGGCCGAGACGGCCGTGCTACGAACGCGAGAGCGCGGCTTTAATCCGTTCCGGCGTCATGGGCAGTTGCCGCAGCCGGGCGCCGGTGGCATCAAACACCGCATTGGCGAGCAATCCACCCATACAGATTACGGCCGGCTCTCCGCCGCCCTGCGGCGGCGAGTCTTTCGCCTCGACGATGACCGTGTCGATTTCCGGCAACCAGGAGAAATGTGGAATCGTGTAGGTGTCGAAATTGGAGTCGAGTATCTCACCGCCCTTGAATCGAATCTCCTCCGTCAAGGCATATCCCAGGCCCATCGTGACGGAGCCTTCTATCTGCAACCGGGCGCCTTCGGGGTTGATGCACAATCCCATCTCTTGGGCGCAGACGACTCGCTTGACCTGGACGCGCCCTGTCTGCTTGTCCACTGTCACTTCTGCCATATGCGCGACGTAGGTGCCGACATCGGTCCCGCAAGCTACCCCATAGCCGCGCCCACTCGGCGCCTTGGCCGCTGACCAGGCGAATTTCTCGGCGGCGGCCTGCAAGACGCGGCGCATTCGCTCATCTTTCAAGTTCCTCAGTCGGAACTCGACCGGGTCTATCCCGGCCTTGGAGGCCAACATGTCGATGTGGGACTCCCGGGCAAAGGTATTGGTGTTGTTGGCGGGAGCACGCCAGGGTCCCGTGGCAAACGGATGTGAGCCTGGTGCACCCGTCCAACCGGAACCATAGGCCATCGTCCGATGATGCGGGATGTTGTAGAACTGCTGCGAGCCTCTCTCTCCGGCAAAATAGACGCCGTAGTCCCAAAACGAAATCAGCCCTGATTCTGTGACTCCGGCGTTTATCTTGACGACCGCCGCGGGACGAAACGTGTCGTAGAAGAACTCCTCGGCCCGCGTCCAGGCGACTTGGACAGGCTTTCCGGTCAGCTTGGCCAGCCTCACCGCCTCCAGGGCTTGCTGGTTGTTGCTCTTCCCTCCGAAGCCTCCACCCACAAAGGGCGTAATGACCCGGACATTCTGCGGCGGGAGGCCGAGAAGCGAAGCCGCAGCGTCCTTCAGGCCGAAAGGCGTCTGGGTGGAGGCCCAGACGGTTGCTTTGTTTCCCTCGATTTTCGCCAGAGCTGTATGCGTTTCGATGGGGGCGTGAGCAACATAACTGTTCAGGTAGGTCTCCTCGACGACGAAGTGGGCGGCGCTTTGCCCTTCAGCAAGATTTCCAGCCTCGGTAACGGTCTGTCCTTGCGGCGCGACTTTGAGCAGGTGGTCAAAGATCGTCTTGTCATCCACGCTTGGCGCTGGCCGATCATATTCGGACTTGACTCTGGCGAGAGCTTTCTCGGCTGCGTCGGGATACTGATGAAGGACAGCAATCAGGTCCCTGTCCTCGACGATCAGGGCGCCTTCGATTTCTCGCGCCCCGGAGGTATCCGCACGGATGAGTTTGGCGCCGTGAACTGGAGGTCGCAGTATCCTGGCGTGCAGTAGGCCCGGCTCCCTCACGTCCCCGGCAAACTTGGCTCTGCCGGTGACCTTTTCAACGCTATCTCTTCTTAGGGTGGATTTCCCTACGATGGTGAAGTCGGCCGGTGTTTCCAGTGCCGCGCCCTTCAGGTGCCGCAATATCTTCTTTCCCTTGGCCAGTTCGGCGTAGGTTACTTTCCTCTGCCCCGCCTCCTCATAAACGACGCCAGCCTTGGTTTTGAGCCGAGCTTTCGCTACCTGCAGTTGTTCCGCGGCCAGCTCCACCAGTACTGCCTTCGCCTCGGCCGCGGCCGCTCGGAAAGGAGGGCCAAAAAAGCGGGTCGTCATGGAACCGAAAGTTCCCCGGTCCCAAGGACAGAGATCCGTATCGCCCATCACCATGTCCACCGATTCCAGGGGCACGTCGAGTTCGTCGGCCAGCATCTGAGCCAGTGAGGTAATGACTCCCTGGCCCAACTCGACTTTTCCCGTAAAACCGGTTACGCGGCCGTCTTCGCCAATCCTGAGAAAGGCATTGAAATCCTCGGGGAGTTCCTGACCCTGCCCGCGACGCCTCTCGCGCTCCTGAATGGCCAGCGAACTGGGAACGGAGAAACAGACAACGATGCCTCCGCCCACAAGTTTCAGGAACTGTCGGCGGTCGAGCGGAAAGGCCGGCCTTGCCTTATCTACATCAGAGAAGTCAGGTTCCAGGTATTCTTCGTAGACGCTGCGTTCCTTGTCGTCATCGCTTTTCATCTTTGGGCTCCTCCCATCTGTTTCGCGGCCGTCTGGATTGCCTGGACGATCCGTTTATGGGCTCCACAGCGGCACAAGACGTCCTCCATGTGTTCGATAATCTGACTCCGCGACGGTTGAGGAGTGTTCAGCAGCAAGCCGTAGGCATTCATTATCATCCCCGGAGTGCAGTACCCGCACTGAAGGGCATCATGCTCAACGAAGGCCTTCTGCAAGGGGTGAAGTTCGCCGTTTTTGGCCAGACCCTCGATGGTCATAACCTCCTTGCCCGCGACTGCTTTTACCTCCAGCAGACACGAGCGCACGGCTTCCCTATCCACAAGCACCGTGCACGCCCCGCAAAGCCCCTCTCCACAACCGTACTTGGTACCGGTTAGACCCAGGTCATACCGTAGAACCCACAGAAGTAAGCGACTAGGATCGACTTCAAGACGCACGGCCTTTCCGTTGAGTCTGAATCCGATGGTCTCTTTCATCCGGACACCTCCCTGAAGTCCGTCCAGTAGACGATGAGGTTCTCTGGGCCATGAGAAACCCTCGAGATGAAACTTGTTTTGCCGCCCGCCATTATAGTCCCACGA
>CAZBWJ010000009.1:0-1238 GCA_964495535.1 uncultured Acidobacteriota bacterium | reverse complement strand
ATGAGAAACCCTCGAGATGAAACTTGTTTTGCCGCCCGCCATTATAGTCCCACGAACGGAAGGGCAAGTGATCTGATTCCGCTCCATGCTTTGATACGCGGGCGGTTTGTCGGATAGGCCCGCGAATTGCTCTGGAGTGAACCGCTGCGCGGGAGTAGTATTATCATCACGGCCTGAGGGGCCATTCCGTCCGAGAGTGATCGAGTCCGTAAGGAGAAGCCTGCAATGAAGCCAAGTAGACCCCCACAGCTTGAAGCGGCCCACGATATTCTTCACGGGCGGCAGCATCCGCTGGATGTCTTCTTCGCCCCAGGGCGGGTGGCGGTGATTGGCGCCACCGAGAATCCCGGCAGCGTTGGCCGCACGCTCTTCTGGAACCTGATCAGCAACCCCTTTGGCGGGGCGGTCTTTCCCGTCAATCCCAAGCGGTCGCACGTGCTGGGAGTGAAGGCCTATCCCAACATCCGGGCCGTTCCGGAGCAGATTGACTTGGCGGTAGTGGTGACGCCTGCCGTTGCGGTGCCGCGGGTGATTCGCGATTGCGTGGACGCCAAGGTAAAAGGAGCCATTGTCATTTCGGCGGGCTTCAAGGAGTTGGGGCCGCAGGGCGCGCAACTCGAGCAGGAGACGCTGGCGGAGGCGCGGCGCGGGAGAATCCGCATCATTGGGCCGAATTGTCTGGGCGTGATGAGCCCCACCACCGGACTGAATGCCACCTTTGCCGCCGCCATGGCGCGCCCGGGGAACATCGGCTTTATCAGTCAGAGCGGCGCGCTGTGCACGGCGGTGCTGGATTGGAGCTTGCGCGAGATGGTCGGGTTCAGCGCCTTTGTCTCCATCGGCTCGATGGCGGATGTGGGCTGGGGCGACCTGATTGATTATCTGGGCGATGACCCGCACACGCGCAGCATCATCATCTACATGGAATCGATCGGTGACGCGCGGGGATTCCTTTCCGCCGCGCGGGATGTGGCGCTCTCGAAGCCCATCATCATCATCAAGGCGGGCCGAAGCGAGGCGGCAGCCAAGGCGGCGGCCTCGCATACCGGCACGATGGCGGGCAGCGACGGCGTCCTCGATGCGGCCTTTCGCCGCTGCGGCGTGCTACGCGTCCAGACCATGGGGCAACTGTTCTACGTGGCCGAGGTGCTGGGCAAGCAGCCTAATCCCAAGGGGCCCCGCTTGGCCATCCTGACCAACGCGGGCGGGCCGGGCGTGCTTGCCACCGACACCCTGAT
>CAZBWJ010000008.1:50865-76747 GCA_964495535.1 uncultured Acidobacteriota bacterium | reverse complement strand
TCGAGGCCGAGGACTTCGGCGGTGCGGGTGACATTGCCCTGGTTTTCTTCGAGCTTGCGCAGGATGTAATCGCGCTCATAGGCGGCGCGAGCTTCCTGGAGACTGGAGTGGCCGCCCGCAGTGGAGCGCATACCGGCGGAGCGAGGAGGATGTGACCGCGCGTGGTCGTGGTGGAAGGTGGGGGGCAAGTGACGGCGCTCGATGCGATCGCCCCCAACCATGATCACCATGCGCTCGACCAAGTTCTTGAGCTCGCGGACGTTCCCCGGCCAGCGGTACTCGAGCAGGACCTCCATCGCGGATTCCGAGAAGTGCTTGGGGCGGCGGCCGTAAGCCCGCGCGAACTCCTCCAGGAAATACCTGGCCAACGCGGGAATATCCTCGGGGTGCTCGCGCAAGGCGGGGGCGTAGAAAGGAATGACATTGAGCCGGTAGAAAAGGTCCTCGCGAAAGTTGCCTTTCTGGATTTCCTCGTCCAGGTGCTTGTTGGTGGCGGCAATCACGCGCACATCCACGGTGAGGTTGCTGCCGGAGCCGACGGGGGTGAAGCGCTGCTCTTCGATGACCCGCAGAACCTTGGACTGCGTCCGCAGGCTCATGTCGCCGACTTCATCCAGGAAGAGCGTCCCGCCGTGGGCTTGTTCGAACTTGCCGACTTTGTCCTCCAGAGCTCCGGTGAACGATCCCTTCACGTGGCCGAACAGTTCGCTTTCAATGAGCTCCTCGGGAATAGCGGCGCAGTTCACTTCCACGAAAAGCTGCTCAGCGCGCGGGCCCATGAGATGTAGCGCGTGGGCTACCAGCTCTTTCCCGGTCCCGCTCTCCCCGTAAATCAGCACGCGGCCATTGGTGGGGGCAGCCAGGGCGATCTGCTGCCGCAGGGCCTTCATCGGTACACTGTCGCCGATGATGCGGTACTGGCCCCAAAGTTCTTCCCGCAACTGGCGATTCTGCACCGCGAGCTGTAGCTGCTCGAGCGCGTGTTTCAGCGTGAGCAAGGTTTTGTCCACCGAAAGCGGCTTCTCGATGAAGTCGAACGCGCCCAGCTTGGTGGCGCGAACTGCGGTTTCGATGGTGCCGTGCCCGGAGATCATGATGACGACAGGAGGACTTTCGAGGGCCTGGATCTTTTCCAGGGTCTGAAGCCCGTCAATGCCCGGCAGCCAGATGTCGAGCAGAACCAGATCGAAGTTCCTCTTGGCCAGGGACTCCAGGCAGGCTTCGCCACTCTCCACGGCCTCGACCCGATAACCTTCGTCCTGAAGGACGTCGGTCAAGGACTGCCGAATCCCTTCTTCGTCGTCAACAACCAGAAGCGAGTAGCGAGCCATGAGAATTGTGAATTATGAATGATGAATGCTGAATTACGAATCACAAGACGCGCGCGAAGCGCAGCGGGCGCGCAACCGCGGATTTCGGTTCATCGCGCGCAACTGAGCACTGAGAATTCATCATTCAGCATTCATCATTCCGCATTCACCGCCGCCCGGTCAACAGGAAGTTCGATGACAAACCTCGTTCCCGTGGGTTGGTTCTCCTCGACCCGGATCGAGCCGTTGTGTTCCGAGATGATGCGGCTGACGATGGCAAGTCCCAGCCCCGTCCCGCGCCTTTTGGTGGAGAAGAAGGGCAGGAACAGCCTCTCCTTGGCTTCAACCGGAATGCCGGGTCCGCTGTCTGCCACCACCAGTTCGACCACGTCGCGCTCGGGATCGAGCGTCGTGCGAACCCAGATCTCCTTGAGCGCGGAATGCTCCAGGGCTTCGGCCGCATTGTCAATCAAGTTCACGATGGCGCGTTTCATCTGCTCGGGATCCGCCTGCACTGGGGGCAGGTCGGGCGCCAGTTGGCGATGCAGCGCAATGCCGTCGAGCCGGCCATTGAATATTTCCAAGGCCTTTTCGATGATGGCGTTCAAACGAGCGGGTGCCGGCCGAGAGGCCGGAAAACGCGCCAAGCTCGAAAATTCATCCACCAACGCCTTGAGTGATTCGACCTCGCGGCTGACAAGCGAAGCGCTCTGCGCGACCGCGTCCACCAGTTCCTGGGAAAGCGTCTCCGGAGCCGCGCGTTCGATCAGTCGGCGAATACGCTCGGTGGAAAGCTGGATGGGAGTGAGGGGGTTCTTGATTTCGTGGGCAATCCGCTGCGCCACTTCCTGCCATGCCGCAACCCTCTGAGCCCTCACGAGCTCCGTCAGGTCCTCCAGCACCAGGACCGTGCCCCCGGTGCCGTGGCGGGCCCGAATGGAAGAAAGGGTCAGGGAAACGAAGGCGCGTCGCTTGCCGAAATCCAGCTCCATTTGGCGGCTGACGACTCCCTGGCGGGCCGCGCGACGGAACAGACGCGCGATCTCCCGGGCGTCTTCAGGGGAGAACAGGTCGTTGAGGGTCCGCGCCGATTTTGCCCCGTCAGGACCAAACATTCGTTCAACTGTGGAGTTGACTTGCGTGATCTGACCCTGAGGATCAAAGGAAATAACCCCTGTAGGGATATTCTGAAGGATGGCCTCCGTCGTGTTGGTGCGCTCCTCCAGCTCGCGGTTGGCTTGCTGCAAGTCCTTCGCGGCCTGCTCCAGGGCGCGGCGGTTCTCCTCAAGCTGATGGGTCATCTCGTTAAACGAGCGGATGAGCATCCCCAACTCATCATCCGCCCGCGCTGTCACTTGATAGTTGAGATTTCCCTTGGAGACCTCGTGCGTGGCCTCGGCGAGGGCCTGGATGGGAACTGTGACCTGTTTGGAAAGAAAGAGCGCAAACCAGGTGGCAAGGAACATGATCAGCAGCGTAAGCAGCCAGAGCATCGAAAGGTAGTTGCGCTTGACGCCTCTCCGCTCGCGGCTCAGCTCGTCATACTTCTGGGCTTCTTGCTGAATCTCGTTCGCCATCTGCCTGATGTTGGTAGGCAACTGTTTCGTGCTGACTAGAGTCCCCAGGCGCTTGCCTTCTGCTCCCAGTATGGGGCAGGCCGCCAGAAAAAGGTCCGCATTACCGGAGCGCCAGCGCGCAGGAATGCCTTCGGGTGGCACTCGTCCGGATCCCAGTTCGGGAAAGAGAGGTGCAACCTCGGACGGACTGGGCCAGGGGTTGCCCGCCCGGGCGCGCAGACGTCCCTGCGAGTCGAAGCACATCGCTGATTCGAGGCCGAGATTCTTCGACTGGCGTGCCAGGAAGAGCTCCAGCGGCGCAGCTTCCTGTCGGAGCAGGGCACGGGCGAGTTCTTCGTCTGCCGCGAGGTAGCTGGTGTCGTGAAGGGCATGCTCCTGCGCCTGAGATTCGACTTGGCGGAAGATCTCGTTGGCGTCTCTGCGGACAGTGTCAAAGGGAATCCCGAACCACTTATCGATGCTCCGATTGATCAGGCCGTAGGCGAAGATGAACAGAAAGCAGACGGGAACTAGTGAGAGGCCGAGGAACGCCACAACCATTTTGGTTCTGAACCGTGCGCCCAGTCGCTCCCGGCGCCGCTCCACGTAAAGCTTGAGCAGGGTGCGGATCAGAATCAGCGCGAAAATCACGAAGGCGAGAAATATGACCGTGGAGACAGCCAGCAGAAGAATGGTCTGCTGAGCGCTGGTGGGCCGGATGAACGACAGGTTTAGCGAAGCTTGGCTCCAGCCCAGGAAGAACAGCAGAGGGACCATAACCAGGAGGAAGATCAGAAAAGCCCTGCGCCGGGTTTGTGGTTTCTCGCCCATAACGGTTTCGAGAGAGCGGCTTTATTGTACTCCCGAGCGCGCAACGGAGACGGCTGGACCGTGGAGGCCCGCCGCCAAGAAGCTGTGATGCGGCAGGAATGCCTTGAGGGGGCACGCTTCACAATCCGGCTGTTGGCGTCGGCAGAAGCGTTTACCCACCTCGACCAGCAGCGCATGGTACCCGTTGAACAGGGCCTGATTTGCCGGCAAGTGCCGATGCAGAAATTGCTGCACCGCCGAGTAGTCCGCCGTCGCGGATACCAGTCCGTGCCGGGCCAGGATGCGCCGCGTATAGGCGTCAGCAACAAAGAAGGGGTGGCGCCCGGCGTACAGCAGAATGGCGTCCACCGTCTCAGGCCCGAGGCCCCTGACTTTCAGTAGCTCCCGGCGTGCTTCCTCGGCTGGAGGTGCGAAAAGTGTCGCCACCGAACCCCCGCAGGCGCGCGTCAGCCAGTCGAGGAAATTCCGGATCGTCAGAGCCTTCTGGCGATAGAAGCCAGCGGGGCGAATGCAGTCTTCCAGTTCCGATCGCGATGCCCGCTGCAGCCTGGCCAGGTTCAGCAGGCCAGCCTTCCGCAGCCGGCGCAGGGCCAAGGCCGCATTGGTCCAGGCGGTATTCTGAGTGAGTATGGCGCCGAGGATGACTTCCAGCCGTGTCCGGGCCGGCCACCATCCCTGCGGGCCTAGGCGCTGATGCAATGTTTCGTAGTACTGACGGAGCGTCTCAGCCGCCTCCAGCTCAGGCTCGACCGTCGCTAACTCCATACTCGTCAAAACTATACTCCCGCCCTAGTGAAGTCAAGGCGGCCAGCTTTGGTGGGGGAATCAGTGGCTTCGGGGGCATGCCGGAACCCGCCCGAGGAAATCGGCTTGACTTTGTTTTCTGAGTTCTCTAGGATGCCGATAAGTGAGTCACTTAGGGCCGATTGTCGAACTCGTGGCGTGCGCATACGTTCCTGTGGTCTCGGACTGCAATGGTCCCTAACTGGGGGTTTGGGGATGTCGGGAAAGCTTGGCGAAATACTCATCAAAGAGAAGGTAATCTCGAGCGAGCAACTCAAGCAAGCCCTCGAATATCAGAAGACCAACGGTGGGCGGCTTGGAAACGCGCTGGTCAAACTGGGTTTCCTCAGCGATGACGAAGTCACAGCCGTGCTCTCCCGTCAGTACGGCGTCCCATCGATCAACTTGGCCTACTTCGAAGTCGATCCCAACGTCATCAAGCTGATTCCCATGGAAACGGCCATGAAGTACCAGATCCTGCCTCTGAGCCGAGTCGGCTCTTCGCTGACCGTGGCCATGGTTGATCCCACCAACGTCTTCGCCATGGACGACATCAAGTTCATGACGGGCTTCAACATCGAGCCGGTGGTGGCTTCGGAAAGCGCCATATCGGAGGCCATCAAGAAGCACTACGGCAGCATCGAGGATGTGGAGCGCAAGAAGGAGATCGAGGAGATTGTCAGCTTCATCGACGAGGGCCAGGCGGAGAGTGTCGAACTGGAGGCCGAGGACGAATCCAGCCTCAACCTCGCGGCCCTGGAAAAAGCGGCGGAAGAGGCTCCCGTCATCAAGCTGGTGAACTACATCCTGACCGATGCGGTGAAGCGCGGGGCCAGCGATATCCACATGGAGCCCTACGAGAAGGAATACCGCGTGCGCTACCGGGTTGACGGAATGCTCGCCACCATCATGAACCCGCCCAACAAGCTGCGGGACGCGATCATCAGCCGCGTGAAGATCATGGCCAAGCTCGACATCTCCGAAAAGCGCCTGCCCCAGGACGGGCGCATCATGATCCGGATGATGCACAACGGCAGGAAGAAACAGCTCGACTTCCGTGTCTCTGTCCTGCCCACGTTGTACGGCGAAAAAATCGTGATGCGGCTGCTCGACAAGGAGAACCTGCGCCTGGACATGACGAAGCTCGGCTTCGAGCCCGAGTCGCTGGCCAAGTTCCAGAAGGCCATCTTCAAGCCTTACGGGATGGTGCTGGTGACCGGGCCCACGGGCAGCGGCAAGACCAATACGCTTTATTCTTCCATCGCCCAGCTCAACAAGCCGGATACCAATATCATCACGGCGGAAGATCCGGTGGAATTCCAGCTACCGGGGATCAACCAGGTGCAGATGAAGGAGCAGATCGGCCTGAACTTCGCCACGGCCCTGCGGTCGTTCCTCCGCCAGGACCCCAACATCATTCTGGTGGGCGAGATCCGAGACTTCGAGACGGCTGAGATTGCCATCAAAGCGGCACTCACGGGCCACCTGGTTCTTTCGACCCTTCACACCAACGACGCGCCGGCCACGATTTCGCGCCTGATGAACATGGGGATCGAGCCCTTCCTGGTGGCGACCTCGGTTCACCTGATCTGTGCGCAGCGGTTAGCGCGCCGCGTCTGTCAGGAATGCAAGCAGGCGGAAGACCTCAGCCCGCAGGTTCTCATCGACTCGGGGTTTACGCCCGAGGAAGCCCAGACGGCGAAAGCTTATAAAGGCCGGGGTTGCGCGACCTGCGGCAACAAGGGCTACAAGGGGCGTGTGGGTTTGTACGAGGTCTTGGAAGTCACCGACGAGCTGCGCGAACTGATCCTGGTGGGCGCTTCGGCCCTGGAGATCAGGCGCAAAGCCATTGAGCAGGGTATGATCAGTCTGCGTCGGAGCGGCTTGATCAAGGTGGCCAACGGGCAAACGACCCTGGAAGAAGTCATCCGCGAGACTGTTCTGTAGAATTCTCCGCGGCCTTGCGCCGGAGCGCGGGGAAGGAGAGCGCCAGCGATGCCGATACCGAGCCTGAGCGAACTATTGAAGAGGATGGTAGATTCGGGGGGTTCCGACCTCCACATCACCACCAATTCGCCGCCACGCATTCGCCTCCACGGGGCGCTCAAACCCTGCGAAGACCTTCCGGTGCTCGGGCCCGCCGACACGAAGCAACTGGCTTACAGCATCCTCACGGACGCGCAAAAGCACCGCTTCGAAGAGAATCTGGAACTCGACTTTTCTTTCGGCATCAAGAACATCGCGCGTTTTCGCGGCAACCTCTTCAACCAACGCGGGGCCGTGGCCGGCGTGTTCCGGGTGATCCCCTTTGAGATCAAGTCGTTTGACCAGCTCGGCTTGGCTCCGGTGGTCCGCAAGCTGTGCGAAAGGCCCCGCGGACTGATCCTGGTAACCGGCCCGACCGGCAGCGGCAAGTCCACCACGCTGGCGACGATGCTCAACATGATCAACGAGACGCGCCACGAGCACATGATTACGATCGAGGACCCCATTGAGTTCATTCACGCGCACAAGAAATGTCTGGTGAACCAGCGCGAGGTGCACTCCGATACTCATTCGTTTGCGAATTCTCTGCGCGCGGCGCTGCGCGAGGACCCGGACGTGGTGCTGATCGGTGAGATGCGTGACCTGGAAACCATTGAGTCCGCGCTGCGCATCGCCGAGACCGGTCACTTGACCTTCGGCACGCTGCACACGAACTCCGCTTCCTCTACCATCAACCGCATCATCGACGTGTTTCCCTCGCACCAGCAATCGCAGATACGCGCGCAACTCTCCCTGGTGCTGGAAGGCATCATGTGCCAGGCGCTCCTGCCGCGAGTCGACGGCAAAGGGCGGGCGATGGCCATGGAAATCCTGGTCCCCAATGCTGCCATCCGCAACTTGGTTCGCGAAGACAAGATCCACCAGATCTACTCGGCGATGCAGTCAGGCCAGGACAAGTTCGGCATGCAGACGTTCAACCAAGCGCTCCACTCGCTGTACCAGCAGCGGCTGATTTCCCTGGACACGGCCATGGCGCGCTCGAGCAACGCGGAGGAACTCCAGGATATGATTAACCGGGGTGCCCCCACTGCCGCCGGACAACGTCCGCCAACATCCTATACACCCGCGCGGCGCTAGGAGTGGTGGCTGCCCGCGGGCGTAAGGGTCAACCAGTGAGGTGACTAAACGATGCCGCAATACGAATTTCGTGGTACCTCCCGCACCGGCGAACAGGTCAGCGGGACTCGGATGGCCCCAAGCCGTGAGGCCCTGGACGGCCTCCTGCGGCGCGAGCAGATTACGCCCACCCGGATCGTGGAGAAGGGTCGGGAAATCGCTATCCCGAAGCCCAAGGTGGTGGGCAGGGTCAGCGCCAAGGAACTGGCTATCTTCACGCGGCAGTTCTCGGTGATGATCGATGCCGGCTTGCCCTTGGTCCAATGCCTGGAAATCCTCTCATCCCAGCAGGAAAACAAAGCCTTCGCCAGAGTGCTGGCGGGTGTTCGATCCTCGGTGGAGAGCGGATCGACCCTGGCCAACGCGCTGCGGCAGTACCCCAAGATCTTCGACGACCTTTACACCAACATGGTGGAAGCCGGGGAGACGGGCGGTATCCTGGACACGATTCTCCAGCGTTTGTCCGGGTACATCGAAAAGGCGGTGAAGTTGAAGCGTGCGGTCGTATCCGCCTTGATCTACCCCGTCGCGGTGCTGGGCATCGCCGGCGGCGTCATCTTCCTGCTGCTGTGGAAGGTGGTTCCCATTTTCGCCACGCTGTTCGCGGGGTTGGGTGTTGACCTGCCCCTCCCCACCCGGATCGTCATTGGCGCCAGCAATGCCGTGGCGACGTTTGCCCTGCCGCTCATCATCCTCCTGGGTCTTGGGGGATACGGCTTCAAGTGGTACTACGGGACGCCTAACGGCAGAATGCTGATTGACCGCAGCATGCTGCACGTACCGATCCTGGGAGACGTCATGAGGAAAATCGCGGTGGCACGCTTCACGCGCACCTTGGGCACACTGATCACCAGCGGCGTCCCCATGCTCGAGGCGATGGACATCACGGCGCGCACGTCGGGGAACGCGGTGGTCGAGAAGGCCATTTTGGGGGTGCGGAAGGCGATCGAAGGCGGGCGCACCATCGTGGACCCGTTACGTGAAACCGGGGTGTTCCCGAACATGGTGGTGCAGATGATCGGGGTGGGCGAACAGACCGGCGCTCTCGACGCCATGCTCCAGAAGATCGCCGACTTTTACGAGGATGAGGTGGACGCGGCGGTTGGCGACCTCTTGACCGCCATGGAGCCCCTGATGATCCTGTTCCTGGGCGTTGTCGTGGGCGGCGTGGTCATCTCCATGTATCTCCCTCTCTTCAACCTCATCGGCAAATTGGCCGGTTGAGGCACACACGCAATTAGGTACGTTCCGGGGCTTGACCCGAGGAGCCCCGGAATGTCTTTTTCCGGTCCCGGCGCCGCCCACGGGCTCAGCTTCAACCGTTTGCCGCCGTCAGGCTTTGTCGCGGGGCGAGACTTGAGTTAAAGCAGGCCACTCCCTATAATTCCTGTAAGTGCTTCCATGAAGTTCACAGGTGAAATTCACGCCTGGCTGCCCTACGTCATCAAGATCCGCTTTGTCATCATCACCTTCGTCTTTGCCATAGAGTATTCCATTCGGCAGGTGGTGCCTGACCCGAGCCACCCGGATTCGGTGAGGTACTTGGGGATCGCCGTCATCCTCTGGTACACCTTCAACCTGTTCTTTCTGATCTACAACCAGATTAGCCGGGACTACTTGCAGCAAGCCTACCTGCAGATCCTGTCGGATGTGAGCATCATCACCGCCATCGTGCATGTCACAGGCGACCTGGATAGCAACTATCTCTCGCTGTATCTGGTGGCAATCATTCTGGCAAGCATGCTGCTGCCCCGCGGGCGCGTCTTCCTGGTGGCGGCAGTGAGCTTCGTTTTCATGGGTTTTCTTCTGGAGTTCGCCTATCTCCCCAGCCTTTACCCTGAATTCACCGGACGCTACCCCGGTCTGCGCTTTCTGGCAACATCTTCCCTGGTTTCCGTGGATTTGAGAGAACTCCAGGTGAAGATCTTCGTCACCCTTTTTGGCTTCTTTGCAGTTGCCTATTTGGCCAGCTACCTGGCGGAGAGCCTCCGCAAGGCGGGAGCCGAGCTTCGGGACAAGAGCGGCCAGGTCGCCAGTCTGCAAGCTATCAAAGAGAACATTATTCAGAGCATGCGGGATGGGCTCATCACGACCGCTCTGGATGGGACCATCCGGGATCTGAATCCCGCCGGGGCGGCCATCTTGGGTCGCCGGCCAGCGGAGCTGATAGGTAAATCCCTTGGAGAGGCCTTGCAGAACTTGGCTCCGGCGGAAGGAACTGCCGTGGAATCGCCCGCCCGCAATCCCCGCCAGGAGATTACCTATCTCCACCCTCGCGCGGGACGTCGCATCCTTGGCATCGGTGCTTCACCTTTGACGCTGCCGGAGACCGGCGTGGTGGGGTACGTGTACAGTTTCCAAGACCTAACGGAAGAAAAGCGTTTGGAAGCCGAGTATCGCGCCAAAGACCGCATGGCGACGCTGGGCCGCCTCTCCGCAGGCATCGCGCACGAGATTCGGAATCCGCTGGCCTCGATCGCGGGCTCGGTCAAGCTCCTGCAGCGTATCGCCCAGCTCGACGATGACCAGGCCAAGCTGATCGACATTGTCAACCGGGAGTCGGAGCGCCTCAACAAGCTGGTCTCAGACTTCTTCGTTTATTCCCGGGAGCAGAAATTCGAATTCCGCAATGTAGATTTGGTGAACTTGCTGGAGGAAACCCTGCTGCTGATTGAGCATCACCCGTTGTTTGGCCCGACCTACCGGCTCGAACGGAAGCTACCGCCGCGCCCCGTCATGGCATGTGCAGACCCGGACAAGATGCGGCAGGTCTTTTGGAACATCTGCGACAATTCGCTGAAGGCCATGCCCGCAGGGGGAACTCTCACGGCGGAGATCGAGGACGGCGGGGCTCAAAACGTCCGCGTGGCAATATCGGACAGCGGGGTCGGCCTGACGGAAGTCCAGGTCGAGAAGCTGTTTGAGCCTTTCCAGGCGGGCTTCACGAACGGGGCTGGGCTCGGTTTGGCGATCGTCTATCAGATTGTCCAAGGGCATCGCGGGCGCATCCGGGTGAAGTCGGCGCCAGGAAAGGGAACGCGGTTTCTGGTCCAGCTGCCCCGGACCCAACCGCGATGAACGCTGAACGAAGAATGATGAATTATGAGTGACGAATTGGAACCCGCGGTTGCGGGTCCGCTTTCCTTCGCGCGCCTTGTCATTCGTAATTTATCATTCACAATTCACAAGTCGGATATCTCATGGCCCGTTTGCTGATTGTTGATGACGAGAAATCGCTCTGCCAGCTGCTGGAAATCGCCTTTCGCAAAGACGGGCACGTAGTGGAAACCGTATCCAGCGGCCGGACAGCGCTGAGCAAGCTGGCTTCCCAGGTCTATGACGTAATTGTCTGCGACATCCGCATGCCGGACATCACGGGCATCAACCTGCTCGAGGAAGCCCAGGCCAGCCGCAACCCCGCCGCATTTATCCTGATTACGGCCGTCCCCACAGTCTCCACGGCCGTGCAGGCCTTGAACCTCGGCGCCTATCGTTACGTCATCAAGACCGACAAACTCATCGAAGAACTCCGCTTGGTCGTCGCCAGGGCCCTGGAAGAGCTGGCCCTGCGCGAGGAGAACATTCGCCTGCGACGAGAATTGCTCCGGGTCTTTGCCCAAGACAATATCGTGGGCCATAGCGCGAAGATCCAGGCCATCCTGGAGATGCTCCGCACCGTGGCGCCCACCACGAGCACGGTGCTCATCACGGGCGACAGCGGGACGGGAAAGGAATTGGTCGCGCGGGCGATTCATGAGGCCAGCCCGCGGCGCGAAAAACCCTTTGTCTCCATCAACTGCGGCGCCTTCCCCGAGACGCTCCTGGAAAGCGAGCTTTTCGGATACTTTAAAGGAGCCTTTACAGGGGCGGACACCAACAAGAAGGGCATCATTGAGTCAGCGCATGGCGGCACTCTTTTCCTGGATGAGATTGGCGAGACCAGCTTGAGTATGCAGGTCAAGCTCCTGCGGGTGCTCCAGGAGCGAAAGGTGCGTCCCTTGGGCGGCACCGTGGACATCCCGGTGGACGTACGGCTGATTGCTTCGACGAACCGTGACCTCAAGAGCATGGTAGGCGCAGGGCAATTCCGCGAGGATTTTTACTACCGCGTCAGCGTCATCCCGATCCATGTGCCGCCGCTACGCGAGCGCAAGGACGACATCGAACCCCTGGCCCGCCACTTCCTGCGGAAGTACTCCCTCCAGATGGGAAAGCCCTTGCGGGACTTTGACCCCCCAGCCCTCTCCACGATCATGCAGTATCCCTGGCCTGGGAACGTGCGCGAGCTTGAGAACGCCATCGAACGTGCGGTGGCCGTCAGCAGTGACCGGGATGGACTGGTTCGCCTGGAACACCTGCCGGAGTCCCTGACCGGTGTCACCCCGCTAGGCGAAGGGGCGGTGCAGATTCCTAAACAGGGAATTGACTTCGAATCCTGCATCGCGCAGATCGAGAAACAGTACCTCGCCGAAGCGCTGCGAGCTGCGGGAGGCGTTCGCACGCGCGCTGCGGAGCTTCTGCGCATGTCCTACCGGTCGTTCCGCCACTACGCCAAGAAATACGGCCTCTGAGAGCAAGAAACACACTGCGACAGGAGGGCTTGCTGCTTGTGCCGTGACAAAATTTGGCAACGCCCCCCGCCAAAAACCGGCAGGTGGACTTGCATGTTCTCGTCGAAGGCACCAATCTCATTCCACTGCATAGATAAGTCGCGGTGTTTCAACCAGTTGATTCCTCAAGATACTAGCGACTTGGCCTGTCATTTGGAACAACAGTTGCTCCCCTCAGGTTGGCCATTCCTGGAAGTCTGGGGATGGAAGCACCATAAGGAGGAGAGAATGAGGAAGCACTCACGCGGCTTTTCGCTGATTGAGCTGCTGATCGTCGTGGCGATCATTCTGATCATCGCGGCGATTGCTATCCCGAACCTGCTGCGTTCGAGGATTGCGGCGAACCAGGCCTCGGCAGTGGGATCCCTGCGCACCATCAACACAGCAGAGATCACTTACGCTTCAACCTATAACGCGGGGTACAGCACGGATCTGACCTCTCTGGGCCCCGGGGCTGACCCCCCGACGTCTGCGCTCGCAGGGTTGATCGATAGCGTGCTGGCCGCTGGCACGAAGAGTGGATACAGCTTCCCGTATGTAGCCGGATCGGTGATCGCCGGAAGGATTGACACTTATGAGCTCCGCGCCAACCCGACGACTCCGGGCACGACGGGGACGAACTACTACTTCACTGACCATTCGGGTGTAATTCGCCAAAACAGCACTGGCACGGCTTCGGTTGCGGATTCACCCATCGGTGGTTAGTGGCACGCCTGGAGCAGCTCTGTTGAAGTTTGCAGGGGGGAGCCATACCGGTTCCCCCTTTCTCTTTTGAAGTGGTCTTCGCCTAGGCCTCTGGAGGCCCTCTCCGCAAAGGTCGGCGCACGCATCCCAGTGCGGGCACTGCCAGCTACACGCTTGGCAAGACCAACCGTTATCTCCCCGAAAACACGAGACAACTTGCAGGTGGGGAGCTTCCCCTGCGCTTGCACTTGGCACGCGAAATGCTTGATACTGTGCCGGGATCACGGAGCGCAGCCGCATCGCCAAGCTAAGGGTGCGCAGCAGCCGGTTCGGGTATAAATCGCAGCCGGTTGAAGGCAGACGTTACAGGGAGATGAAAGTGCGACGGGAAACGGGCTTCACGCTTCTCGAGCTGCTGATTGTCATTTCCATCATTCTCATCATCGCGGTAATGGCGATCCCGAATTTCCTCCGTGCGCGCGTGGCCGCGAACGAAGCGTCAGCCGTCGGTTCCTGCCGCCTCATCAACACCGCCGAGGTAACGTACAGCACCTTCTACCAGGCGGGTTACTCCAGCACCTTGGCGCAGCTTGGACCTCCTGCGAGCGGGCCGGCAACCAAGGCGGCGGCTGACTTGATTGATGAGATTTTGGCCTCGAGCCGCAAGAGTGGGTACGTTTTTAGCTACACGCCGAGTGCGCCCGTCGCGGGCGCGTATTCCAGCTATCAAGTCCAGGCCAGTCCGGCCGTCCCTGGTTCGACAGGCAGTCGCTACTTTTATTCGGACCCGAGCGGTGTGATTCGCATGAGCGTGGGCGGAGCTGCCGGGCCTTCCTCATCTCCTATCCATTGAGCTATAGTATCCACCGGGCTCCTCGGGCGGCGCGGTTCTACTGTGCCACGCAGGAACCGAAAGCCTGATGTCTGCGGGATCATTCGATTCTTAATCATGTTGGCCGTCGAAACCCTCGAGCTGACGAAAGACTACTACGTGGGGTTCTTCCGCAAGCGGCCTAGGCGCGCCGTGGATGGATTGAATCTCCGCGTGGAGAAGGGCGAAGTCTTCGGCCTGCTTGGACCGAACGGGGCAGGGAAGACCACCACGCTGAAGATCTTGCTACGCCTCGTGTTCCCTACTTCGGGAACCGCTCGTATCCTGGGCAGCGAGCTTGAGGACGTTGCAATGCACGGCCGGGTCGGATATCTTCCGGAGAACCCCTACTTCTACGATCATCTTACGGCCCAGGAGTTCATGAATTATGCAGGTGAGCTGTTTGGCCTCAGGCCGACGGAACGGCGACGGAGGATAGATCGCCTGCTAGAGCGCTTGGGACTTGCGGAATCCCGCCACCTCCCACTTCGCCGGTTCTCCAAGGGCATGGTGCAGAGGGTGGGGATTGCCCAGGCGCTCATCAATGACCCCGAACTGATTTTCCTGGATGAGCCGATGTCGGGCCTTGACCCGCTCGGCCGCCGGGAGGTGCGCGACCTCATCCTGGAACTGAAGGGCGAAGGCAAGACTATTTTCTTCTCCACCCACATCCTCTCGGACGCTGAGGTGCTATGCGACCGGGTTGCTATCCTGGACCGCGGGCGCTTGCAAGGGTGTGGAGAACTCCATGAGATTCTCAGCCTGGGGGTGGCGGTGACGGAGGTCGTCCTGGAGAATCCCCCCGCCGAGCTGTTGAGAGAACTCAGCCCCTATACGCGCTCGGTGGTGCGGACGGGGCACCGGGTGCGCCTCGAGGTCCCCGCGGAATCCGACGTCGCCAGGGTCCTTGCCCTGGCCATTCGCCACGCCGCAGGGGTCGTATCTCTCAACCCCGTGAAGATGTCGCTGGAAGATTATTTCATGGCCCAGATGGGCGCCACGCCGAATGCGTCTCAGCACAGGGAAGCCGTGGCCGTTCCCGATCCAGAGCGGGGGAAGAAATGAGGCGCGTCGCCAGCATCGCCCTTCACACCTTCAAGGAGTCCGTGCGCGAAAGGGTTTTGTATAACCTCCTTGTGTTTGCGCTGCTCCTGATTGGTGCCGCGATCCTTTTCGGCAGCATCTCTGTCGGCATCGAGCAGATCATCCTGGTGAACCTGGGCCTGAGCTCGATTTCCGTTTTCGGCCTGTTGATGGCGATCTTCATTGGCATCGGCCTGGTGTGGAAAGAGATCGAGCGGCGAAGCATTTACAGCATCCTCTCCAAGCCCGTCCGGCGTGCAGAGTTCATCATCGGGAAGTACTTTGGGCTTCTCCTCACCTTGGTCATCAACACTGCCATCATGAC
This sequence comes from uncultured Acidobacteriota bacterium, assembly GCA_964495535.1. GTDB lineage: Bacteria > Acidobacteriota > Terriglobia > UBA7540 > UBA7540 > JALHUF01. The sequence goes on along the minus strand of CAZBWJ010000008.1, from coordinate 61,532 downwards.
CGTAGGCTTATATGCCGCGCTTTTCTACCAGAAGCGACACCTCAGCAGCGCGGACCTCGTGGTGCTCGAAGCGGTCTATTTCATTCTCTTGCAGTTGGCGCTGGTGGTGGGCCTGGCGCTGCTCTTCTCCTGTCTTTCCACACCGATCCTTTCGGCCGTTTTCACCTTCTGCCTCTACGTTATCGGCAACTTGTCGGCCGACATCCGCTGGTTCGGACAGGAAACAGGAAGTGCTGTGGTCGAGAAGCTGACGGCGGTCCTTTATTACCTGCTGCCCAATTTCGGCGATTTCAATGTGATTGCCCAGGTGGCGCACGGCGAGAAGATTTCCGGCTCCGTACTGGTCTCGAATTCCCTCTATGCGCTTTTGTACGGGACCATCCTGGTCTCCGCGGCCATCCTGGCCTTTGAGGAGCGGGAATTCCGATGATTGCCGGTGGCGTTGCCGTTTCTCCGGGGCCGAGCGTCCGGCGTGTGTGCTGGTTGCTCCTGGTGGCGAGTCTCCTGGCCCTGGTGCCGCTCCAGCGCGGGATTGACCGGGAGTTAGCCGCGCAGGGCAAGATTGCCGAAGTCCTGTATGTCCCCTCCGGGCACATCCTCCGGCGCCTGAGCCTGGGCCATGAGGGGTTGCTGGCGAACATCTACTGGACGCGCGTGGTCCAGTATTTCGGAAGGAAGCGCCTGGGGCACGCGGCGCGGTTCGAATTGTTGGGGCCGCTGCTGCGGATCACGACCGACTTGGACCCGCAACTGGTGATTGCCTACCGCTTCGGAGCCATATTTCTCGCCGAAAAGGCGCCGGGTGGGGCGGGCCAACCCACGGAAGCTCTGCACTTGCTGCGGCGGGGCATTGTCGCGAATCCGGACTACTGGCGCCTGTGGCAGGACCTTGGCTTCATCTACTATTGGGACCTGAAAGATTACGCCAGCGCGGCGCGGGCGTTTCAGGCCGGAAGTGAGCGGCCAGGGGCTGGCGTGTGGATGAAGGCCCTGGCGGCGACCGTGGCGGCAGCCGGCGGGCAAATCCAAACCTCGCGTCTCCTCTGGTCAGAAATCTATCGCCAGGCAGAGAACGAGTCGATCCGCAGAAGTGCACACGAGCATTTGCTGGCGCTTCAGGCACAGGAGGAGCTGGAGCATCTGAGTCGCTTGTTGGCTCAGTACCGCGCAAGAGAAGGGCACCAGGCCCGCGCGCTTCGGGAGCTGGTGGCTGCCGGGTTCCTGTCCGCTGTGCCTAGAGACCCTTCCGGGGCAGCGTATTGCGTGGGCCCGGACGGACGAGCGGCTCTCGCGCCGGGAAGCAAAATCGATCTCCGGCTGCTTCAGTAGAAGCCTGCGGCAAGCGATATTGGACCTGACCCATGGAAGTAGTGCGCTTCATCTTCTGGACGGCACTAAAGACGCTGAGCTTGGTCTTCCTTGGCCTGCTGGCTGCCAAGGCCGTGGCTGGCCTGGGCGTGCCGGGAGCCCCAGGGCAGGGCAGCCGGTTTGGCGTGGGCAGGGGCGCGCTGTATCTCCTGATCCTGCTCCTGGTGATTCTGGGAGCGCGTGACGTGGGCACCGACATGGCTGCCCGGAATTTCGCCTGGACAAGCGAGAAGGATTTGGCGCAAGCGCAACTCGCCAAGGCTTATGCGAATGCCCTGCGGGCGGTCGAGCTGCGCCCCGGAGTGCTCGGCTATTGGCAGACGTTGGCTCGCGTCAAGTTGGCCCTGCGTCAATTCGCCTCCGTGGTCGCAGACATGCCAATCATTCAATCGCTCAGCGGCGGAAAGCTGGATGAGGATGACGCCTATCGCCTGGCGGCCGCCTACTATTTTCTGGGACAGCACGAGAAGGTGTTTCCCCTGACTCAGCAGATGATTCGTGATAACCGCATGTACGCCGCCGCCTACGTCCTCCAGGGGTACAGCTACATGGCGCAGAAGAAGTATCCGGAGGCACAGCGGACTTTTCTCGAGGTGCTCCAGTTGTTCCCGACCCAGCAATCGGCCGTCGAAGGCCTGGCGCACGCGCACTTTCTGGCGGGGAACACAGCGGCGGCGCTGGATGTCCTGAGTCAGACCGCCACATTCCCCTTCCCACCTGAGGCGCGCAAGCGGTTTGAAGCCCTGAAGGCGCTGTATGCCCAGTAGCAGCCGACTCCCCCTCCGACTCCGCTTGGAGGACGTGGTGGCCCTCACGTTCTTCCTCTTCACCCTCGCCATACGGGTTTTCCTGCGGGGCATCCGCCACTCGGATCTCCACCCCGCTGACGTCCTGGTCATCGTCCCCGCGGTCTCGCTGCTCCTGGCCAAGGAGCTTGTCCACTATTTCCTCGTCAGCGGGCGCCAGGCCTGTCCCGAGCCGGGCCCGAGGCTGCGGGAGTTCGTGCACCCCTACTGGGAAATCGTGCGCGACTGGTTCCCCTTCCTGGTCATTCTGATGATGTACTACTCGCTGTGGGGTGACGCCACGCACCTGCTGGTCACGACGGACCGGGACGCGGAGTTGATCGCCTGGGACCAGAAGCTCTTCGGTTTTCAGGCTAGCGTGGCCATACAGCGTTTCATCAGCCCGCCGCTTACCGCCTGGATGGAGTTCGCCTACGCCTTTCATATTCTCAACATCCCCACCGTCGCGTGCTTCATCTACCTCCGGCGGTCGCGCGCTCGCTTCCGCGAGATGATGGCTGGCGTGCTGGTAGTCACCTTTTTCGGGGTTATCGGGTATCTGCTCGTTCCCGCCATCGGACCCCTGTACACGCTCCGCGATCAGTACACCGTAGCCCTGAGCCAACCGCTGGCGATCGTCAACCGCCAGATCGAGTTCCTGGATTACGCGCGCATCCTGCGCGATGTCTTCCCCAGTTTGCACGTTGGGATCTCCTTCGTAGTCTGGATGTACGCTTATCGGAACTCGCGCCGCCTGTTTTGGATCCTGGCCCCGCTCATCCTGAGCCTGTGGGTTTCAACCGTTTATCTTCGCTACCACTACCTGGTAGACGTGCTCGCGGGGCTCGTCCTTGGCCCGCCTTGCTTCCTGCTGGCCAACTGGCTATTTAAGCGCTATGGAGAAGTTCACTTCTCAGTCATACTGCCGGGCAGTTGGGGTGAGCGAGCCCGGCGGTGGGGATTGCGGACAGAAACGGTCGAGGCCCCGGCAAAGGTTGAGGAGCAGCCATGAGCGCCCGCGAGGGCCAAGCTGGGCCAGCCACGACAGGCGCTCAGCCCCCCGCCGGCCGCGCTTGCGGGGTGGCCGCGTGGTCTGAGGTGACGCTTCTGGTTCTGCTGATCCTCTGCGCGGTCTTGCCCTACACCAATATCCTCTTCAACTCCTTCGTTTACGACGACAACACGCAGGTCCTGAATAACCCTTACGTTCAAAGCTTCCGCCATCTGCGGGAGATCTTCACCACGACGGTCTGGTCCTACATCGGCGCACAGGGCGTGACGAACTACTATCGCCCCATGATGACGTTCGGGTATCTGCTCTGCCACCAGTTCTTCGGACCGCTGGCGTACGGGTTTCACTTGGCCAGCGTTCTTCTCCACGCCGCCACCGTCTGCGTCCTTTTCCTGGTCACCCTGCAAATGTATGGGGATCGCCGCGCAGCATTCGTGGCCGCGGGCCTGTTTGCGCTGCACCCGGTTCACACTGAATCCGTCGCCTGGGTGGCGGCCGTGACCGACCTCGAACTGACGTTCTTCTATCTCCTTACGTTCGGGTGTTTTCTCCGGGTGGCTCGGCCCGCTGGCGGGCGTTCCGGCCCGGCGCAGCTTGCCACGGTGAGCAGCTTCCTCCTGACCCTACTCTCCAAAGAACAGGCGCTGACACTTCCGGTCCTGGCCACCATTTACGAGCACTTCTACCGTGATGACCGCGCAGCGACAACCTGGCTTCAGAAGCTGGCGCGTTATGTTCTGCTCTGGATGCTGGCTATTGCCTATCTGCTTTTCCGTATACGCTTCTTCGGGGCGCTGGCTCCCGTGCTGCAAATCTCCGACCTGACCTGGTATCAGACGTTGCTCTCGGCCGTGGCGCTCGTGGGGCAATACTTCTGGAAGCTGCTGTGGCCCGCCGAGCTCTGCGCTTTCTACGTTTTCCGGCGGAGCGCGAGCCTCCTCGACCCGCGCGTCCTCGCCGGGCTGGGCGTCTTGCTTCTGGCAGCGGTGATTGTCGGGGCTCTGTGGCGGCGGGCGCGGACGGCGTCGTTCGGACTTGTCTGGCTCGTAGTCACGCTCGGGCCCGTCCTCAATCCGCGCTGGATGGCGGCCAACGTTTTCACCGAGCGCTATCTCTATTTGCCCTCGGTGGGCTTTTGCTGGCTGGCCGCTTGGGGCTGCGTTCGCCTCTGGGAAAAAAGCGCGGAGGGCCGGCCTGTCTGGCGCAAAGCGCTCCTCGGTGCGCTCGGCCTTGTCGCCGCGCTGTACGCAACCCGCATCGTGACCCGAAATCGCGACTGGCATGACGACGTGAGGCTTTACACGAAGACCTTGGCGGTTGCGCCGAATGCCTACCACATTCGCAACAACCTGGGAACGGTCTATTGGAGACAGGGAAGAGTCGAGGCCGCGCAACGCGAGTGGCTGGAGGCACTAAGACTGGCGCCCCGGAACGCCATCATCCTGAACAACCTCGGCCTGGCCGAGACGACCCAGAAGCATTACGCGGAGGCGGTCGAATATCTCCAGCGCGCCATGCGGCTCAAACCCAACTACACCGAGCCGCATTTGAAGCTGGGAACGGCCTACGAAGAGATGGGCCGGCGCGCAGAAGCCGAGCTGCAACTGCGGGCCGCAGTCGCGCTCTCACCGCTAAACGTGGAAGCGCGAAACCGTCTGGGCAAACTCTATTTTGAGGCGGGCCGGCTGGGCGAAGCAGAGGAACAGTTCCAGCGCTCGGTCGAAAGCGCGGCGAACTGGACGGCGTACGACGGCCTCGGCGATGTCTATCTGCGCCGGGGCGAGCGTGGCCGCGCCGCACAGGCCTTCCGTGACGCCCTCGCGCTCAATCCGTTTGATAGCCACGCGCGCTTCAGCCTGGGCGAACTGTATGCGGCTGACGGCCGAATTGCCGAGGCCATCCGAGAGTATCAGGCAGGTCTGGAGACCGATCCCGCTAACACTCAGGCGCGTGCGGCGCTGGAAACGCTGCGGTCCGGGAGTGCCGGTGCGAAATCGTCAAAACCGTGATTGTCGGCCATGTCCGCTGCGTGGCGCAGGAGCGCTGCTGTGCATGCTCGGGAGTGTGGCGCTCGCGGGGCGCGCCGCGGCTGCCGAGCCTGCTCCATCGCTCGAACAGTACGTTCGCGCCCTCGAATCTAGCTACCGCGGCGTCGAAACGCTGCGCGCGGATTTCACCCAGACCTACCAGTGGGGCGGGAGAACCCGTGTCGAAAGCGGCACGGTCTATTTCGCGCGCGGCGGCTTGATGCGCTGGGACTACCGCGAGCCGAAGCCCAAGCTCTTCCTCGCGTCCGCCAAGCACCTGCTCCTCTACGTTCCCGAGGAGAACCAACTCACGCGCACGCCGGTGAAATCCAGCGAAGACATTCGCGTGCCGTTCCGCCTTCTGCTTTCCCGCCTGAATCTGCGGAAGGTATTCGCCAAAATCGAGTTCGCCGACGAGGCGCTCGCGGCCCAGCCCGGCAACCGCATCCTGCGCGCCTTTCCCAGGCGCGGTCAGGATGAAATGTACAGCGAGGTCTTGATGGAAGTGACTGGAGCTTTCGACATCCGGCGGCTTGTGGTGTTCTACGCCGACCGGAGCCGCATGGAGTTCACCTTCGACCGCATCGAGCGCAACGCCGCCTTCAGCCCCGCGCTGTTCCGCTTTGTCCCGCCTCCGGGTACAGAGGTGATTGAGCAGCCCTGACGGCAACGTCGCTTCCGAGGACGATATTTCAGGGCAAGACGTAGGATTGAACCGCCGCCGCCACGCCATCCTCGTCGTTAGAGAGCGTCACGCGCCAATCGGCGCGGGCAAGGCCAGGAGTGCTGTTGGCCATCACGACGGGCACAGCAGCAAACTGGAGCATCTCGAGGTCGTTGAAGTTGTCGCCGATGGCCATGACCTCGCTGGGCGCGATGCCGCAATGTTGGGCCCAGAACGCCAGCGCCGACCCTTTCGAACAGCTACGGTTCATCACGTCGAGGAGGGAAATGTCGCGGGTCAAATACTTCGTCCAGGTCAGGTGAACGGAAGCCGCGGCGGGCGACGCTGCGAGGAGCGGCGCGACGGGCTCGATGCTGGCAGGCGGGCCGCCAAACAGGACCTGGACAGGATCGGTGGTGAGCACGGCTTCGAGCTCCGGCACCTGCTCCAAGCAATCGGGGCTTTGCGTGAGATACCAGCCGAGCGGCCCGGTCGAGACCGCGCCGCTCTGCGTCATCACTTGCCCTCGACCTGAAACGTCGAAGAGCACAGCCACGTACGGCCGATAATCGCGCGTCACTTCAAGGACCTGTTGCGCAGCCGCGCGGGGAAGAAAGTTCCGGTACACCGCTTCGCCCGAAGCCGAAGTGATCAGCGCGCCATTCGACGAGATCAGGGTCACGGGACACGGGATTTGGTCCAGGAACTTGCGCGCCGAGTGCGACCTCCGGCCGGTCACCACGGCTACCTCGACACCGCGCGCCGTGGCTGCCAGTAAGGCCTGCCGGTTGGCAGACGACACCTCCGCCCGGCTGTTCAGCAGCGTGCCATCAAGATCAATCGCTATCAGACGAATCGGCATAGGCACGGAATTCTAGCATGAGGCCCTGGCCACTGCGGTCGGGAAACGTGGGCCATTGACCGTGTCTTGTGGTGTTGGTTAGACTTCGTCGGCGTGTTCCTGGCCTGTCGCCAGGAATGCCCGTTCCCGGAGAAGGAACTAACAACCATGCCAAACACCGCACGGCTCTATTACACGGACTGCTACTTGCGAGAATTCGAGGCCCGCGTCATCGCCGTCGAGCCGGAGGCGCGGGGTTTTCGCCTCTACCTCGACCGCACGGCGTTCTATCCGGAATCGGGCGGCCAGCCCGGCGACCGCGGAACGCTCAACGGCATTCCCGTCCTCGACGTGATCGAGCAAGAGGAAATGATTGCCCACGTGGTCGAGCAAGAACCTGAAGGCGCCGAGGTTCTAGGCCGAATCGATTGGGCGCGGCGCTTCGACCACATGCAGCAGCACACCGGCCAGCACCTTCTCTCGGCCACGTTTGAAAAGCTGGGAAATTACCGGACCGTGTCGTTCCACCTGGGGAGCGACAGTTCCACGATTGACCTGGATTCCGACCGCCTCGGCCGCCGGCAAATCGAAGAGACTGAGGACCTGGCAAATCAGGTGGTTTTTGAAGACCGCGAAGTCCACATCTTCTTCAAGTCCGCAGCAGAAGCCGGGGAGATGGACCTGCGCAAGCCCGCTTTGCGGGAAGGCGAAGTGCGGCTAGTGGAAGTCCCGGGCTTTGACCTATCAGCCTGCGGCGGCACGCACGTGGCCCGAACGGGAGCCATCGGGCTCGTCCTGGTGCGCAAGTTCGAGCGCATGAAAGGCGTCACGCGGGTAGCGTTCCTGTGCGGAAACCGGGCGCTCAAAGCCGCACGGAGCGACTTCGCGCTGCTCACGGAATCAGCGCGGCTGTTCTCCGGAGCGCTCGAAAACCTGCCGGCCCTCATCAGCAAGCAGGCCGAGGAACTCCGCGCGGCGTTGCGGGCACGCGAAAAGCTCGTCAAGCGGATTGCAGAATACGAAGCGCGCGAACTCTGGTCGGCAGCGCCGGAAAAGAACGCGCGGAGAATCGTCCGCCAGGTGTTCGCTGCCGAGGATCACGACGAGGCCAAGATGCTGGCTCATGCCCTCGCTCACCTGCCGACGGCTGTGGCCTTGATTGGCGTGAAGGGCAAGCCCGCCGCGCTGTTTTTTGCCCAGTCTGCGGGCGGCGCGGCCGATATGGGCAGCATCCTCAAGCAGGCCGTCGCCCAGGTCGGGGGCAAGGGCGGAGGCGCGCGCGACTTTGCCCAGGGCGGGGGATTGGACGAAACGCAGCTGGACGAGGCACTGGCGCTGGCCGAGAGCCTTCTTCTGTAGAGAGTCGATGACGCTTGCGCGCTACGGAAGACCTCAGCGTGCGCGCGGCGGCACGTGGCGGTGCAAAGGGAAAAGCGCACGGAACTGATGGGCAGCAGAATTCCCGTCAAAGGCGTCGCGGGGCTGATCTTCGCGGTCGGGTTTATGGTCCTTATTCTGGTGGCAGTGCCCGCCGCCCGTTGGTTCTTCGTACTGGCACTCCCGGCAGGCGTTCTTGTGGGCGGTGTCCTGTGCTTGTGGCATAGCCGTAGCCGGTGAGAGAGGAAGCTGCTCATCATCCAAACCCGCGCCTCAATTGTCGGTCTCGGGGACTCATGCTATATTGAGAAGTGATCACGTGGGCGCGTAGCTCAGTTGGGAGAGCGCGGCGTTCGCAACGCTGAGGTCGAGGGTTCGAATCCCTTCGCGTCCACCAAGTTACTCACCGCAGAAAATCGAAACTGGAAACTCGAAAATCGAAATTCGGGAGCTGCTGACTGCCGACTGTTGATTGTTAACTGAGTTTGCCCAGCCTCCGCTCGCGTGTCTATAATGGGTCGTGCAGTGTCCGAAGTGCCGCCAGAAGAACCCTGAGAAAGCCCAGTTTTGTGTCCGGTGCCACACGCCTTTGAGCTACACCTGTCCGGCCTGCAAGCACGTGCAGGCGCACGGCGGCCAGTGCGAGCAATGCGGAGTGGATTTCGCCAAGTACTCCGCCCTGCTGGTCTTCACGGCGCAGGAAACCGCCAGCCGCGAGCGGCAGCGCAGGCGAGCCCGTACCTCCATCGTCAGGCAAATCATCTTGCTTCCCGTCACAGGCGGGATTTCGCTCGTGAGGTACTTGCTGGGCTTGTTGCGCAGGAGATAGGAGGAGGAGTTGGCAGCCAACGGTTGACAGTCAAAAGCTAAAGTCGAAGGTTGAAGCTTGAGAGTTGAAAGTCGAAGGAGAACGACCAACTAACTGCTGAGAACTGACAGGTGACGCCATCAATCCAGAATCTGAAATGCAAAATCAACCGCCCCAAGTGTCCGCGCGCCACCTACTACCTACTGTCTCCTGACTTCTTCGGAAAAGCTACTTCAGGTTCTTGCTGGCCATGTACTTCTTGGCTTTAGCCAGAAGCTCCTTGGCCTGGGGCAGGGCCTCGAGGGCTTTCTGGACAAGGGGATCTTCCGCGATGCCTAGGCTCGCTGCCTCATTCTCGCCGAAAATCACCGTGACCAACTGGAAGCGGATGCGCTGCTTGACGAAATCCAGGTTGCTCTGAAGGTCCTGGTCCGCCACCTGGATTTTCTCCTTCGCCAGGTACTGCTTGAACTCTTCGATGACGTCCGGGGTGACCTCGAAATCGCGCGGAATCGTCTTGTGGATGCCCAAATAGTACTGCCCAAAGGTGAAGAACACGCCGCGGCGGGCAAGCGTCTCCTCTGTGGACGATAGTTTGGGTTCAGATACCTTGATGTCCGGATCGATTCCGCCGCCGCCGTACACTTCCCGCCCGCCGTCGGTGAGTCGGACCTCGTTGTGCGAATTGGAGTTGCCCTGGGGGTGGTAATAGTAGTCGTAGAGGGAAAGATCCGCGTAGTCCCGCTGAATCAGCCGGCCGCTGGGCGTGTAGTAACGGGCGGTGGTCAGCGCCAGGCCGGACTTCTCGCTCAGGGGATAGACCGTTTGCACCAGACCTTTGCCAAAGCTCGGCTCGCCCATCACCAAGGCGCGGTCGTGGTCTTGCAGGGCGCCCGTCACGATTTCGGCGGCGCTGGCGGTCGGGCGATTAATCAGGACCACGATCGGATACTCGTTGGCGTTACTGCCCTTAGTGGCGTAATAGCGTTTATCCTGCGAGTGACGGCCCTTGTGGTAGACGATCAACTGGTTCTTCTCCAGGAAGTGGTCCGCGACCTGCACCGCTTCTTGCAGGAGCCCGCCGGGATTGCCGCGGAAGTCGAGCACTAGGCCCTGAAGGTTTTTCTCATCGAGTTTCTTGAGGGTTTCCGTAAGCTCGTCGTTGGTCGTCTCGTTGAAATTGCCGATATGGATGTAATTGATTCCCGGCTTGAGCTGGAAAGCGGCATCGACGCTGTGCCGGGCAATCTGATCCCGCGTGATGGTGAAAGTCAGAGGTTCGTCGGAACCCTCGCGGGTCACCGTAACGCGCACGACCGTGCCCTTGGGCCCTTTGAGCAGGCTAGCCACCTGGGTAGTGTTGAGGTCTTGGGTCGGCGTGTCGTCCACTTTGATGATGATGTCACCGGGGCGCAGGCCGGCGCGGAAGGCGGGCGAACCGGGCATGGGCAGGAGCACGATGGTCACCAGCTTGCCCATCTTGCCGGGCCGGGGCGCGATCTGCATCCCCACCCCGTAGTATTTCCCTTCCTGGTCCTCGCGCAGTTGGGCGAAGGCCCGGGGCTCGAAGAAGTTGGAGTGCGGGTCGAGCGTCCGGAGCATGCCCGGGATGGCGCCCAGATTGCTGTTGGGCGGGCCGAAGATGGCTTTGTCGGGGTCGAGCGGCTCGGCGTAGTTTTGCTCCACCACGTCGTAGATCTTGGTGAAGGCGTTGAGGCTCGACTGAACGTCCGAGTCGTCGCCGGGATTGGTTGTGGCCTCGACGCGCTGGCCGTACACCCCGCC
>CAZBWJ010000008.1:29415-50765 GCA_964495535.1 uncultured Acidobacteriota bacterium | reverse complement strand
AGTGGGAAGGCAGCCCCGCCCCGGCGCCTCCCTCATTCTGTTTGGATGCGCTGCCGGGTGACGGGTTTCATGTTCGGCGGCACGCGGCGCGGCCAGCGTCTGCGGCAATACGGCTTGACAACCTGAGGAGGGTCACCTATCATCCTGGCGAGAGGGGTTGCGTTGTTTAGCGGCGAATTCGCGGCCATCGGCTTTATTCTCTTCCTCGCCTTTTTGCTGTTCGGGCCCAGGAAGCTGCCGGATATCGCGCGCACCTTGGGAAAGGGCCTGGGGGAGTTGCGCCGCGCCTCTAACGAATTGAGGAGTTCATTCGAAGAAGAGATAAGGAACCTGGACCATCCCACGGAAGGAGCGTCAGAGCCCGCTCCGCAATATGGCCACGACTATTCAGAACCCGCCCCCGAAGAACCCGAAACCCGAACCTGAGGAAGAGCACCTCAACGGCAAGCAGATGTCGTTCTTCGAGCACCTCGAAGAGCTGCGCCAGCGTCTTCTCCACTCGATACTTTCGCTTTTCGTGGGTTTCGGCCTCTGTTTCTATTTCGCCGACGACATCTACGGCTTCCTGGCGCGCCCGCTGACGGACACGCTGCGCAGCCTGCACATGTCCGACAAGCTGGTCTACACGAACCCCACGGACCCCTTCAACCTCTACGTCAAGCTTTCGATTGTGGGCGGGCTTTTCGTGGCCTCGCCGTACATCCTCTACCAGCTCTGGCTCTTCATTTCTCCCGGCCTCTACCGTCATGAGAAGCGCTATGTCTGGCCGTTCGTCAGCCTGACCACCCTCTTGTTTTTCTCGGGCGGGTTCTTCGCTTACAAGCTGGCCTTTCCCGCGGCGCTGAAGTTCCTGCTGGAGTTCGGCCACCGGTTCCAACCCTTCATCACCATCAAAGAGTACTTTAGCCTCGCCACCACCATCATCGTGGGCGTGGGGCTGGTCTTCGAACTTCCCGTGCTCATCCTGTTGCTCTCGATGTTCGGCATAGTGACCCCGAAGTTTCTGCTGAAGAACATCCGCTACGCCGTCCTCATCACGGCCATTGTGGCCGCCGCCATTGCGCCCACGCCGGACTGGACCACGCTCTTTATGTTCTGGATTCCCATGGTGGGGCTCTACATCGTGAGCATCGGGCTCTCCTGGATCGTGTACCTACAGAAGAAGCGGACGCGGAAGAAGCATGAGCAGGCTTAGAGGCAGCGGACCTTGGGGGCTGCTCGCCTCGCTGGGGCTGGTGTTGCTTGGGGGAGCCGCACTTCAGGTTGCCTGCGCCGCCGAGGCCCCCAGCTTCAATGGCGGGCGAGCGTTTGAGGATTTGCAACGCCTCGTGGCTTTTGGCCCGCGTCCTTCGGGGTCAAAGGCGCTCGCGAGGAGCCGCCAGGAAATCCTTCGGCAACTCAAGCTGGTAGGCGTGAAGGTGGAAGAGGACAGCTTCACGACCGCGACTCCTTTCGGCAACGTCCCCATGACCAACCTGATCGCCAAAATCCCCGGGGCGCGGCCCCAGGTGATCATCGTGGCGGGGCACTACGAGACCAAGCGCTTCGACGATTTTGCCTTCGTGGGGGCCAACGATGGCGGCTCGAGCGCGGCGTTCCTCTTGGAACTGGCTCGCGTCCTGGCCCGGCGGAAGAACGTCTTCACTATTTGGCTGGTCTTCTTCGACGGGGAAGAGGCTTTCCAGCAATTCACCGCCACGGACGGCCTTTACGGGAGCCGTCATCTCGTCCAGAAAATGGCGGCGAGCGGCGAGCTCAGCCGGGTGCACGCCATGATCCTGGTGGATATGGTCAGCGACGCGCAGCTCAACATCCACCGCGACCACAATTCCACGCCCTGGCTGACCGACTTGGTCTTCCAGAGCGCCCGCCGCCTGGGCTACGCGAAGTACTTCCGGGATGAGCTGCGGGCCTACGAAGACGACCATATTCCCTTCGTGAACGCGGGCGTCTCCGCGGTCGATCTCCTTGACTTTGATTACGGACCGCACAACAGTTACTGGCACACCGCGCAGGATACGGCGGACAAGTGCAGCCCGGTGAGCTTGACGATTGTCGGCCGGGTGGTGTTGGCTGCCCTCGAGGAGCTTGAGAAAGCCGCACGCCCGAAATGACGCTGACTTCCAGACCGGCATTGTGTTTGGCCTGCCAGCCTAAAGGCGGCCGCTACAGTCGGATGAACCCCGCGAGCCCGTGCGCCTGAATGGCGCCCCTGAGAAATGAGCGACCTTCCCGCACTCGCGCTGTTTACTCTGCTCGTACTGGGCCTGCTGGCCCTCGACCTGGGCCTGCTTCAGCGTCGCCCCCGCGCCCTTTCCTTCCGCGAGGCCTGTGCCTGGTATGCCTTCTGGGTGACTGTCTCTGTGCTATTCAACATCGGGGTTTATCTCTGGCGGGGCTCCCAGCCGGCTCTGGAGTTCTTGACGGGCTATATCCTGGAAGTCTCCCTTTCCATGGATAACGTTTTCGTGTTCGCGGTAATCTTCAGCTACATGGCGGTCCAGGCCCATTACCAGCACCGGGTCCTGTTCTGGGGGATTGTGGGCGCGCTGGTGATGCGCGGAGTCTTTATCGGCGCGGGCGTAGCGCTCGTCGCGCGCTTCCACTGGGTCCTTTATGTGTTTGGTGCCTTCCTGCTCATCACGGGCGCCAAGCTACTCCGCGAGAAGCAGGTGGAGGTTCATCCCGAGCACAATCCCGTCGTGCGCTTGGCGCGCAAGTTTCTGCCTATCACCCAGGGCTACGAGGGCGCTTCGTTTTTTGTGCGCCGCCAGGGCCGGCTGCTCGCCACGCCGCTGCTTCTGGTTCTGCTAATTGTCGAGACGACCGACGTGCTCTTCGCCGTGGACTCGATCCCCGCTATTTTCGCGGTTACTCTGGACCCGTTTATCGTTTACACCTCCAACATCTGCGCGATCCTCGGACTGCGCGCCCTCTACTTCGTGCTTGCAGGCGCCGTCAGGAAATTCCGTTACCTCCGCCCGGGGCTGGCGGTGGTGCTGATGTTCGTCGGCGTCAAGATGCTGGTGGTTCACTTGTACAAGATTCCCATCCTAGTTTCGCTCGGAGTCATCTGCCTTATCCTCCTAATTGCCGTTCTTGCCTCGCTGCGCGCCGAAGGCAAGCGAGCCCATCGCGTGCTGTCCAGCAAGAGCTAGTGCCGTTCCAACTTAATTCGCTGAGTCCCGTTCCAGCTTTATTCGCGGGATCGTTGTATCCCGTTGATCGGCCCCAGATGCTTGGCACGAGAGGTGTCACTGTATTGACACCCTTCCGTAGTTCCTCGGCGTATCGCTCCCGGAAATAGCTCCAAATAGTTGGAACGGCGCTAGCCACACGTCAAATCAACTTGCCACATGGGGGCCGAAGAGCCGGGAACTGATGCGTGAGAATCAACGCCTGCTGGCGCGAACTGAAGCTTTGCCCGAGCGCCCCGGGATGTCCTGATCGAACGTGACCGGGGTGCCCTTGGCCACGAAGGAATGCTTGGGAGGCGTAGCATCGTTCTTAAGGGGGAAGTCAGTCCGGTAATGTGCGCCGCGACTCTCTTCGCGGGCCAGCGCGCAGCGCGCAATGAGCCGAGCGACTTCCAGCATGTTCTGGGTCTCGTAACGCAGGCGGGATGGCGCGGCGGCAAGCGGCAATGTGAGCGTGTCGAGACGCCTCACGGCCTCGCTCAGTTCCTTGCCGGAGCGGATGATGCCGACCTTGTCCCACACAGTGGCGCGGACTTTCGCGACCAACTTCTCCAGTTCTGCTGGTCCCGCGGCGCTCGTGCGGGTGGCGCTCTCGGAGGGTAAGGAAGCGGGTATCCGCTGGCCAGCTCGATGACCGGGTTGAGAACTTGATTTCTGCTCAATCATGGCGCGGGCGGCGCGTGCCCCGTACACCAATCCCTCCAGCAAGGAATTGCTGGCGAGGCGATTAGCTCCATGCACGCCGGTCGCCGCCACCTCGCCGGCGGCATAGAGCCCGCCGAGGTTGGTGGCGCCGTCCAAATCGGTTGCCACTCCGCCCATGGCGTAGTGGGCGGCGGGGCGTACTGGCATCAGATCCGTGGTGATGTCGAGGTTGTACTCCAGGCACGTCGAGTAAATCCTCGGGAAACGCTTCTTAACGTGCTCGGGGTCCAAGCCGGTAAGGTCCAGATACACGAACTCGCTCCGGCACTTGTGCATCTCCATGACGATGGCGCGGGAGACCACGTCGCGCGGTGCCAGCTCGGCGGCTTCGTGGTAGCCGGACATGAAACGTTCGAGGTCGATGTTCCGCAACTGCGCGCCCTCGCCGCGCAAGGCTTCGGAGAGCAGGAAGCGCGGCGCGCCCTTGACGTACAGGGCGGTGGGATGGAACTGGACAAATTCCATGTCGCTTAGCATCGCCCCCGCGCGCCAGCCAATGGCCACGCCGTCGCCGCAGGCCACGGAGGGATTCGTGGTTTCCCTGTAAACCTGTCCCAAACCGCCGGTCGCCAGCAGCACAGCGGTGGCGTGAACTTCTTTGACAGTTGAAGTCCTCTCATCAAGATATTGCGCCCCGCAGATGCGGTGGTCTTCCACCAGCAGATCCACGGCGAAGGCGTAGGGCTCGACCTGGATGGCAGGCAGGGACTTCGCCTTGGCCATCAAGGCGCGCAGGATTTCTCGGCCGGTCGAATCCCCATGCGCATGCAGAACGCGCGAGCGACTGTGCGCGCCTTCGCGAGTGAAGGCCAGCTTCGTCCCGTTGCGGTCGAAGCGCATCCCCCACTCGATCAGCTCCTGGATGAGCCGCGGGCCTTCTTCCACCAGGACGCGCACGGCCTCCTCGCGGCACAGCCCGTCGCCGGCCTGGAGCGTGTCGTGCAGGTGAAGAGAAACCTTGTCGTCTTCGCTCAGGGCGGCGGCGATCCCACCCTGCGCGTACTCCGTGCTCGATTCGAAGAGGTCGCCCTTACTGAGCACGAGGACGCGGCCGGCGTGAGCCAGCTCAATCGCCGCGCGCACGCCAGCAATGCCGCTGCCGAGGACTAAGAAGTCCACCTTAGGGGTTCGCGCATTCTGCATGGACACAATCATCATAGCGTTCGTTCCGCACCTGCGCAACTGCTTCTCTGAAACTTCCCTCGGCGGAGGCTTGCCGCAAGGGTGGGTGTGTGCTATCAGTTGTTCTTCGCTTGTGAGGCAAGTCCGAGCTGAGGTCTTATGCAGCGTCTTCGCGTAGCGTCCAAGAATTTTCCTTATGCGGTGATCGTCGGCCGCGGCGCCTGGCGTGTGTTGCGGGAGTTCCCGCGGGATCGCTATACCTCAATCTTCGTCCTCACCGAGCGAGGTTTGTGGGAACGTTGGGGCAAAGCATTTTGCCGGGATAGCGGCCTGAGAAACCCGAAGACGGTCTGGGTGCCTGAGGGCGAGACCTCCAAGAGTCTGAGGATGGTCGAGCGCGTTGCCTCCCAACTGCTCGCGCGCGGCGCGGACCGCCGCTCCTTGCTCATCGCCTTCGGAGGCGGAGTGGTGGGCGATCTGGGCGGCTTTGTGGCGTCCAGCTACATGCGCGGCATTGACTACGTCCAAGTACCAACGACCGTGGTCGCGCAGGTGGATAGCGCCCTTGGTGGCAAGACCGCCGTCAACGTGGGCGCCATGAAAAACCTCATTGGCACGTTCTACCCGCCCCGGCTGGTCCTGGCAGAGCCCCTGGTGCTTTCCACCCTCGACCAGCGCGCCTTTCGCTCGGGGCTGTACGAAATGGTGAAGCACGCCATTCTTGCTGGGCTTTCGTTGTTCAATCAGCTCGAGCGGCGCCTCGATTCGTTCTGGCCCGCGAACGCCGGAACGCTGGGCCCGATTCTGGCGCGTGCGGCGAAAGTCAAAGTGGAGGTCGTCGGCCGCGACGAGCGCGAGGCGGGCCTGCGGCGCGTCCTGAACCTCGGCCACACCTTTGGCCATGCGCTCGAAGAAGCCACGCACTACCGGCGATTCCTGCACGGCGAGGCCGTGGGCTGGGGGATGCTGGCAGCCCTGCAACTTTCCCAAAGGCTGGGCCTGCTTGGCGCCGCAGAAGGGGGAAGAATCGCCCGGCTGATCTGGCGCGTCGGGCCTCTGCGGCCAGTCCGCGATCTGATGCCCGAAAGGGTTCTCAGCTTGCTGCCGCGTGACAAAAAAGCAGTCGGCGGGCGAATTCATTGGGTTCTCCCGGAGCGAATTGGGAAGGTAAGAATTGTTGCCGATGTCCCCCCGCGCGCCGTGGCAGCGGCGTTCCGTGACGTCCAGCGAGCCGATTGGCATGAGTAACCCTGCGCCGGGCCGGTTTCAGGGAAGTCCGCTGGGCTCGCCCGATGACCAAGCTTCCACCGGCCGCGCCGTGCGCCAGATGTTTGCGGCGATCGCGCCTTGCTACGACTTCCTGAACCATCTCCTTTCCCTCGGACGCGACATCGCCTGGCGCCGGGCCACGGCAAAGGCCTTGCGTGAGGTCTTGGCGCGGCCTGGGTCGTTGGCCGCGGACGCTTGTTGCGGGACGGGCGACCTGGCCCTGGCACTGGCGCGCTACTCAGCCGGGAAGGTGATTGGAACGGATTTCTGCCGCCCCATGCTCCAGCGGGCGCGGCGGAAAGTGGAGCACTCACCTCGCCCGCTGTTTCTCGTAGAGGCGGATACCCTGGCGCTGCCTCTCCGCGATGGCTCGCTCGACGTCGTGAGCGTCGCCTTTGGCTTCCGCAACCTGGCGGATTACCCGACCGGCCTGCGCGAGCTGCATCGCGTGCTGAAACCCGGCGGCAGCGTTGCTATCCTCGAGTTTTCGCGCGTGCGCCGGCGCACCTTGGGCCCACTGTTTCGTTTCTACTTCCAACGAATCCTCCCGCAACTCGGCACGTGGATTTCAGGCGTTCCCGGGCCTTACCAGTACCTGCCTGATTCCGTTTCGCAGTTTCCCGACCAGGAGTCTTTGGCGGCAGCCCTGACCGCGGCAGGCTTTGTGAACGTCCACTATCAGAACTTCACGGGCGGCGTCGCAGCTTTGCATTTGGGGCAAAAAGCATAATCCGGACTGTAAGGACGGTAGGTAGCAAGTGGCAGAGAAAAAGAGGAGATAGCACAAGATTCGCTTTCTAATCCTGCGGATTTTGCATGAGTTTGAAAGGCCGCAGGATCAGAAGGCAGATCCTGCCCTACAAAGACGCGGCGCTCGCAGCCCGCTCTGGCGTGCCGCGGGAGCGCCGCTCCAGCGGGTGGGCTAGTCGGTCTTACTCCACTCGGCGGGGGCGCCGCTTTCCTTGAATTCTTTTTCGAGGTCTTCGAGGGCTTTCCGCGCCTTGGCGGTTTGGGCGCGCTTGGTTTCCAGTTCCGCGTTCTTGGCCTTCACCTGCGCCTCGAGATCGCTTTGCGCGTCGGGAGACAACTCACGCGCCTGCTGAATCTGCAACAGGCTCAGCTCATCTTCGGAGAGCCGTTGTGGTTCTTCTGCCTCTGCGATTCTCTGTTTTGCCGCGCCGAAGCGGTCCTGCCAGTACTGGCGGGTCTTCTGCTTGTCCTCCGGCTTCGGCTCCTCGGCTTGCGGCGCGGCCGGGGTTTCTTCGGCGGGCGCAGCCGTCTCCGCCGGCTGCTCAGCCGACTCGGATGCCGGTGCCGCCGGTTTGGCTTCCTCTGCGGGAGGTGGCGCCGGGAAGTCGTCGTTGGTGAGGACCTTTGCGGATTTCTTTGTTTCCTTGGCGCGTTTTGCCCGTTCCTGACGCGCCACGTCGCCCAGGCTTTGCGCGGTCGCCAGGGAAGCCAGGAGCATCAAGATCAGCCCGAAAGCAGCCAAGATGAGAGTCTTTGGTTTCATGGCACCTCACTTGTCTTCAGAGGAAAAGAGCTAGTACCGTTCCCACTATTCGGAGCGACTCTCCCCGAGCGAATTGGCGAGTCCCGTTCCATCTTGCGTGGTCGGGCACCTTGGAACGGACCCGGTGAGTTGGAACGGGACGAGCCTTTGTTGCCGGTGCATCCGTTTGGCTCACCAAGCTGAAACGGCACTAGCGAAGCCAGCCCGGAGGGGCGCCCTCGCGGCGAAGCTGGTCCCGCAGGTCCTCCATAGCTCGCTCGTCGTCAGCGACATCCTGCTGCCTCTTCGCAATCTCGTCCCGCAGCTTGTTTACGTCCGAGTAGAAGGACGGGGTACTGCCTTGTTCCAGGGTCTTCTGCGGGTCGGGGTAGTACTGCATATCGCCTTGAGACAGCTTCTGCTCCACAACGCTGAGCTGCCGCCTGTGCATCTCCAACCGGGCGCGCAGCTTGCTCATCTCCTCGCGATAGTACTTCTCGTCGTGCGCCGGCGCAGATTCGGTTGTCGCCGCCTCGGTGGCTTCGGATGCCTCGGTCGTCTTCTCCTCGCCCTCCGCGGACATCTCGGCGGCAACCGTCAGGCCAGCGGCAGCCGGGCGGGCCGGCAGGTTGTCGTTCGAAAACTCTTTCGCAGGCTTCTTCGCTGTCTTCTCGCGCTGCGCTTTCTGTTGCCGCGCGAAGTCGCCCAGCGAGGGCCCCGCCGCGCTCTCGCCTTGCGATTGGGCAAACAACTGACCCACGCCGGAGACCGCCAGCGCGACTGTAGCTACGGCGAGCAACCTTCTGAGACTCATAAACACCTTCCCTTTGGCCAGGCGAGCCATCCCTTTCGCTTAATGTACGCCTCTAGTGGGGCAAAATCAAGTTGCGTCATGCCAGCGAAAGCCGCTGCCACCATACCTCCCTCAGGATAGAGGTTTCGAGTCGGGCAGGGGTTGCCTTTACCGGATATAATGCTGGGCTGGACTCAGGAGTACTTTTTTCCATTCGCCTTGCTCTGATTTCTCTGGGAGTCTAGTGCCGTTCCAACTATTTGGAGCTACTCCTGTGAGCGGCGTTCTCGGGTAGTCGGCAAAGGTCTCGGCACCAGCCGGTCGGCCCATTAAGTCGGAACGGCACTGGCCTGCGAGACGTCAGCCCGAGCGACCCCGGGCCGGACAGCCACCAGGACGGAGTCATCATGCCCATTCATAGCGTTTACACACTCTCCCAAGACGACCCGGAAGCGCGGAACTGGCTGGCGTTCTTTCGCCGCCACGGATACACCGCGCTCAGCGCCCTGACCATCGAACGCGTCTTCTGGCTGGAAGGGAACGCCAATGTCGAACGTCTCCTACCTCTGCTGGTGAATCCGCTCTACCAGGTCTCTGCCAAGGAATCTCAACTGGATCCCGGGCGCGGCCCCATCGTCGAGATTGCCTACCGCCCGGCCGTAACCGACCCAGAGACGCCTTCCATCCTGGCCGGGGCGCGGGCGCTGGGCGAAATCGGCCTGGAATTTGCGCGGCTCAGCCGGCGCTATCAGTTCACCGGGCTGGACGAAGCGGAGGCGCAAAAGCTCGCCGCGCGCTTCCTCTACAACAAGGTGGTGGAACGAGTGCGCGACCCGCGCGAAGTCGTCACCACGCTGCGTCCCACCGGAGTCCCTGACCCGGTTCACACGATCTCACTTCTCCGCCTGAGCGACGAGCAATTGGTGGAGCTTTCGAAAAGGTGCTCCTGGTACGCGCCTCTGTCGCAAATGAAAGCCATCCAGGCGCACGAGGCGGCGCAGGGGCGGTCGCACACCGACGCGGAAATCGAAATCCTGGCACAGAGCTGGAGCGACCACTGCTACCACACCACCTGGAAAGGCTTGGGACTGCTCAAGCGGTTGTCGGAGGCCACGGCGCGCATCAACCATCCGCTGGTGGTGTCGTCGTTCAAGGACAATGCTGGCGGCATCGAGTTCTACGAAGACTGGGTAGTGACCATCAAGGGCGAGACGCACAACTTCCCCAGCTCCATTGCGCCTTTCGGGGGCATCGCCACCAAGCATGGCGGCGTCATTCGCGACTCGCTGGGGTTTGGGAAGGGCGGCTACCCGATTGGCGGCACCACCATCATGGGCACGATGGATCCTCGCATGCCTGAGGACGCCGTTCCTCCCGGAGCCTTGCACCCGCAGTTGATTGTGACGGAGTCCATCCGGGCGACGGCCTATTACATGAATCCCATGGGGATTCCCATGATGCATCCGATCTATCGGATCCATCCGGGATACGCGAAGTGCTTTGCGCTCGGCCACTCCGTGGGGCTGATTCCCGCCAAGTACGTCAAGAAGGATGCTCCTCAGCCCGGCGATGTGGCCCTGCTCATCGGAGGCGAGACAGGCCGCGACGGCATCCACGGGGCTACAGCCAGCTCTACCGGCATGACCGGTGAGACCCTCGAAAAGGAATTCGCGGCCGTGCAAATCGGCCATCCCATCACCGAGCGCCGGTTCACCTCGGCCATTCCCGTTCTGCGCGACGCAGGACTGATCCGCTCCATCACGGACCTCGGTGCAGGCGGCATCTCCTGCGCCGCGGGCGAAATGGGCGCGGAAACAGGGGTGCGCCTGGACCTGGACAAGGTCCCGCTGAAGGACCGCAGTCTGACCGCCTGGGAGATTCTGCTTTCCGAGTCTCAGGAGCGGATGTTAATTGCCGTGCCGCCCGAGAAGCTCTCGGAAGTTGAGGGCATCCTCGGTCGCTACGAGGTGGCGCATTCCATCATTGGCCATTTCACGGACACGCACCGGCTGGAAGCCACCTGGCAGGGGCAGAAGGTGGTTGACCTGGAAATGTCCTTCCTGTGGGAAGCTTGCCCCATAGATTCCATCCCCGTGGCGGAGCCGCGGCCTCAACTCGCACCCCTGCGCATTCCGGAACCGCAGGCAGCCGAGGAGTGGTCGGATGCAGTCGAGCGCGTCCTCACGCACTACCACTGCGCGGAACAGCTCGCCGCCGGGTCGCGCTTCGATACGACGGTGCAGGGAAGGACCGCCGTGGGCCCCTACGGTGGCAAGAACCACCGCATGCCGACCAATATCTACGTTTCCGCACCACTCCGCGGCAAGACCTACGGCGTGATCTCGACCGTCGCCTACAACCCTTTCTACGGGGAGATCAGCCCTGCCGCGATGGCACGGCTGGTAATGATCGAAGCCATTACCAAGGCCGTCGTCGCCGGAGCCGACTACCGCGAGATGGCGCTCTGCGACAACTTCTACACCCCGCGCGTGCGTCCGGAAATGGCCTGGCACTTGAAGCAAATGGTGGAGACCATTTCGGATCTCTCGGTCGAGCTCGGCATCCCGTTCATCTCCGGAAAGGACTCCAGCTCCGGCACGATGGAAAGCGCGGGGCGGAAAATCGATGTGCCGCAGACGCTCGTGGTGTCGGTGCTGGGTCGCGTGCCGGACGTCAAGAAGATCGTCACCAAGGAGTTCAAGCGCGCCGGAAACAGGATCGCTCTGGTGGGACGCTTCGATCCTGACGCCCTCGGCGGAAGCGTGTACGCGGATTGCCACGGCCAGCGGGGCGACCGCCTGTTTGACGCGTATGACGCCGCTTCGATTCGGGCCCTTTGGGACGCTTTGCTGGGCCTCCGTTCCGAAGGCACTTACGTTTCCGGCTCGGCCATCGCCGAGGGCGGAGTGCTTCTCCGCCTTTTCGAAGCCGCTTTCGGATCGGGTCTGGGTGCCCGGATCGAACTCGACTCGTCACTCCGTGGGCGCAAAGACGGGCTGCTTTTCGGGGAATTCGTGGGTTCTGTTCTGCTTGAGGTTCCGGCAGGCCGGAAGCTCGATGAGTCCTTGGCTGCGATCCCGCACCAAGTCATTGGCAAGGTCATTGCCAAGCCCGAGCTTGTTCTGGCCGCAGACGGGAAAGCCATCTGGCAAGAGTCCGTTTCCACCCTAGCCGAAGGCTGGGCGAAAACCTTCCGTGAGGTTGTCGAATGAGTCGGGCTATCACCGCCGTCCTCTACGCTCCCGGCACGAATTGCCACGAAGAAACCGCAGCCGCCGTCGAACTGGCAGGCGGGAGGGCCGAACTGGTTCTCCTGCGCGACCTTCTGGACGGCCGGACCCGCTTGGCGGAATTCCAGGCCGCGGTGGTTCCTGGCGGGTTCTCTTACGGCGACCACTTGGGGGCGGGACGGATCTTCGCTACCAGCCTGGTCGCCCAGCTCCAGGATCAGTTGGTGGAGTTTCTCAACGCGCAGAAGCCCATCTTGGGTGTCTGCAATGGGTTCCAGGTATTGACGGAAGCCGGCATCCTGCCCAGGCGCGCGCCAGGCAGACGCGAGGTGGCGTTAATCGAAAACCAGTCGGCGCGCTTTGAAGACCGCAAGGTTCGCCTGCTGGTTTCACCAGAGAAGTGCATGTGGACCGAGGGTCTCGCAGGCCAGATTCTCAATGTGCCCTCAGCCCACGCCGAAGGGCGGCCGCTGTTCTGTGCAGCGCGGCCGCGCGTCGTTTTCCGCTACTCGGACGAGCAGGGCCGCGGCACCATGGACTACCCCTACAATCCCAATGGCGCTCCGGGCGGAGTGGCGGGAATCACGGACGAGACCGGCCTGGTGCTCGGCCTGATGCCTCATCCGGAGCGCGCCTCTCTCCCAGCCCATTACTCTCAGGATGGACTGAAGCTCTTCCAGAACTTGGCCCGGTGGCTCAACCACTGAGGCGAGACAACAAGCCCGAGGGTCCCCAGCCGAATTCCACTCCGACACTTCGTCCGAAGGCAGCTACGTCCTGATTATGTAAAGAATAGAAGTGCCGATTATAAGGGGGAGGTGTGTTTCCAGGCCTCTATGAGGCTAAGGGCGCGGTTTGTATTCTGCCCGGCGGGGGAGCCAGCGATGGAAGTTGCGCCTGCGCAGCAACGTGTCTTGGTGATGGACGACGAGCCCTCCGTGTGCCTTGTGCTCAGCGAAGGCCTCTCCAGGGAAGGCTACGAGTGCCAAACCTGCTTGAGCGGGGAGGAAGCCCTCAGCCTTATGCAGGGGAAGTCCTTCGACGTCGTCATTGTCGACCTGAGGATGCCGGGGATGTCGGGCCTCGAGTTCCTGGAGAAAGCTCACAAAGAGTATCCGCGTTCGGCATTCCTGATGGTCACGGGGGAGGACGACATTCGCCAGGCCGTCCAAGCCATGAAGCTGGGCGCTGTGGACTACCTGCTGAAACCCATCGAACTGGAGGCGGTAGCGGTCAGCGTTCAGCGGGCCCTGGAAATCAAGGGCATGGAACTCGAACTGGAGAACTATCGGCGCAATCTGGAGGGTGTGGTCGAGCAGCGTACGAAACAACTCCAGGCGGCCATGCGGCGGATCGAGATGACCTACGACGAGACGCTCGAGGCCCTGGGCGGGGCGCTGGACCTGCGCGACGCGGAAACGGCCGGCCACTCGCAGCGCGTCAGCCGGTATTGCCTGGAGGTCGCGAGAACCATGGGTTGCTCGAGCGACCAGTTGAAGCAGATCGCACGCGGCTCTTACCTCCACGACATCGGCAAGATTGGCATTCCGGATGCCATCTTGCTCAAGCAAGGCAAGCTCAACGAGCAGGAAACCCAGGCGATGCAAACCCACGCGCGCATCGGATACGACATGGTCTCCCGCATCGCCTTCCTGGCTGGGGCAGCAGAGATCGTTCTCACGCACCAGGAGCGCTACGACGGCACGGGTTATCCGCAAGGCCTCGTGGGCGAGGAAATTCCCCTGGGGTCCAGGATTTTCGCGGTGGCCGATACCCTGGATGCCATGACCTCCGACCGGCCCTACCGTCGCGCCCTGCCGTTTTCGACTGCGAAGGCCGAAATCATCCGCGAGTCAGGACGCCAGTTCGACCCCAAGGTAGTTCAAGCCTTCCTTTCCATCCCCGAGAATGTTTGGGGGAGGATCCCGCAGGACGTCGCAGGTCACCACCGCGGCGGGAAGACTCCTGCATCCCGCCCTGTCCTCCCTGGATCCGGGGCCACAGGGAATGCGTCCAGCTAGTGCTGTTCCAACTTGTCTTGGCTAACCCCGTTCCAACTCGGCCCTGTGGCGGTCGGAAACTTCAGCCCACAGAAAGTTGGAACGGGGCTAACCTGTGCCCGCCAGTTCTTGCGTCTCTTTCTGAGATATTGCTTGCCTTTGGCAACCACGCGGCGAAAACCCTTTCCCTCCTCGTGTCCCTTCAGACGCGGCGTCAGGTCCGAAGGTGCCCCGGCGTACTATGCTCCATCCTTCGAACTGTGCAGAACGGAGGTGTAGTACATAGGCGGATCAAGCTGGAACGGCACGAGCCCGGATCTCAACCAGCGGAACGTGCGTGAACAGCAGCGCCCGGGGCCACGTCACAGCCCCGCGCGCGGTACACCTTGGTGTGCTAGACTCGGAGACGGCCTGACGCCGGCCTCGCGGTGGGGAGCCTCATGTCGGTGAAAATCATGGTGGTGGATGATGAGCCGGACGTCTTGAAGCTGATCAAGACCATCGTGGAGCCCTGGGGATATGAGGTTCTGGCGCTAGCGGATAGCCGAGAAGCTGCCCGCCGCCTGGACACGGATAAGTTCGATGGCCTCGTTTTGGATATCCTGATGCCTTACGTGGATGGTTTCGAGTTGGTGCGGCGGGTACGGGCCTCGCCGCTCAACAGCGGGGTGCCCGTGCTGATGATTACAGCCCTCTCCGACGTCGACACCCTGCGCAAGTGCTTTGCTCTGGGTGTGACCTTCCTTCTGACCAAGCCCTTCACCTACGAGCACATGCACAGCCTGTTCAGCGCCGCGCGGGGCTCGATGTTGCAGGAGCGAAGGCGGCACGCGCGGCTGCCGTTCTGCACCCTTGTCGAGTGCCGGTTCGGAGCGATGGGCCAGAAGCAATTTCGGGCGGTCAGCGTGAATCTGGGCGAAAGCGGCATCCTGCTGGAACCGTCCGGTGGCCTGGAAGTCGGCGAGGAGGTAATCCTGGAATTCACGCTGCCCCAGGTCCGGCACGCTCAGGAGCCCACGCGCCAGGAGTCCAAGAAATCTTTCCTTCCCGAGCCGGCCACACCCCCAGGCGAGCTGTGCACCATCCGCGGCAAGATCGTCCGGAAGGCTCCGCCCGACCGTATCGGGGTGCAGTTCGTCGATCCCACGCCGGCGAACCGCCAAGCAATCCAGCGCTATATCACGGGCCGGGTCACCTTCTAGTGCCGTTCCAACTATCCGGGGCCGTCTAATGGGGTACAACGATCCCGCGAATAAAGTTGGCAGGGGAACCGGCGAACTAAGTTGGAACGGCACTCGAAAAGTCACTGGCGTCCGCGCCGCAAGCGCTTATCGTCTCGCTGAGGTTACGCGACCTTTTCCCGGCAGCTAGAAAGGTTTCGTTTCTTCGAGGTTGGCAAGCAGGCAGACCGCGCCCTCCACTTGCCCGCTCTGGCTGTAAACAGGGGAGAGAGACATTTCGAGAGCGCGCGTCTCGCCGCGCGGAGTAACGTAGTTGATGGCTTCGCGCTCGTATCTTTTGCCCGTTTCCAGGCATTCGCGGATGCACTCCGCTAACTGCGATTCCGGTCCCAACATTTCCGGATAGCGACGCCGCGACCAGGTATCGATACCCAGCAGCGCGCGCACGGTGGGATTAGACAGGCTGAGAAATCCCTCGCGCTCGATAATCATCAGACCAATAGGCATTTCGCGGGCGACGTTTTCCAGGAGCTGCGCGCTGGCTGCGGCGCGCCGTTCGGCGTCGTGAAGTAGTGCTTTCAGCTCTCTCTCGCGCGCTCTCAGTCCCGTAATGACGCTTTGCATGGTCGCCAGGGCAAAGGCCGTGTCATCCGCCGGACGTGCTGGCGACAGCTTCGAGCCGCTTTGCTCCCGTGGGCGCTGAAACAGCTTGTGCACAGCATAGATGAGCAGAATCAGCAAGCCTCCGATCAGGATGAAGCCCACCACCAGAAGCGTCAGTTGATTCAGAGAAAAGTGCCGGGTCATATCAACTCGCCAGACCGGACCAGCGCAGATAAGCGTCCAGCAGAGCCTGGCCACCGAGGCTAGCGTAGATCGCCGCGACGCCCAGAAAGCTGCCGTAGGGCCACCGATAGCCACGGAAGCGCCGCGTGGCGATTTCCAGTGGCAGGGCCGTGAGGCTACCCAGGAGCGAGCCCAGCAGCATCGTCACGAGCGTCAACGGAACCCCCAGAAACGCGCCCACCATCAGCATCATCATGACGTCGCCGAATCCCAGGTATTCCTTCTTTCGTCCTCCCAGGTAATAGAATGCCTGACCGGCGGCATAAAACAGTCCGCCTCCGACGAGGGCCCCCGCCAGCGAGCCCAGCACGGAGGAAAAGGTCCCCTCGGGGTAGAAACCGATCCGGCCCAGCAGCCACTCGAGCGGGCGGTTATCGACCGGCACAACCAAGCTCAGCAACAGGCCAAGGCCAATCCCCAGGAGCGTCACCGCATGGGGAAGGCGGCGCGCGGTCAGGTCGGTGAAAATCAGAGTCAGCAACAGCATCCCCAAGACGGCGTACTTGACGAAGTCGGGACTCAGGGCATATCGGGCAAAAGCGGCCAGCAAAACGGCCGCGGTCAGGATCTCGACCGCGGGGTAGAGGAGCGAGATGCGCTCTCGGCAATCACGGCAGCGGCCCCCGAGCAGCAGGAAGCTCAGCACCGGAATGTTGTCGTGCCAGCGGATGGGCCGGCCACAGCGGGGGCAGTGGGAGCGGGGCGTGATGATCGATTCCTGGCGAGGCAGCCGCGCGATGCAGACGTTCAAGAAGCTGCCGAAGGCCAGGCCGAATACGGCCACGGTGAGGTAAGAGATGAAAACTGAGGTCTGCACTGAGTTTCTCGGACTCCGCGCGCCGCTAGCGGCGCTCTACCTGTCCCGATGCGGCCTATCCGGATGAGCGCCGAAGTCATTGTTAATCAACAACGGCGGTCCCCGACAACTCGGGGCAGGCGCCGGCCGCCACTACAGCAGGCGGCTTTCAAACGGGCTCCTCAAGCGGGCATGAAAAAGGGCCCCGCCACATTCAGCGCGCTAGCAGCTTGCGATAAAGAGCTTCCGTTCGCTCGAGCATTATATCACTCGAGAATTGGCGGGCCCGTTCGCGGGCATTAGCCCCAAACTGGCTGAGGCGCGGGCGGTCTGAGGCTGCCGCAAGGATGACCTCAGCCAGGCCGCGGGGTGATTCCGCCGGCACCAGCCAGCCGGTTCTCCCCTCCTCAACAACTTCTGGCAGCCCGCCGACGCGGCTCGCCACGACCGCCCGGCCATGCGCCATCGCCCGCAGGGCAGAGGAGCCCAGGCCTTCCGCCCGCGAGGGCATGATAAAAAGATCCAATCCCGCGAAGAAATCCGTTAGATCTTCCAGGTCCCCCAGCAAGCGAACAGCGCCGTGTGCGGCGCGCACCTCTGCTTCGATTCTGGCCGCAGCGGCGCGTGGGAGTTCCCCCACCAGAAGAAGTCGGGCTTGCGGCAGTCGCTCCGCCAAGAGACGGACAGCCTGGATCGCAATATCCTGCCCCTTCTCGGGCGTGAATGCCCCCACGTGGCCTATGACGAACTCCTGCTCGCCCAAGCCCCATTGGGCGCGAACCCGGAGGCGCACCGCAGGCGACGGCAATGCCGCGGGGATTTCGATGCCGTCCGGAATGACTTCAATCCTCGCTTCCGGGATGCCGGAGCTGACCAGCAACCGGCGTACATATTCCGAGACGGCAATGACAGCATGGCAGGTGTGCCGGTAGATGAAGCGATGGCGCGCGCGGGTGGCGGGCAGAAACGTGACGCGGCGGCTGGCCACGCGCCGCACCGACAGCCCCAGCGACGCCAGCCAGGCCAGCGTCTGTCCGCGACCGTCGTGCGCATGCAGAATCTGGGCGGGTTCGGCAAGCAACTGCTGGCGCAGTTGAAGGATTCCGTTAGCCTGTCCGGGGTCGTGCGGCGGCAAGGCGAAAACGCGCCAGCCCTCTTGCCGGGCCTGCGTCTCCAGCGCGCTCCCCTCGGGGCAGACCACCAGTTGCTCATAACCCCGCTGGCGAAGTCCACGCGCCAGCACGAGCAGTTGCCGCTGCCCGCCGCGAAGTTGTTGCCCGGTGTCAAGGTGAACGACGCTCAACATTCCGAAACTCGAAAATCGAAATCCGAAACTGGAAATTCGAGAATAGAAACTCGCTGCCTACTGCTTACTGCCTACTGCTTTCTGCTGGCTGCTCTCTCGGCGCAGCCGTGCCCACTTTGAGTACTTTCTTCTCACGTAGCGCGCGGCCATGCGGGCAATCAGGAAACCCGGGTATCCATCCAGAACGCCGAGGCGAAGAAAATAGGTGGAGAAAAAAACCCAGGGCGGGGTGAGTTGCCGACGCAGGAACCCCACGCGCTCGCCCCGCTCGTACATCTCTCGGGCCGCAAGGTCAGTGTAGAACTCGATGCGGCTTCGATGCTCCGCGAGCGAGTCGCAAGTGTAGTGCAGGATTTCACCCGCCAGCGTCTCCACCGGGCCTGCGACCACCACCGACTCGTGCACGTAGTCGCCCTGCCACCGGCCCCGGTGGCGGTCGAAGAGGCGGAGTTTGTAGTCCGGATACCAGCCCGAGTGAAGAATCCAGCGTCCCAGGTAGTGGGCGCGGCGCGCGAAGCGGTAGCCGGCCGCCGCGGGCTCCGAGGCTTTCCAGCGCGCGACTGCCGCCTGCGCGTCAGCGCTCAGCTCTTCGTCGGCGTCGAGGCTTAATATCCAGTCGTGCCGGGCCTGTTCGGAGGCGAAGTTCTTTTGCGCGGCAAACCCCGCCCAGGGGTGCAGGATGACACGCGCACCCAGGCCGGCGGCAATCTGCCGGGTTTCGTCCGTTGACTCCGCGTCAACCACCACTACCTCGTCGGCCACGGAAAGCGACCGGAGCACACGGGCAATGCTTCGGGCTTCGTTGTGGGTGACGAGGGTGGCGGAGATTTGGGACATTGGTAATTGTCAGTTGTCCGTGGTCAGTTGTCCGTGATCAACAAGCCGGAGTCCGATTGGCGTCAGCTGGCCCGAGAACCTTCCGTGACGCTGCCACGGACAACGGGCTGCGGACGTACTATCCCCGCGAATTCTCCAGTGCTGACCAATTCGCTCACGCGCGCGATGTCGCGACTGAGCGGGCGGTCGCGCGTGACCCGGGCCGACACGCGCCGCACCAACGCGCGCGCCTTCTCCGCCAGGTGTCCGGTCTGGAGCGGCGCGAGCGAGTCCAGAGCCTGGCTGGCGGCCAGAAGTTCGATAGCCAGAATTGTGGCCACGTTGGCAACCAAGGGTCGCAACTTCAGCGCCGCCGCCATCCCCATGCTGACGAAATCCTCCTTGTTGCCCGAGGTCGGAATGGAATCAACGGAGGCGGGATGGGCGTAGATCTTGTTCTCGGAAGCGAGCGCCGCCGCCACTATCTGGGCCATCATGAAACCCGACTCGAGGCCCGGCGAGGCCGTCAGGAAAGGTGGCAATTCGGAGGTCAGCGGATTCACCAGACGGTCGATGCGCCGCTCGGCAATCGCGCCAAGTTGGGTGAGGGCAATGGCCACGAGATCGAACGCCGTGGCCAGCGGCTGGCCGTGGAAGTTGCCGCCGGAAATCACTTCCCCGTCGCGGGCGAAGACCAGGGGATTGTCTGTCGCGCTGTTCATCTCGATCTCGAACACCCGCCGGGCGTAGGCGAGCGCGTCGCGCACCGCGCCGTGCACCTGGGGCATGCAGCGCAGACTGTAAGCGTCCTGGAGCCGCGGGCAATCACGATGCGATTCACGAATCGTGCTGCCGCGGTTCAGGCGCGAGAGGTTCTGCGCGGTGACGAACTGCCCCGGGTGCGGCCGCGCGCGCTGCAGGCGCGCGTCGAAGGCGGCAGGCGAGCCCCGCAGCGCATCGAGCGAGAGCGCGCCCGCCACGTCCGCCGTATCCACGAGGATCTCCGCCTGCCCGAGGCGGAGCAGTCCCAGCGCCAGCATGGCCTGCGTGCCATTCACCAACGCCAGGCCCTCTTTGGCCTCGAGCCGCAGCGGTTTCCGGCCCAGGGCTGCGAGCGCCGCGCGTGCTGTCGTTCGCCGCCCACGAAACATCACTTCGCCTTCCCCTACCAGCGCCAGCGCCACGTGCGCGAGTGGCGCCAGGTCGCCGCTGGCGCCCACGGACCCCCGCCCGGGCACCGCCGGGTGCACACCACGATTCAGGAAATCGCACAGCAATTCGACCACCTGCGGGCGGACTCCCGACAGGCCGCGCGCCAGCGCATTCGCGCGCAGCAGGAGCAACCCCCGCGTCTCAGCTTCATCCAGCGGCTCGCCCACCCCGCAGGCGTGGCTGCGCACCAGGTTCAACTGCAACTGCCGCACCTGGGCGGGCTCAATGTGTTCCGTGGAAAGGCTGCCGAAGCCTGTCGTCACACCATAGACGACCCTCCTTTCCCGGATCATCTTCTCGATGAGGGCCCGCGAGCGCCTCATGGCGCGCCGCGCGCGGGGAGCGAGCGCCACGCGACGATTCTCAAGCACCACCGCGTAGAAATCCCCGCGCCTCAGGTTCTTTCCGTCGAGCAATATGGCACTCGGCATTCAGACCTCGGCCAAATGACTCCTGTCTTCTGTCTCCCGCGTCCCGTCTACCGTTTCCCGTCTACCTCTTCCGCTCCCCTGGCCCCGGGGAGCAGCAGCTCCCTATACTTGTCCGGCAGCGGCCGCGGACGCCCGGCGCGATTGGTGATCACGTGCACGGTCTCGCCCTCCGCCAGCAGTTCATCGCTGGCCACACGATAGATCTCGTAGCCAAACACCAAGACCCGCCGGCGGACATCCTTCAGGTAGGTGCGCACCTCGATTTCGTCATCGTAGCGCGCCGGGGCCTTGTAGCGGCAACGCGCTTCGGCCACGATGATGTAAAGCCCGTCCTGCTCTTCCATGTCACGGTAGGCAAACCCGTGCTGGCGGCAGTAATCGGTCCGGCCGATTTCAAACCAGATGAAGTAGTTTGCGTAGTACACCACGCCCATCTGGTCCGTCTCGGCATAGCGGACGCGGAAGGTTGTGGAGGTGCTATCAATCGGGGATTGGCCAGTCATATTCTTTGTTTGGGGCGGGCCTCGAACCCGGACCCGACAGTCTAAAGCAAAAAGTGGATTCGGCAAACCCCCCAGGCCTTCGTGCTGGTAGGGGAGGGCCGGAACCCATCGCGACCTGGTCGGGAGGGCCCTCCCGGGTTGCCTATGCCGGCCTGAAGGCCGCCGCTACAACAGCCGTTCGCCGTCGTCGTCAACGGGATGGTGCAGGACGCCGCGCAGCGAACCGCAAAACGCGTCGTAAACCGGCTCGCAGAGTTTTTTCCACACTGAATCCCCCAATGATTCAAATGCGCCCTCGACTGGCCTGCCGGTTTCAATCTGAGTGAAGAAGGCCTCGGCGGTTCGCCACGCAAACGTCAAGTTCGGTCGCCCGACGCGGCCGCGATGGTACTCCAGCTTGCCGTGGTCGAGGACGATGGTCCATTCCAGTCCCCAATCTTCGAGCACCCAG
>CAZBWJ010000008.1:28113-29315 GCA_964495535.1 uncultured Acidobacteriota bacterium | reverse complement strand
TGCACCGCCGGACAGCGCACTCGATCAAATCCGCGGACGAAGCCAGCTCGTCCACCAGGCCTATCGTCAGGGCTTGCGTGGCAGGGACGCGCTCGCCGGTCAAGAGAATTTGTAGCGCCTCTGCTTTACCAATCAAGCGCGGCAGGCGTTGGGTTCCGCCCCAACCGGTGAGCAGGCCGAGCGAGACTCCCGGATGCCCAAACGAAGCGTCGTAGGTCCCCACGCGGCCATGGCAGGCGAGCGCCAGGTCCAGACCGGCTCCCAGGCAGTAGCCACGGATGGCCGCCACGACGGGAATCGGGAAGCGCGCGATTTGGTCAAAAAGCGTCTGCCCGGCGAGGGCAAAGTCCCACGCCGCGACGCCCGCGAGCGGCGCGATTTCGTCCAGCTCGGCGCCCGTGGCGAAGGATTCTGCGTTGGACGCGATCACCACACCCTGAAATAGCCCTTCGCGCCGGATCGCGCCGAGGAGATCGCCGAGTTCCGCCAGCACCGCCTGCGTCAGCCGCGGATAGCCGACCCCAGGGGGGAAGGCGAGCACCGCCACCGAATTGTGTGATTGGAGATCCAATCGGGAATGGTGAATTGTGAATTACGAATTGTGAATGGCAAGCGAGGGCCGTCGTCCCTGGGTGAGGACCGACGCCTCGTAGCTCATCATTCAGCATTCATAATTCAGCATTCTCACTTCCTTCCGCCGCTTGTCACTCGTCACCTGCCACTCGCGGCTGTTCTGACGTGGGTGCGGATATAGTCCACGATTTCCTGCGTCGAGGCGCCGGGCTGGAAGACCTCGCCGACGCCCGCTTGTTTCAAGCTGGCGACGTCTACGTCGGGAATAATCCCGCCGACGACCAGGAGGACGTCGTCCAGGCCTTGGGCGCGCATCAGCTCCGCGAGGCGCGGGATGATGGTGTTGTGGGCGCCGGAAAGAATGGAGACGCCGACGGCGTCCACGTCTTCCTGGAGCGCGGCCGTGGCGATTTGCTCGGGCGTCTGGCGCAGGCCGGTGTAGATAACCTCCATGCCGGCGTCGCGCAAGGCGCGCGCGACGATCTTGGCGCCGCGGTCGTGGCCGTCTAGGCCCGGTTTCGCAACTAGCACTCTGATTCTTCTCTCTGCCATCTCGGTCTTTGTTTCCTCTGCGCTCTCTGTGCCTCTGCGGTCTTGCGCTCTATCTTCTCGGCGTCCTCTGCGCCTCT
>CAZBWJ010000008.1:0-28013 GCA_964495535.1 uncultured Acidobacteriota bacterium | reverse complement strand
CCCGCCCGCTAACCTGGGTAGTCCAGCACACGGCGTCGGATTCCATCCTTGAGAACCACGCAGTGGAAGTTTATCAGCAGTCCTATCTTGCATCCAGAGAGCCGCAAATAGGTCAGAAGGATCGCGTCGTGGATTGGGGCCAACGCTTCAACGGCCTTCAGTTCCACGACGACACGTCCATCGATCAGAAGGTCCACACGGTAGCCACACTCAAGCTTCATCCCCTTGTAAACGACCGGCAGAGGCTTTTGCCGTTCGAAGGGGACGCCTCGTAGCGTGAGCTCGTAGGCAAGGCATTCTTCATACGCGGACTCGAGTAGACCCGGGCCCAGCACGCGGTGAACCTCGATGGCGGCCCCGATGATGGCGTGGGTAAGCTCCTGGTCAGTCATGGTGCACCGCAGAGACGCAGAGGGCGCAGAGGGCGCTGAGCAACCCCCGTCAATATGCCAGCCTGATCAACCGCTGAGACGCAGAGAACGCAGAGGGCGCAGAGCAACCCCCGTCAATATGCCAGCCTGATCAACCGCTGAGACGCAGAGAACGCAGAGCAACCCCCGTTTTGGCAACCAATACTCGGATTCTCCTCTCTGCCATCTCGCCTTGTCTCTGGGTTCTCCGCACCGCTTTCTGAGGCCTCCCTTTCCTCTCTGCGTCCTCTGCGCCTCTTTCTGAAATCTCGTCTTGTCCTCTGCGCTCTCTGCGCCTCTGCGGTGAGTGGCGGCCTTGAAGCCACGACATTCAATGGGCACCCAAAGGTGGCCGCTACCGAAACGCTACCGAAAGGCCGGTTCCTCATACGTCCCGAACACGCGCCGCAGGACGTCGCACATCTCGCCCACCGTAGCGTAGGCGCGAACGCCTTCGAGGACGAACGGCATCAGGTTCTGGTCGGTTCCCGCGGCGCTCGCCAGGGCTTCGAGTGTCGCTTCGACGCGCGCCTGGTCGCGCTTCTTCCTCAGCTCGGCAAGCTTCTGGCACTGGTGCCGCGCCACGCTCTCGTCAATCACGAGGAGTTCGATGGGGCGCTTCTCCTCGGAGACAAACTCGTTCACGCCCACGACGATCTTTTCCTTGCGCTCCACGGCCTGCTGGTAGGCGTAAGCGGCGTCGTGAATTTCCTTTTGCGGATAGCCTTTCTCGATGGCCGCCACCATGCCGCCCAGGGCGTCGATCTTGTCGAAGTACGCGTAGCAGGCGTGCTCGGTCGCGAGCGTGAGCTTCTCGACGAAATATGACCCGGCGAGCGGGTCCACGGTCGAGGTCACGCCGCTTTCGTGGGCCAGCACCTGCTGCGTGCGCAAGGCGAGAGTGACCGCCTGCTCGGTGGGCAGGGCCCAGGCTTCGTCAAGCGAATTGGTGTGCAGCGACTGCGTCCCGCCCAGCACGGCTGCCAGCGCCTGAATCGTGGTCCGGATGACGTTGTTGTATGGCTGCTGCGCCGTGAGCGAGCAGCCGGCGGTCTGCGTGTGGAAGCGGCAGAGCCAGGAACGCGGATCCTGGGCGCCGAAGCGCTGGCGCATCACGCGCGCCCAGACTTTCCGCGCCGCGCGGTACTTGGCGATTTCTTCAAACAGGTCGTTGTGCGCGTTGAAGAAGAAGCTGAGGCGCGGCGCGAATTCGTCCACGTTCATGCCCGTCCGCACCACCCACTCGACGTATTCGATGCCGTCGCGCAGG
The DNA here is from genome assembly GCA_964495535.1 of uncultured Acidobacteriota bacterium. GTDB lineage: Bacteria > Acidobacteriota > Terriglobia > UBA7540 > UBA7540 > JALHUF01. Next base: position 26,333 of record CAZBWJ010000008.1, on the reverse strand, counting down.
GTAAACGCCAGCTCCTGCACTGCCGTCGCGCCCGCCTCGCGGATGTGATAGCCGCTGACGGAGATGGGATTCCAGCGGGGCACCTGGCGCGCGCCGAAGGTGATGGTATCCACAATCAGCCGCAGCGAGGGTCGGGGCGGGAAGATGTACTCCTTCTGGGCAATATATTCTTTCAGGATATCGTTCTGTGTGGTACCGGAAATCTTCTTCCAGTCGGCGCCGTTTTTTTCGGCCACCACCAGGTACATCGCCCAGATCATCGCCGCGGGCGAATTGATGGTCATGGAGGTGGTGATCTGCTCGAGCGGCAGGCCGGCGAGCAGCGTCTCCATGTCGGCCAGCGACGAGACCGCCACGCCGCACTTGCCCACTTCGCCTTGGGCGAGCGGATGGTCCGCGTCGTAGCCCATCAGCGTGGGCAGGTCGAAAGCGATGGAGAGGCCGGTCTGGCCCTGCTCGAGCAGGTAGTGCAGGCGGCGGTTGGTATCCTCGGGCGTGGCAAAGCCCGCGAACTGCCGCATCGTCCAGACCTTGCCTCGATACATCGTCTCGCGAATCCCGCGCGTGAAAGGATACTCACCCGGATCGCCCAGGTCGCGCGCGTAATCGAAGCCGGGAAGATCCGCCAGCGTGTAGAGGCGCTCGATGGGAACGCCAGAAAGCGTCGTGAACGTCTTCTCGCGTTCGGGGGACTTTTCAAGCGCGGGCTTGAGCGTCTGCTCTTCCCAGCGCCGCTCGGCGGGAGAGGCTTGGCGGTCGGCGCAAGCCGTGGGGAAGTCGTTTGCTGCCTTATTGCCCTTGTTCATCGCGGGGGTGAAACGTAGCGCCGGCCGGAACCTGTCCCGATACGATCGGGAGCCCGGCATCTCGTCTTTCGACCGCAGGCGATGTTAGTCCACCGCGAAAGCCGAAGTCAAACTGCAGCCGCGCATTGTAGGGGCAGGTCTCAGACCTGCGCCGGGCGGGTTTCAAACCCGCCCCTACATCTGTAGCGCCGGTGTCCTCACCGGCGACATGCGGCGCAAGTCGGGACGGCAAAGCCCTCCCACACAGACCGTTAGAAGGGAAGCAGCGGTTAGGGCGGGACGGGACAAAATGTCCTAGTCGGTGAGACCTGGCCCGCAAGCTCACTTTTCGGGTGGAACGAGCTATCCCGAATTAGGACTTGCGTCTCGCGGCTAGGAAGCTAGCTATCAGCCCCGCGCTGGGCGCGGGCCTGCGCAGTATGGTTCCCTCACCAACCTTCCGGGATAACCGGGTTGTTCAAGCTGGCGGTGGGTTCCGGCGTGCCCGGAATGTTGGGGGTGCGCGAGACCCGGCCTTCTCGCGCCTCGGCGATTTCAATCTTGTGCTTGGTGAGTGTGGTGCCGGTGGCTTGGGTGAACTGCGTCAGCGCCTTCGCGTAAATGGAGCGCGCCAGCACCTGCCTGACCTCGGCCACCACCAAGTCGCGCTGCGCCTGAATTACCAGGAACACCGTGGATTCACCCAACTGAAACTTCTTCTGCTCCGCGTCCAGGGTCTGCTCGGCGAGGGTCACCGCCTTGCGCGCGGCTTCGATCTGCGCTCTCGCCTGGATCAGCGCAATCTCCGCGTTGCGGACTTCCTGCGCCACCTGGTTCTTGGTTTTCTGCAACTGGGTGCGGAGTTGCCGTTCCTCGAGCAGGGCGCGCGCGGCGTCGGCCTGGGCCGAGCGGTTGCGAATTGGGAAGGAGAGATTGATACCAAAGGAATAATCAGGGAATTGCCCCTGAAAGGTTTGCGTCAGCGCCTGCGAAGACCCACCGGGCAGGACCTGCCCATTCGTCAAGGGATCTTGGAGACACAGGATTACGGGGAGGCCTTGGCCGCAGCGGTTACCGGAGAGCCCCTGTCCGATGTAGGTGGCGAAAAAGTTCAGCGAGGGCAACAAGCCATTGCGGTTGGCCTTGACCGTGATTTCCTGACCCCGGAGGTTCAGATCGGCCTGCTCGATTTCCGGCCGGTTTTTCGCCGCCAGACTCAGAGCCTCATCCAGTGGGGGAACGTCCTCGGGTTTGGGTTCCGGGAGCTGGTCCGTCGGATCGATCTCCGCCGCCGCCAACTCCTTATCGACCTGTTTGGAAAGCGCGGTCCTGATGAGCTCCTGCTGCTGCTGGAGGCCGGTCTGGGCCACAATCAGATCTTGCTGGCGGGCGGCAACCTCGGATTCGGCGCGGACCACTTCGATCGGCGCCAGCGTGCCGATTTCCACCTGCCGCTTGTTGTCGTTCAAGGTCTTCTGCGCCAGGGCCAGCGAGCGCTCCGCCACGCGCACGTTCTCGCGGAAGTAAAGCAAGTCATAGTAAAGGTTCAGAACCTGGGTCACCGTGGTAATGACCTGCTGGCGGAAGACGCTGTCCGCAATGTTGGCGCTGTTCTTGGCGAGGCGGATGAACTTGGCATTGGCGCGATAGCCAAAGCCGCTAAGTAGAGGCTGGTTGATGCCCACGCCAAAGGAAGAGGTGACCTGGGGATTGAACAAGGCCGTCAAGGAGGTGCTGGTAGACCGGCTGCCGCTCAAGAAGAGCGTATAACTGGTGCCGGTCTGAAACGATTGCGTGAAGTAACCCTGGTAGCCGCTGTTCTGGCTGGTCAGATAGGGGACACCGGTTACGGCCTTGGTGCCCAAGGGCGTGGTGCGCCGGTCCCAGCCGAAAGAGAAGCCGGCCACCGGATCGAACGAGCCCGCGTTGCCGAGGTTCACCGCGCTGCCCCCACCCGTGGCACCTCCCGCGCCGCCGCCACCTGCTGCGCCTCCCGTGCTCACGCCGCCGCCCAAGGCTCCGGCAAACAGCGCCGAAGACTGGAAGGCACCCTGCACGCCGCGGGCTGCCCCCCCGCTCCTGGTGCGGAGGATGTCGGTCTGGGCGTATGCCGGACCAAACCGCGCCACGGCAATGTCCAGGTTGTTCTCCAGCGCCAAGGCGATGGCGTCCTCGACCGAGAGGCGCAACTTGCCCTCACGGATCAGAGCATGAATGCGCTCGGAATTACTTAACCGGGCTTCAGGGACGGAAGGGCTGAAGTAGGGTTCTAGGAGGTTGGGAAACCACCGGTTCGCCCTGAAGTCGATGGTACTTGATGGGACGGGCGTCGATTGCTGGGCCTTCAGGCGTGCGGGACCGACGACCAAGCCAACGGCCAAGGCCAGCCAAAGTAGGCGTCGAGATCTCATGGCGTGTTCTTCTCCCTGCGCGTTTGGATTCCTAAGCTAATTGCCACCACAGAATATACTTACGTAATTCTGAGACGTGGGGTTTCAGAGAAAGGTTAGGGGTAACCCTCCACCCGCCGTGCGCGGCGGCAGGTTGCGCCTGCCACAGCCCCCCGCCCGGACGGACATCGACCCGACGGTGATGCCTTGACTAACTCCAGGCCCACATTCGAGACTAAGAAGTCTAGCATCGGCAGAATGGCTTGACAACCGCAACCCTTGCATATCTACTTCTTCCCGTTAGGTTTGCCGACCGGAACGGCATGCGCAACCTTCGCCTTGTGCTCGCCTACGACGGGACCGAGTTCCACGGCTGGCAGCGCCAGCCAGGCGTGCCGACTATCCAGGAGTGCCTCGAAGCCAGTATCGGAAGGGTGACCGGAGGGCGGCCTCACGTCTGGGGTTCAGGCCGGACGGACGCAGGCGTCCATGCTCTGAACCAGGTGGCGAACTTCAAGACTGATTGCCCTATACCCTGCGAGAACCTGCTGAAGGCGCTCAACAACGTGTTGCCGCCCACCGTGCGAGTCAAGGATGTGCACGAGGTCAGCGAAAAGTTCCACGCCCGATACGATGTCCGCGCGAAAACTTACCGGTATCGAATCCTCCAGGCGCCCATCTGTTCACCCTTCCTCTGGCGATTCGTCTGGCACTACCCGTTTTCTCTGCACCATGAGCATATGGCAGAGGCAGCACGGCGCATCGAAGGCGAGCACGACTTTACGTCTTTCGCGGCTGCGGAAGGGGCCGGGGTACGGGAGGGATCCTGTGGCCCTCCCGAAGAGCGGGAGCATCATGAAGGTGCTCCCCTACCAGACAGGCACAGCGGCGGGGAAATGGTCCGACGGATACTCTCCTCTCGCTTTCTTTGGCGCCCCCGGACTTCGATGCTGATTTACGAGATTTGCGGGAATGGCTTTCTGCATCACATGGTCCGCAACGTTGTCGGGACGTTGGTGGAAGTAGGGCGGGGAAAGCTCGCGGCACAGGATATCGCCCGGATTCTTGAGGCTCGTGATCGGACGCTGGCCGGCCCTACGGCGCCCGCGCAGGGCTTGTGTCTGGTGAAGGTGGAATACTGACCTGTCCGCGTTGGGGGCCGCCGCGCTCCTGGCGGCGCCCGGTGGCGTCTTGGACATCTGTGAAGGGTTCGAGTAGAATGCGCAGAAGTAATCAGTTCTCAGCCGTCAGTTCTCAGTGTGCGCATTGGCAGGCCGGTCTGATTGTTGAATCCTGACGGCGCGAGTAAGGAGAAGCGGTGAGTCCAGAAGCGATAAAGGTCAAAATCAAGAAGGCCGGGCAGCGCGCTTGCGGCGAGAAGAACGAAAAGGGCAAGCTCTGTGTCGGCCACCTGAAGCGCTGGGATACGCCGCCGGAGGAAGTCGTCCGGGAAATGGGCAAGAGCGTTCCCGTGTACCGCTGCGAGCGCTGCCGCACGCTTTATCGGCCCGCCCCCGACGACCGCTCCAGTGCCGGGCTCAAGTATGAGGAACGGAAAGTGAACATTCTCGGTGACACCGTTCTTCGCGATCCATAATCAGCTCCGATCTGCACCGAAGCCGTTGCGCGGCACGCATCTTGCCCATGGCTCAGGAAACCAACCTCATCTATGACTGGAACGGCGTGGCCGGGCCGGAGTTCGAACGCCCGGGCCGGCCGAGGCTCGACGACGAGACCTTGCGCGACGGCCTCCAGTCACCTTCCGTTCTCGACCCTTCCATTGAAAGGAAAATCCAGATTCTTCACTTGATGGAAGATCTGGGCATTGACTCGGTGGACCTGGGTTTACCCGGCGCCGGGCCGCGGGCGAAAGCCGACGTGCTTCGCTTGGCGCAGGAAATCGCCGCCGACAAGCTGCGCATCCGGCCCAACTGCGCGGCCCGCACGGTGGAATCCGATATTCGACCCGTGGCCGAAGTTGTCCAGGCCACGGGCGTCGAGATCGAGGCCGCCACCTTCCTGGGTTCGAGTCCCATCCGCCAGTATGCCGAGGACTGGAGCCTTGACTTCCTGCTGCGCACCACGGAGCAGGCCGTGAGATACGCCCGCAGCCTCGGCTTGCCCGTGATGTATGTGACCGAAGACACCACGCGCGCCCGGCCCGAGGTCATCAAGAAGCTCTACACGACGGCCATCGAGTGCGGAGCCCGCGCCATCGTGGTCTGCGACACTGTGGGGCACGCCACGCCCCGGGGCGTCCGGGCGCTCGTGCGATTCGTCCTCGAAGAGGTGGTGAAACCCACGGGCGAGAAGATCCGCGTGGACTGGCACGGGCACTCGGACCGCGGCCTGGCGGTGGCCAACTCCCTGGCCGCCTTCGCGGCGGGCGCGGACCAGGTGCACGCTACGGCCCTAGGCATCGGCGAACGTGTGGGGAATACCCCGATGGATCAGATGCTCGTGAACCTGAAGCTCATGGGGGCCATCACCCGCGACCTGCGGAAGTTGAGGGAATACTGCTCGGTGGTTTCCGAAGCCGTGGGAGTGCCGATTCCGCCGAACTACCCGGTGGTCGGCGCGGATGCCTTTCGGACGGCCACCGGCGTCCACGCGGCAGCCGTGATCAAAGCCTTCCGGAAGAATGACGTCGAGCTGGCCAACCAGGTCTATTCGGGCGTCCCCTCGCACTGGTTCGGGATGGAGCAGAAGATCGAAATCGGTCCCATGAGCGGGAAGTCGAACGTGATTTACTGGCTGGAGAAGCGAGGCATCGAGCCCACCGAGGAATTGGTGGAAAAGATCTTCGCGCGCGCCAAGCAGGCCGACCGGCTCTTGACCAACGCGGAAATCCTGGAACTTTGTAGCTAGTGCCCCGTCGCGCTGATTCGCGTCACAGGGCGCTCGGGAAGGGCGGGACTTCAGTCCCGCGGAAATCGCCTCCCCTCACCCGGCCTCCGACCACCCTCTCCCCCTCGGAGGGGGGAGAGGGGTAAGGGGTGAGGGGGTTGAGCGTCCCCGGCGGGGTTGAAACCCCGCCCTTCCGAAATCCGATCGTGACGCTTTTTCATGCAACTATGCACCGGGCCGCGATAATCTAGTGGGTTACCCCCGCCACAGATGAGCCGGCCTTCATATCAACCCGGGGAGAGGCCTCTGTTGAGCAAACGGGCCAAAGCGGAAATACTCCTGGTGCTGGTGACCCTCATCTGGGGCGCGACGTTCGTTGTCGTGAAGGGTGCGTTGAGCGATGCTTCTCCGCTGCCGTTCCTCGCGGTGCGTTTCACCCTGGCCGGTGCCTTGCTGTTTCTGGTGATGAGCCGCGGACTGGTAGACCGGCAAGCTCTCGTCCCGGGGTTCGTTTTGGGGATCTTCCTGTTTGCCGGCTACTTGTTTCAGACGACGGGATTGCTTTACACCACCCCATCCAAGTCGGCGTTTATCACCGGCTTTGCCGTGATTCTCGTGCCCTTCATCCAAGTGCTCCACGGTTTCCGACTACGCGGCGCGACGATCGCCGGCGCGCTTCTGGGCCTGGTGGGCATATACTTCCTGGTGCTTCCCTCGGGACTCCACGCCGTCAACCGCGGCGATGTCCTGACACTGTTTGGGGCTTTGTCATTCGCAGTCCACATCGTGTTGGTGGGAAGCTACACCCGCCGGCTATCATTTCGCCACCTGGTTCCCGTGCAGATCCTGGTTGTGGGCCTGCTGGCAGCCGCCGCCCTGCCTCTCAACCTGGACTTCAGACTGGTCTGGACCGTTGGGCTCATCCTGGCGCTCTTGGTGACCGCCACCCTGGCTACCGGATTCGCCTTCGCGGTGCAGAACTGGGCCCAACAGTTCACGCCGCCAGCGCACACGGCTTTGATTTTTGCCCTCGAACCAGTGTTTGCCGCCCTCACTTCTCGGCTGGTGATAGGTGAAAAGTTCGGCGGCAAGGTCTTCCTGGGTGCGGCCTTGATCCTGGCTGGGATGGTCGTCTCGGAGATCTGGGGCAGCACTACGCCCTCGCCTGTGGAGGGGTAGTTTCGGCCGAACGTCCCGACGCCTCAGTTCGCTAATCGACGACCGCCAATACGGCCGGGGGCCAACCCTGACCCCCGGCCTGACCCAAGGATTCTTCCTCCGGCGGTTTCGGCAGACTCACCCCTGCGGGTTTTCCAACTGAATTGACATCAGTCAAAAACGCGCTTTGCCGACAACGCGTGAGGAACTGTTTGTCCCTACCGCCTTGCGCACGCTACTAACTCGCCAGCGTCCGAAAGCGTCTAATAAGTGTATAATGCAATGATGTTCGGCCGTGTGCCGGGGAAGGCTAATGGGGGTGAGTAAGGAATGAGCACGAATGGGCGGCGGTACCTGCCAGCGGTGATCGTAGCGCTCACGCTGGCACTGGGGATTCTGATTGGAACGATCATTTCGAACGGGGTTCGCGCGGCGAAAGTCGCCGGCGGTGCGCCAGATGCGGCGCTTCTGCCTGCTCCCTCACCCGCGGAGCTTTCGAACTCCTTTGCCAAGATTGCCGACGCAATTGAGCCGGCTGTAGTCAACATCAACACGGAATCGACAGTCCGGATCAGCCGTCGTCGGTTTCAGGCCCCGGACAATACTCCTTTCGGCGACTTCTTTGATCGGTTCTTCCAGTTCGGCCCGGAAGGGCCCGTGGGCGAATTCCCTCAAGCGAATCTCGGCTCAGGGGTGATCCTGGACAAGGCCGGCTACATCATCACCAACTACCACGTCATCATGCGGAGCGGGGAAGAGAAGCCGGTGGATCGCATCCGCGTCCAACTCCAAGGGGACGAGAACAGCCCGAAGGGCTACGAGGCCAAGATCATCGGCATGGACAAGTGGACGGACCTGGCGGTGATCAAGATTGACGCTGGTAGACCACTGCCCACCGCCCAGCTTGGCGATTCCGATTCCATGCGCGTAGGCGACTGGGTGCTCGCCATCGGCAGCCCGTTCGGCCTGGACTCCACCGTGACGGCCGGAATCGTCAGCGCCAAAGGACGGGACATTGAGGGGGGACCGGAAGGCCAGTTCAAGCGCTTCCTCCAGACCGATGCGGCCATCAACCCCGGCAACAGTGGCGGCCCGCTGGTGAACATGGCGGGGCAGGTGATCGGCATCAACACGGCCATTGCCACCCGCCGGGGAACCTATGACGGCGTGGGCTTTGCCATCCCCTCCAATACGGTGCGCAAAGTCTATAACTCCATCATCTCCACCGGCAGCGTCCACCGCGGCGCCATCGGCGTCACCTTCCTGAACCAGAACAACCCGGTGAAGCTGCGCATGTTCGGCGCCGACCACGGCGTGGTGGTGGAGAACGTGGAAGCCGGTGGCCCTGCCGACCGGGCGGGCATCAAGCGGGGCGACGTGATTACGGCGGTGAACGGCAAACCCATCCGCAATGGCGACGAGCTGGTGGCCATTGTCTCCGATACCGAAGTGGGCAGAACCCTTAAGGTTGAGCTTCTCCGCGATAAGAAGCCGACATCCGCGGAAGTGGAAGTGGGTGACCGCAACAAGGTCATCGGTCGGCTGCAGGGCGGGCCGGATTCCGATGTGGAAGGCGAAGAAGCCGGTCAACAGGGCGGCATCCTGGGCGTTTCGGTACGCAACCTGACGCGCGAGCAGGCCGACGACCTCTCGAGTGAGCTGCACCTGGGCGGTTCGGAAGGTGTCTTGGTCAGCGACGTCCAGTCGGGCGGCTTTGCCGCGGACCTGGGCGTGCAGCGGGGCGACGTCATCCTGCAGCTCAACCACCAGCCGGTGCGGTCGGTGGAGGAGTTTTCTCGCCTGCAAGGCCAGCTCAAGTCGGGCAGCGACGTCCTCTTCCTCATCGCGCGCCGGACGCAGCGAACCTTTACCACACTCTATCTCGCCGAGCGCCTCCCGTAAGGGCGGCAAGGGAGCGAATTTGACTGTCCGTTCCAGCAAGGTCTGTGTTTGGATTGCGTTGGCGCTCGCCGGCCCCCTCTTTTTCCCGTTCCGCGCGGGCGCGCGGGACAAGGCGGGAAACAGCTCGGCGGCCAACCAGGCCAGCCTGAAGAAGGACACTGCGAAGCCCGCGGTGAAGGGGGATTCCCAGAAGAAGGTCTCGCTACGCTCTCGCAGGCGCAGGCGGAGGGCCTCCTACCGCTATCGCCTGGCCCGGCTCCGGCTTGAGCCCCAGCGCGTGGAACAGATTCAGCGGGCGTTGATTCAAGCGGGGTACCTGAACCAGGAACCCACCGGCCGATGGGATGATCCGACGCGCAACGCCATGCGCCGCTACCAAGCCGACCACGGTTTCCCGACGACCGGGCTTCCTGAGGCCAAATCCCTCATGAAGCTCGGCCTGGGCCCTCACCCCTTACCCGAAGATTGCGACCCCATGGCCCAGGCGCGGGCCGGCATTGACCCGATCGCGCAGCCGGGGACGACGCCAACCCAGCCGCCCTCTTCAAATCCGTCCCCGCAGGAGCAATAGTAGGCAATGAGCAGAAGGCAGTAGGCAGTCTTCAGAAGTCAGGGGTCAGAAGCCTGAAGAAAAAACCCAACACCCCGCCTATAGCACCCAGGCAACGGACCCCGGACAACTGACAACGGATAAGCGTGTCACGTGTCAATCTGCGCCCGCTGGAGCCGGTCGCTATAGTCCACGTACACTGTCTTCCACTCAGAGTAGAAATCGAGCGCCGTGACCGCGGCTTCGCGGTGGCCGTTGCCCGTCTGCTTCGTCCCACCGAAAGGCAGGTGAGTCTCGGCGCCGATCGTAGGGGCGTTCACATAGACAATCCCGGTGTCCAGGTCGCGCATGGCCTGGAACGCGCGGTTCAGGTTCCGGGTGTAGATGGAGGACGAAAGCCCATAGACCACACCGTTGTTGATTTCGATCGCTTCCTCCAGGGTGTCGAAAGGGATGACGGAGACCACCGGCCCGAAGATCTCCTCCTGCGAAACCCGCATCTTGGGATCGCAATCGCCGAAGATGGTGGGCGCGTGGAACCAGCCGTTATCGTAGTCAGCGCCCGTCAGGCGATGCCCGCCGCAGAGCAGCTTCGCGCCTTCGTTCTTGCCAATCTCGACGTACTCTTCGACGGTTTTCAGTTGGCTCTGATTGATGCAGGGGCCCATCTGGACGGTGGGGTCGAGCCCGTTGCCCACTTTGAGCGCCCGCGCCCGTTCCACGAACCGCTCGGTGAATTCCCTGTAAACCTTCTTGTGGCAGGCCACGCGGCTGGCAGCGGTGCAGCGCTGGCCCGTGGTCCCGAACCCACCCCACAGAGCTCCATCTATGGCCAGCTCAAGGTTGGCGTCGTCCATCACGATAATGCAGTTCTTACCGCCCATTTCCAGGCAGCAGTGTTTGAACGTATGCGAGCAAGCTTCGGAGACCTTGCGGCCAATTTCCGTCGACCCCGTAAAGGAAACCACCTTGACGTCTTCGTGGGTCATCAGGCGGTCGCCGACCTCGCCCCCGCCGCCGGTCACGTAGTTCACTACCCCGCGCGGGATGCCCGCCTCTTCCAGCACTTTCGTCAGGTTGTACATCGAAAGCGGCGTGTCGGTGGCCGGCTTCATGACTACCGTGTTTCCGCAAGCGAGCGCCGGCATGACCTTCCAGGAGGGAATGGCCATGGGGAAATTCCACGGCGTAATCAGCGAGCAAACACCGATGGGGGCGCGCACCGTCATGCAGAACTTGTTGGGCAGTTCGGAGGTCGTTGTCTGCCCGAACATCCGCCGGCCCTCACCCGCCATGTAGAACGTCATGTCGATGGCTTCCTGGACGTCCCCACGGGTCTCGATGAGGATCTTGCCCATTTCGCGAGTCATCTGCTGCGCAAACTCTTCCTTGCGCTCGACCAGGAGCCGGGCCGCGCGCCAGAGGATTTCGCCGCGTTTGGGCGGTGGCACCAGGCGCCAGGACTTGAAGGCTTCCTTTGCCGCCGCAATCGCATTGTTGATGTCCTCGGTGTTGGACTTCTGAAAAATTCCGACGAGTTCATTGCGCTCGGCCGGGTTGAGATTCTCGAACGTGCGACCGCTGACGGATTCAACCCATTCGCCGTTGATGAAGTTCCTGTACACTTTCGGTGGAGCCATGCAGTTGTCCTCCCTGTGAGGTTGCGGCCCGCCCGGGCCAGCAGCATCAGCCATCCGAGCCGCCTGACCTTGCTGCAAGCGCCCGACTATAGCAGACGCACTTGGACCCTTCAAGGCGACGCGCCGTGCGCGTATCGTTCACCTGCCTCCCCGCTTGGTGCCTGTTCTCGCTCGATTGTTGGGTGCGCTGCTTCGGGATGTCGTGCTCACACGGGACAAAGTAGAAGGAGCGCTTCGGAGTTAACCACGCCTCCGCGTTGGGCCGGCATCATTGCTAAGCCACCGCGAGGACTTCCCCGAGGCAACCGATTGCGGGGATGAGCGATCCTTGACAGGCTGCTGGCAGCTGGCTAGAATTAATTGAGGCATTCTTACTAAATATTTGACACGGCATGACTTAGTGGCAAACATGGTGGGCGGAGGCAAAGTCGATAAACGGCAGGGCGATATCCTGGCAGCCATCGTCCGTCTGTTCATTTCGGGCGGGGTTCCGGTGGGCTCCAAGGTCATCGCCGAGCAGACGCATGAGTCGCTGAGCCCGGCCACGGTCAGGAACGTGATGGCCGAACTCGAGGAGGCGGGTTTCCTCCACCAACCCCACGTCTCCGCTGGACGGGTGCCTACAGACAAGGCGTACCGCTACTACGTGGACTGGATGGTAGAAACCACTCGGCTGGCACCGGAAACAGAGAAGTACATTGACGAGTCCCTGGCGAGCCAGACCGGCACGCCCGAACAACTGATGGCCAGCACCTCGCGCGTTCTGTCGGAGGTGTCACACAACGTAGGCATAGTGCTCGGTCCGAAGCTCGAGGAAAAGCTCCTGGAGCACATCAAGTTCGTCAAGCTACCGGATCGGCGCGTGCTGGCGGTGATTGTTTCCAGGCCCGACCTCATCGAGAACAAGGTCATCTACCTGGACGAAGAACTGACCCAGGACGAACTGGACCGGGCCGCCGACTTCTTGAATGCGGAGTTTCGCGGTTGGTCGCTCCGGACCATCCGGGTCGAAATCTTCAAGCGCCTGGAAGAAATGAAAGCGCTCTGCGACCACCTGGTTTCAACCGTCGCGGGGCTTTTCCTGTGGGGCGCGCTGGGGAGCGAGGAGCCAGGGCCGCTGTTTGTGGACGGAAGGGCGAGAATCCTGGGCCAGCCGGGCTTTGAGGACTCGAGCGCCATCAAGGAGCTCCTCAGGGCTTTTGAGGAGAAGGCGAAGCTCGCCAGGATTCTCAGCGCGTGCCTGGAGTTGCCGAGCCCGGGGGTGCAGACGTTTATCGGTCGGGAGAACCCTGCCAGCGAGATGCCGCACTGCGCGATTGTTGTGGCGCCCTATCGCTACCGCAGCCGCGTGGTGGGGGCGCTGGGCGTCGTCGGGCCGACGCGGATGGAATACGACCGCGCCATCACGACGGTCGATTATGTGGCCCACCTTTGCAGCAGGCTTCTGAGTGCCAACTAGTCTCATCCCCACGCGCAGATAGCACAGCCATGTCATCCTGAGCATAGCGCCGCACTATACGGGGCGACGCAAAGGATCTGACAAGCGCTGAGTCCTTCTGGATGGGAGATTGCGCGAGAGATTCTCCGCTGACGCTCAGAATGACAAGGGGCGGTCAACGCGGTGGCCCGACCGCCAGAATGATGTACAATCAAAAAGATATGGATGACGAGAAGGAAGCGATTGTCCCCACTGAGGGTGGAGCCGCGGAGGAAGCCAAGAATGAGCGGCTCAAGGAAGCGTCGTCCGCCGGCGCGGCGCCGGAAGGAACTGCTCCCGGCTTACCGGCTGACCTGGCGGCGGCATACTACAAGCTGCGCGCCGAGAAGGACGCGCTCTACGATCGGCTGCTGCGCAAGCAGGCGGAGCTGGAAAACCTCCGCAAGCGGACGCAGCGGGAGAAAGACGATTTTCTCCAGCACGCGACGGCCGAGCTGATCCGCGCCTTGCTGCCCACTCTGGACGGTTTTGAGCGCGCGCTGAAGCAGCGCGATGTGGGCGCGTCGGCGCAGTTCTATCAGGGGATGGAGCTGATCTATCGGGATCTGCTTGAGGTCTTGAAGCGGGCTGGCCTCTCGCCGCTGGAAACCCTGGGGAAGACCTTCGACCCCCACCTCCACCAGGCCGTAGAGACCGTCCCGCCCTCGGAGCATCGGGACCAGGAAATCGTCGAGGAATTCCAACGCGGATACAAGCTGAAGCAGCGGCTGCTGCGGCCGGCCATTGTGAAGGTCGCCGTTGCGCCGCCCCAGGGGAAATCTCAGCCTGCCTCGGAGCAGCCAGCGCCGCAGGACGAGAAAGAGTGATTCGCGCCGTCGGAGGGCGGGAGGTTTCTGGCGGGTGAGGGCAATTATCGTCAGGGCCAGTGAGGTTGTGGCTTGAACCACAAACGAGATTATTACGACGTTTTGGGTGTGTCGCGCGCCGCGGGCGAGCAGGAACTCAAGAGCGTTTACCGGAAACTTGCCCTCCAGCATCATCCGGACCGTAACCCCGACAACAAGGAAGAGGCGGAAGAGAAATTCAAGGAGATCACTGAAGCGTACAGCGTGCTGGCCGATCCCCAGAAGCGCGCTGCCTACGACCGTTATGGCCACGCGGCCTTCGGCAACTCCGGTGGCTACGCGCCGGACTTCTCCTCGACCATCTTCTCAGACTTCGAAGACATCTTCGGCGACTTCTTCGGCTTCAGCGATCTCTTCGGGCGGGGACGCACACGCCGGACCCGGGCGCAACGCGGCGTGGACCTGCGCTACGACTTGGAGATATCTTTCGAAGAAGCTGCCTCCGGCCTGGAAACGAAAGTCAAGATTCCGCGCTTTGAGAACTGCTCCGCCTGCAGCGGCCGCGGCGCCAAGAAAGGTAGCGAGCCCGTGGTGTGCTCGGCCTGCGGCGGACGTGGCCAGCTTCGGACCCAGCAAGGCTTCTTCACCATCGCGCGGACTTGCCCGCAGTGCAGTGGAGCGGGAAAGGTGGTTCAGGAACTGTGCCCGGAGTGCCGCGGCGAGGGGCGAGTGCGTGAGGAGAAAATTCTCGGACTGAAGATTCCTTCCGGCGTCGACGATGGGACTCGCCTGCGTGTGAGCGGAGAAGGCGAGGCCGGTTTCCATGGGGGACCGCCGGGCGACCTCTACGTGGTGGTGAGAGTCCGAGAGCATCCGTTCTTCGAGCGCCACGGCACGGATCTCTATTGCGCTATCCCCGTCTCGATGGCCCAGGCCACCCTGGGAACTGAAATCAAGGTCCCCACGCTGCACGGGCAGGAACGACTAAGGATTCCGGAGGGGACCCAATCCGGATCAGTCTTCCGCCTCCGGGGCAAAGGTTTCCCTGACCTTGACGGTCGCGGACAGGGCGACCTCTATGTGACCATCCATGTCGTGGTGCCCAGGCACCTCACGCGGGAGCAGCGGCAAGTGATCGAGGCGCTAGGCCACTCGCTCCGCGTTGAAAACAAACCCCTCGAGAGGCGTGCAGGGGAGAAAGTCAAAGACATGTTTGGGTAGCTGGGCGCTTTTCTCGCCTTGTCCGGCTGCACGTCTGAACGCCACCAGATTGCAACAGGGAAATGGGGATTAACTGCCTCATTGAGGGAATGCACGAGACTGACTGGGAAGAAGTGCGTTCCATCTACCGGGAAGGCATTTCCACCGGCGATTCCACCTTTGAAGCCGAAGCTCCCTCGTGGGAGAAGTGGGATACCGCACATCTGCGGGAACCGCGCCTGGTGGCTCGAGCCGGCAATTCCGTTCTGGGTTGGGCGGCTTTGAGTCCTGTTTCAGGCCGATGTGTCTACGCGGGTGTCGCTGAGGTAAGTGTGTATGTTCGCGAAGGCAGCCGGGGACAAGGGATCGGCCGTGCTTTGCTGGAGAGGCTGATGACCCTATCCGAGCAAAAAGGCATATGGACGCTCCAGGCAGGCGTGTTTCCCGAGAACGTGGCGAGTCTTCGGCTGCTTGAAAGCGTGGGCTTTCGTGAAGTCGGTCGGCGCGAGCGCATCGGAAAGATGAAGGGCGTTTGGCGGGATGTCATTCTGCTGGAACGGCGCAGCCGTGTCGCAGGAGTCGATTAGCTGCCAGGACCCCGCCCCCGCGGAATAGCCCAGCGCGCGCGATTCCAGTTCACTCATTCAAGAAAATTGGCGGATTTCCCAGAGCGGGCGAAGGTTATTCACCGGCGGGTCGCGGTCGCCGCAGCCAGCGGAAGCCAATGGTGAGCATACTGGCGTTGAATCCCTCGTTGGGGGGCTTAATGCCGGCGTTCGACATGTGCACGTACCGGTATTCGAAAACCAGCGCGCGCTGCGGGCTGAAGAAGTACTGAATCCCCAGGCCGGCTTGGGGAAGAAACTGGAGGTGGCCACTCAGCTCCGGCGCTCGCATATCGAGCGTGGTGTGCAGGACGCCGGCACCCATGTCCAGGAAAGGCACGACGCGCCCGTGAGGCTTGCCATCAAGACGAAACAGGAGCGAGTTGCCCAACAAATGCCCGCCCGGGTGAACGGAATTGCCCAGAATCCCTTCGTTCAGAATCTCGAAGCGCCGCACCGGGCCGCGCTGGAAATCCCCGACGATCAGGCCGAGCTGAGGCTGAGCAATCAGCAAGTTGATGTGCGAGATGTTGCGCGGGATGGCGTTCTCGACGGCATAGGCAAGGTGAAAACCGAAATTCCAATGGCCGCGGTTGGCCCAGAGTGGCACAGGGACGGGGGAAGGTGCCAGATTCGCTCGGGTGGATTGCGTCGCGGGCTCTGCATCTTGGCCCTCAAGACGTCGTTCCGTGAGGACGACGCCAAGCACCAACAGGAAGGCCAGGAGAAAACAGAGCCGCATCGGGCTTGTCGCCTGGCTTGTTTTCCCCCTGGAGCTTTGCTGACAGGGCAAGACTCGGTCGAAGGCCTGCATCCGCGCGCTTGTATCGTACCCGCAGGGAAAAATCAATCACGGAATGTGTCAGCTTTTTGGTCAGTGGCCCGATACATGGGAAGCATCCACCGCATCCGTCGGGAGGCGCCAGCAGCGGTAGATCGTCCAGAGGATTTTCACGCCAGCCCGGACGCTGCCCTGCAGCGTACCTGATATTTTCGACTTCCCACAGGCGCGTCGGCGGTAGTTGACCGGGATTTCGGTGACCTTAAGAGCGAGGCGCGCGGCCTTGGCTTGCATCTCGACGTTCCAGCCGAAGTCGCGGTCGCGCAGGTTGAGCCGCTGCAAGGCATCGCGACGAATGACGCGAAGCGGCCCGAGGTCGGTGAAGGAGGCCCGCCAGATCCAGCGGATCAGCCGGGTGGTCAGCCAGTTGCCGAACCGCTGCACGGGAGTGAGTGAACCCGGCTCCGCCCGGCCCAGCACGCGTGAGCCGACTAGCAGGTCCCAGCCGCCTTCCTCAGAGGCGCGCACGAGCCGTTCGACGTCGGCCGGATCGTCGGAAAGGTCCGCGTCCATAAAAACCACAGCGGTGACTTCCGGATGGAGGTGCCCCAGCCCAGTCTGGCAGGCTTGGCCGTAGCCGCGCCGGCGCTCTTGGACAACCTGGGCGCCGGCCGCCCGCGCCACCTCGGCCGTGGCGTCCACGCTTCCGTTGTCCACTACAATGATCTGAGCAAAGAGTCCACGAGGAAGCTGGGCGAGCTGCCGGCCAATCGACTCAGCTTCGTTCAAGGCAGGGATGATGAGGGCGAAACGCTCTGTGCGGGATGTCATGGTGTCAACTCGCGTCCGTGATTCTAGCAGACTCGACGAGAGGCCAACGCGGTCTGGAGGGGTTTCGACGCTCCGAGTTTCCTGGCGCGCTCGGAACTCTGGCACAGGCACGCGAACTATGATATAAAATTAAACCTGGAGGCAATGCAGGGTAAAGATCTCTCCAACTCCATCATGACTGATGCGCGCGTGCCCGCCGGGAACTCGCGGCGAACCTTCTTTGACACCCGCTACTGGCTGCGCGACCTCCTTCTTTCACTTCTTCTCGCTTTCATAGTGATCTTCTTCCTGTACCAACCGGTTCAGGTGGAAGGCACGAGCATGATGCCGCGCCTCGCCAATGACGAACGGATCTTCATCAACAAATTCGTGTACCGGTTCGAGCCCATCCAGCGCGGCGACATCGTCGTGTTCTGGTATCCCCTGGACCTGTCGAAATCGTACATCAAGCGGGTAGTCGGTCTCCCGGGGGAGTGGGTCAGCGTGGTCGAGGGGCGAGTCTATGTCAATGGGAAACCCTTGACGGAACCCTATCTGCCGGCGGAGTTCCTCGACCGGCAGAGTTACCCCGTCACCTATGTCGAACCCGATCACTACTATGTCCTCGGCGACCACCGGGAGTCATCAAACGACAGCCGCCTTTGGGGCACTGTGGGTCGGAAATACATTTACGGCAAAGCCGTGTTCGTCTACTGGCCTTTCAGCCAACTCGGGCCGGTGGAGTAGTCGTTCGGAGCTTGCCGCTTGCGACTAAAGGCAGCCCAGGACCCATCCAGCAGAGGGGACGAGGAAATGGGCTCAGGAAGCAAGCTATAATGAGCGCCCATCACGGCCGATCGGAGAACGGATGGAGGCGATTCTCGCCTTAGAGGATGGTCGAGTATTTCGGGGGCGGGGTGGGGGAGCCCCCGGCGAACGTTTTGGCGAAGTCGTTTTCAACACATCTCTTTCCGGCTACCAGGAAATCCTCACCGACCCCTCCTACGCCGGCCAGATCGTCATCTTCACTTATCCCCACATCGGCAACTACGGTACCAACCCGCTGGACTGTGAGGCAGCGCGGCCCTACGCCGAAGGGTTGGTGGTCCGGGAACTCAGCCAACTGGCCAGCAACTGGCGCTCAGTCGAGGAGGCAGCGGAATTCTTGGCGGGCTATGGCGTCCCCGTCATCTCCGACATCGACACGCGTGCCCTGGTGCGTCACATTCGCAGTTACGGCGCCATGCGCGGCGTCCTCTCGACGGTGGACCGCGACGAGGCCCGCCTGGTCGCAAAAGCCAAGGCCTCGCCCAGCATGGTCGGACTGGATTTAGCCAGCCGGGTCACCACGGCAACACGCTACGACTGGGCTGAACCCTCGCAGGACATCAGGAGGGCAGAGCCGAGCACGCGACCGCCAGCGCGGTTCCGCGTCGTGGCCTACGATTACGGCATTAAGCAGAACATTCTGCGGCGTCTGGTGGATGTCGGCTGCCAAGTTACCGTTGTCCCGGCAAAGACCCCGGCGAGCGAAGTTCTGGGCCTCAAGCCCGACGGCGTGTTCCTGTCCAACGGTCCGGGCGACCCGGAGCCGGTGGAGTACGCGGCGCGGGCCGTGCGCGACCTCGCGGGACGCGTGCCCATCTTCGGCATCTGTCTGGGTCACCAGATCATCGGCTTGGCGTTGGGCGGCAAGACTTACAAGCTGAAATTCGGTCACCACGGCGGCAACCATCCGGTGCTCAACCTCGAGACGCAGAAAGTGGAGATCACGGCGCAGAATCATGGATTCGCCGTGGACCCGGACTCGCTGAAGGCGAGCGAAGTCGCCCTGACCCATATGAATCTGAACGACCAGACGCTCGAAGGGCTGCGGCACAAATCACTGCCCCTCTTCAGCGTGCAGTACCACCCGGAAGCTTCCCCCGGCCCGCACGACTCGGGGTACTTGTTCGACGCGTTCGTGAAGATGATGGAGGAATTTAAGCGGACGGATTAGACCCTACCATGTCGGAGCGGCAGAGCCAAGGTCGGACAGTGTGCCCTCTCCCTTACCATGTCGGAGCGGCAGAACCAGGGTCGAACAGTGTGCCCTCTCCCTTACCGTGTCGGAGCGGCAGAGCCAAGGTCGGACAGCGTGCCCTCTCCCTTAGCATGTCGGAGCGGCACAGCCAAGGTCGGACAGTGTGCCCTCTCCCTTCCAGGGAGAGGGCGGCCCGCAAGGGCCGGGTGAGGGTGGCTTGAGGCCTCAGGCACGTGCCATCGCGAAAGCTCGGAGATTACGGAAAGAGGCGACAACGGCCGAGCAATTGGCGTGGAAACTTTTGCGCAACCGCACGGCACTGGGGATAAAGTTTCGACGACAGCACCCAGTTGGAAACTACGTGTTGGACTTTTATTGCCCGGAGCAAAGGTTGGCAATTGAGTTGGATGGAAGCATCCATGCGCAACCGAGCCAAGCGTGTAGGGACAAAGCAAAAGAGGGGTTCTTGAGAAGGCAGGGCATCCGAGTCTTGCGGATATCGAACGGCTGGGTGCTGGAAGATCCGGAGGGCTTCGTCCGAAAGGTTTTGGCGAGCTTACCCTCACCTGTCCCGCTACGCGGGACACCCTCTCCCTGAAAGGGCGAGGGCTGGTGAGTTTATCTTGCTGAAGCCGTGCCCTGACGAAGGCCCGCACGACTCGGGGTACTTGTTCGACGCGTTCGTGAAGATGATGGAGGAATTCTCGAGACGATGAATTATGAATGGTGAATTGTGAATAGTGAATTGCTATGGCCGACCAGAAGTTGTCGCTGTGGGGGATTCACTATTCATAATTCATAATTCAGAATTCTTGAAATGCCCAAACGCACTGACCTTCACAAGATTCTGATTATCGGCTCGGGGCCGATCATTATCGGCCAGGCGTGCGAGTTCGACTATTCGGGCACGCAAGCCTGCAAGGCGCTGCGGGCCGAGGGTTATGAGGTGGTACTGGTCAATTCCAACCCCGCCACCATCATGACCGACCCGGAATTCGCCGAGCGTACGTACATTGAGCCGCTCACCGCTGAGTACCTCGAAGCCATCATTGCCCGCGAGCGGCCCGACGCGCTGCTGCCCACGGTGGGCGGGCAGACGGCGCTCAACCTTTCGGTTGAGCTGGCAGAGAAAGGCATCCTCGACCGCTACCACGTGCAACTGATTGGCGCTTCACTAAATGCCATCAAGATGGCGGAAGACCGCCTCTGGTTCAAAGACGCCATGCGGCAGGTGGGGTTGAGCGTTCCGCGGAGCGTCCTGGTGAATAACTTGGAAGCGGCGCTCAAGGCTGCCGACCAACTGGGCTTTCCGCTGATTATTCGTCCCTCGTTTACCTTGGGGGGGACCGGCTCGGGCGTGGCCTACAACCGCCTGGAATTTGAAGACACGGTCCGCTGGGGCTTGCAACTCAGTCCCGTCCACGAAGTCCTGGTGGAGGAATCCGTCCTGGGCTGGAAGGAGTACGAGCTCGAAGTAATGCGCGACCACGCCGACAACGCCGTGGTGGTGTGCTCGATCGAGAACTTCGATCCCATGGGCGTCCATACGGGCGACTCCATCACCGTGGCGCCCGCGCAGACCTTAACCGACAAGGAATACCAGCGGATGCGCGACGCCGCCTTCGCGGTGATCCGCGCCGTGGGCGTCGAAACCGGCGGCTCTAACATCCAGTTCGCCGTCGAGCCGGAGACCGGGTGCATGGTGGTCATCGAGATGAACCCACGGGTGTCGCGCAGCTCGGCGCTGGCCTCCAAGGCCACGGGGTTTCCCATCGCCAAGATTGCCGCGCGCCTGGCGGTCGGCTATCGGCTGGATGAAATCCCCAACGACATCACCCAGAAGACGCCCTCGTGCTTCGAGCCGACCATCGACTACGTCGTGGTCAAGATTCCCAAGTGGGCCAAGGAGAAGTTCCCCGACTCGGACCACACGCTGGGAACGCAGATGAAATCCGTGGGCGAGGTCATGGCCATCGGTCGGACCTTCAAGGAAGCGCTGATGAAGGGCCTGCGCTCGCTGGAGACCGGCCGCAAGACGCCTCTGCCGCCCCAGGACCCGGCCGAGCTGTTCCCGCGTCTGACCACGCCTCATCCCGAACGCCTCTGGGACGTGTTTTTTGCGTTCGAGGCCGGCATGAGCATTGAGCAGCTCAACGAGATCACGCGCATCGATCCGTGGTTTCTGAACCAGATCCAGCAGATTGCCGAGATGCAGAGCGAACTCAAGCGCTTTGGACTCGCTTCAGTCCCTGCGCCCATTTTGCGCGAGGCCAAGCGCTTCGGGTTCGCCGACCTGCAATTGGCCGAGTTGTGGGGGACCACCGGCGAAGCCGTCCGCGCGCGCCGCCTCCGGCTGGGTGTGCGCCCCGTGTTCAAGCGCGTGGATACCTGCGCCGCCGAGTTTGAGTCCTTCACGCCCTACCTGTACTCAAGCTACGAGGACGAGGACGAAGCGGAGCCTGTCGACCGGAAGAAAATCATCATCCTCGGCAGTGGACCGAACCGCATAGGACAAGGCATTGAGTTTGACTACTGTTGCTGCCACGCCGCGTTTGCCCTGAGCCAAGAGGCCTACGAGACGATCATGGTGAACTGCAACCCCGAGACCGTCTCCACCGACTACGACACGTCGGACCGCCTCTACTTCGAGCCGCTCACCTTCGAAGATGTCATGGCGATCGTGGAAGAGGAGAAGCCCACCGGGGTCATCGTCCAGTTTGGTGGCCAGACACCGCTGAACCTGGCCCGGCAACTCAAGGCCGCCGGGGTGCCCATCATCGGAACGTCGCCCGAATCCATTGACCTGGCGGAAGACCGCAAGCATTTCGGGAAGTTGCTCGCCGACATGGGCATCCCCCAACCGGAAAACGGCGCTGCTATGAACGTCGAGGAGGCCCTCGAGATCGCGCGCCGTATCGGCTACCCCGTGCTGGTGCGGCCTTCGTACGTGCTGGGCGGGCGCGCCATGGTCATCGCCTACGATGAGGCGACGTTACGCGACTACGTCCGCCGCGCCGAGGAATTGCAGCGGGCTTTCCCCATCCTCGTTGACCGCTTCCTTGAGAACGCCACCGAGGTGGATGTGGATGCGCTCTCCGATGGCGAAGACGTGGTGGTGGCGGGCATCATGCAGCACATCGAGGAAGCCGGCATCCATTCCGGTGACAGTTCCTGCGTGCTGCCGGCGGTGGACATCCCCGAGAGCCAGCGGCGCACCCTGCGCGAATACACGGTGAAGCTCGCCCGAGAACTGAACGTTGTAGGCCTGATGAACGTGCAATACGCCATCCAGAACGGCAAGGTGTACGTGCTGGAGGTCAATCCCCGCGCGTCTCGGACCGTTCCTTACGTGAGCAAGGCCACGGGTGTCCCCCTGGCGAAAGTGGCGGCGCGACTGATGGTGGGTCGAAAGCTGCGCGAGTTCGGGTTGGAGCAGGAACTCCCCGTCCACCACTCGTTTGTGAAGTCCCCGGTTTTCCCCTTCCAGAAATTTCCCGGCGTTGACACGCTGCTAGGCCCGGAGATGAAGTCCACGGGAGAAGTGATGGGCGTGGCCGATAGTTTCGGCCTGGCCTTCGGCAAGGCCCAACTGGCCGCCCACCAGCGCATTCCCACCAGCGGCCGCGTGTTCCTCTCCGTGAACGACCAGGACAAGCCCCGCGTCGTTCCTATAGCCCGCGACTTGGCCGCGCTCGGCTTCAAACTCGTGGCCACGCGCGGCACCGCGCAGACCTTGCGCGGGGCGGGCCTCAAGGTTGACAGGGTCTACAAAGTCAATGAAGGCCGTCCCAACGTAGTGGACCTCATCAAGAGCGGCAAGCTCGACCTGATCATCAACACGCCGCTGGGACGCGCCTCGCGTTTCGACGAGAAGGCCATTCGGCGCGCCGGCGTGCAGGGCGGCGTTACGTGCATCACCACGCTCGCGGCCGCCGCCGCCGCCGTGAATGGCATCCGCGCGCAACGCGAGAAGGGAATTCAGGTGGCATGCCTGCAGGAGCTGCATGCGAAGGAAGGTGTCAGCCTCCAGCCCTCAGCCATCAGCAATCCGTGTCCTTGAATGCTGAGAGCTGGCGGCTGGAGGCTACAGTGCCATGACTCGAGAAGAAATCATCTCCAACTTCAAGGGAATCTTCGTTCCCGTGGCCACGCCGTTCAATCGACGCGGGGACATAGACTTCGGGTGCTTTCGGGAGAACCTTCGCCGGTACATGGGAAGCGGATTGGCAGGTATCCTTGTGGCGGGCTCGACGGGAGAGGCGCCTTACCTTACGGAGCGCGAGCGCCTGCGCCTGCTGGAAGCGGCGCGGGAACTGGTGCGCCCGCCGGAACTGTTGATCGCAGGCACCGGGCTCGAGAGCACCCGCCAGACCCTGGCGCTTAGCCGGGAGTCCGAGGCGCGCGGTGCCGACGCGCTGCTGCTCCTGACGCCCTGCTATTATAGGGCGCGCATGGATTCTGCCGCCCTCGGCCGGCACTTTCGCGCTGTCGCTGATGCGCTTCGCCGGCCGGTCATCCTGTACAACATTCCGCAGTTCACCGGCGTGCGCATGAGTCCGGAGACCATCCGCGCGCTCTCGCGCCACCCCAACATCTTCGCGCTCAAGGAGAGTTCTGGCGACCTGGCTTATGTGCGCGCTATCTTGCGGAAGGTTCGTTCCGGGTTCCGCGTCGTGGTGGGCGCGCCGGTCATCCTGCTCGACGCGTTACGTGCCGGCGCCGCCGGCGCGGTGCTGGGCCTGGCTGGCTTTGCGCCAGAGATCTGCGTCGGCATCTACGAGGCGTTCCAGAAACGCCAGATGAAAACGGCGCGCGCGCTCCAGCAAAGGCTGACGCTGCTCGCACAGAAAATCGGCATCCCGTACGGCGTCGCTGGGATCAAGGCGGCGCTGGATTTGTGCGGCTACGCGGGCGGTCCGCCACGGGCCCCGCTTGTTCCCCTCGATGCTCGCGGGCGACGCACCGTCGCTGCGGCCCTCCGCGAAGCGCGCACTGGCCTGGAATTCTGAGTCCCCTGGCCACTCCTGACATCTAACGTGCCAGTGGCGCCAATTTCCACCACTCATCCTGGGGGCGTTGTCGTACGCGGCGGGGCAGTGTAGGATGACCAATTCCATGGATGGCCTAAGTATCCCATACACGCGTGTGCCAAACTCGAGTCAGCTCCTGCTTGACTATCTCTACCGATTCGGGCAGGTGGCGGCGTTCTATACTGGCTCACCGTTCAATCCCGCCAGCTACCAGAACCTGGCAAACAGGCTCAAGGCCTCCTATCAGGACCGGCGCGAGCTGGTGGCAATCCTGAGACGACAGAACGAGGCTTTCGGCAGCTCGGAACTCACCTTCAGCAACATCCAGCGCCTGAGCGAGCCGGGGACGTTCGCCGTGGTGACAGGCCAACAGGTAGGACTGCTTTCCGGGCCGGCGTTTACACTTTACAAAGCGCTCACCGCGGTGCGACTGGCTCAGGCGCTCTCCGAGCAAGGCCTGCCTTCGGTTCCCGTGTTCTGGCTGGCAACTGAGGACCACGATCTGGAGGAAGTTGCGCAGGCTGCGACGTTCGACGAGGAATACGCCCTGATCTCGCTGGCCGATCCGGGCGAGCGACCGGCGCCCCGATCGTCGGTGGGTGTGGTGAAGCTCTCACCAGAGATCAGCCGAGCGTTGGATCGCATCGAGGAAGCCCTGCCACCCGGCGAGCCTCGCGACGTGCTGCTTCGTGACCTCCGTGCCTGCTACCAGCCCGGCGCCACCTGGGCAGAAGCATTTGGTCGCTTGATGGCACGGCTGTTCGGGCGCTGGGGCGTGGTCTTGCTCGATCCGCTCGATAACGCCGTGCGCCGCCTGAGCGCCCCCGCCCATCAGCAGGCCCTCGTCCAGGCCGCGAACCTGCGCGGCCGGCTGATCGCGCGCTCGCAGGAGCTGGTTCGGGCGGGCTACCACGCGCAGGTACGTGTGGCGGAAGATTCCACGCTGGTTTTTGTCACGCGGGAAGGGAACCGCCTGCCACTTCGTCAACGCGACAGGGAATTCTTCCTTGACGACATCGAGAAGATATCGCTGGGGGAACTGACGGCCGAACCTGGCAGCTCCCCGTACAGCCTTTCCTCCAACGTCTTGCTGCGGCCCGTAGTGCAAGATTCGCTCCTGCCGACGCTGGCGTATGTGGCAGGCCCCTCAGAGCTCGCCTACCTCGGCCAGGCTCAAGCGCTCTATCCCGCGTTCGGGCGGCCTATGCCGGTTGTCTTTCTCCGCGCGGGTTTCACCTTGGTGGATCGGAGAATCCAGCGTCTGCTCGAAAAATACGAACTGAATGTGGAAGACGTGTGGCAGGGCGAGGAAAACGTTCGCCATAAGATTGCGGCGACAGGTTTCGCGGAGGGCTGGACGAAGCGTTTTGACCAGAGTGAACAGGAACTCGCGCACTTGCTCGCGCGGCTGCACCGAGATCTCGAAACCCTCGACCCAACCCTGCTCGACACTCTCAAGAACGTGGAAGAGAAAATGAAGTACCAGATGGAACGCCTGCGGGGGAAGGTGAGCCGCGCGGCTCTCGAACGCTCCGACTTCCTCGCCCGACACCAGCAGTTGCTCCTGCGATTCTTGCTGCCGGCGAAGAATCTGCAGGAGCGCCAGGTGAGCGGCGTTTACTTTCTCGGTCGCGCGGGGTACGAGCTGCGCGACCGCATCCTCAGCCGGATCCAAACCGATTCATCTGATCACCAGACGCTCGTGTACTAGGCCTGCATGAGTCGCCGGCCACAGTCAGCGCGATCCCCTGTCCGCCTAGCGGCTCCGACATGCCCCTGCCACCCGGGGGTATGCAGTGAGTCTGCTATAATCGTGGAGAGTAACCAACCGTAGGGCAGTTGCTGAGGAGCTGGGGAGACGGGGGACACGCGAACCCCGCGGGGAGCTGGTCATGGTGTTCGATGCCGGGGAGCGCGCGACAGCAGGGAAGGCAGCAACGCGGGCGCATGCGGTTCAGGTGGAAACCCGGGCGCGCGTCGAATTCAAAGACGTCACGAGCACGATCCAGAAATTCGTCGCTGAATCAGGCGTGCAAAGCGGAACTTGCCTTGTTTTCGTGCCCCACACCACGGCGGCTGTTCTAATCAATGAAAATGCCGACCCGGGCCTGCGAACGGACCTGGACAACTTCCTCAAGCAGTTGGCTCCGCGGGACAAGGAATATTGCCACGACGATGGCAATTGCGACGCACACCTGAAAGCCGCCGTCATCGGCTGCTCTAAGTCCCTGTTGATTGAGAACGGCCGGCTCGTGCTCGGGACTTGGCAAGGCGTGTACCTTTGCGAGTTCGACGGACCCCGGCGGCGCGAACTGCGCCTCAAGATCGT
>CAZBWJ010000007.1:0-81628 GCA_964495535.1 uncultured Acidobacteriota bacterium | reverse complement strand
GTTACGGCCTCAAGCTCTCTGCCCATGCCGACGGGTCCTTTACCGTGACCAACACGCGCACCGGATACGCGAAGGTCTATCAGGGCAAGTAAGGTCGTGCCTCCCAGCCTTCTCAGCGGCGGCGCGGCGGAAACCCTGATAGCCGACCACTGCCAACTGAGCACTCATTTGGTCATGAGAATCGCTCTCTCAGTCTCTCCCCCGGAGAAGGCCAAAGGCCTCAGTTCGCCCTACTTCCTCGCGCTGCTCGCTGTGGGCGCGAAGCCGGAGGAGCTGGAACTGGTTGCCGCCGACGATTCGGTTCGGACTAGATCGGAGGGCTTCGATGGAATCCTCTTCGCCGGTGGCGGCGACCTTGACCCGGCACTGTACGACGAGGGGAGGAAGTACGCGAACCTGCGCGTCGATCGCGCCCGGGACGAATTCGAGCTAGCCCTGCTCGGCGAGGCGATGCGGCTCCGCTTGCCCATTCTCGGCATCTGCCGCGGATTGCAAATGATCGACGTAAAGTTCGGCGGCACCCTCTACCAGGACTTGAAGGGCGATGCCGCCACCGAGCTCGAGCATCAGCAGCCCGGAAGCCGCAGTGCAGCCACGCACGCCGTCACGCTGACGGACCCGGAATCGCGCCTGGCGGAAGCTTTCCGGGGAAGTTGCCGCGTGAATAGCCTCCATCACCAGGCGATCAGGCGGTTGGGCCGCGGGCTCAAGGTGACGGCCCGCGCCGAGGACGGCCTCGTCGAGGCCGTGGAGGCAGCGGACGACTACCCGTTCCTCGTGGCCGTGCAGTGGCACCCGGAGGAGATGGCCGACCCTCCCGAGCCGCGGAAGATTCTGGAGCTGTTCCTCGCCCAGTGCCGGGAGCACGCCGCGCAGCGCCGGTAGCCGCAGGCCGCGAGCGCTGCGGTTGCCGGGCCGATGCCGCGACGGCGGGCCACGGTTCCCCCTTGGCCACTTGGTTTATCCCTCCAGTGCCGTCCCAGCTCATTGGGCCGCCCGGCTGGTGCCGAAACCTTTCGAGATTACCCGAGATCGCCGCCCCTAGGAGTAGCTCCAAATAGTTGGGACGGCACTAGCCAACCGAGAGGCAACAGGCTATTCTTAGCTCTGCTCCGGGAATCCGGAGGAAGGCGCGTGTGGTGAACCAATGCAGGGGAAGCTTTTCTTCTTGAAGGGCGACATCACCGACATGGCCGTGGACGCGATCGTGAACGCGGCTAACACTGACCTGGTACTCGGGGCGGGTGTGGCCGGGGCGATCCGGCGCAAGGGGGGAGGCAAGATTCAGGAAGACTGCGACGCGATTGGGCCGCTCCGGTTAGGCGAGGCCGCCGTCACGACGGGTGGCAACCTGAAGGCCCTCTACGTGATTCACGCGGCGAGCATGCGCTTGGGCGGGCAGACGACGGCTGAGTCGCTGCGCCTGGCAACGCACAATACCCTACTGCGCGCCGAAGAGAAAACCATCAAGAGCCTCGCCTTCCCGGCCATCGGTACGGGCGTCGCCGGCTTTCCCATGGAAGAGTGCGCGCGCATCATGCTCACGGAAGTTCTCGAACACCTCAAATCGCGCAGCAGCCTGGAGAAGATTTACTTCGTGCTTTACGACGACGCCGCACTCAAGGTGTTTGAAGACACTTACACGCAATTGACCGGACGCCCGGCAAGCCACGCGACTTAGGATGGGTAACCGCCTTGCAGCCAGACAAGACAGGGATTGATGGCCTGTTCCCTGTCCCCTATTCCCTGTAACCTGAACCCGTGGATCAAACACCGCTCCAGACCCTTCTCCTTGAGACCTTGCATCGTTCAGGCCCCATCACCTTCGCACGCTACATGTCGCTGTGTCTCTACCACCCGGAATTTGGTTACTACATGCAGGCGCGAGAACGGACCGGCGTTGAAGGCGACTACTTCACCAGTCCTGACCTTCACCCCATCTTCGCGCG
This sequence comes from uncultured Acidobacteriota bacterium, assembly GCA_964495535.1. Classification (GTDB taxonomy): domain Bacteria; phylum Acidobacteriota; class Terriglobia; order UBA7540; family UBA7540; genus JALHUF01. The sequence goes on along the minus strand of CAZBWJ010000007.1, from coordinate 79,679 downwards.
CCTCCTGGCACGCCAGGCAATCGAAATGTGGGAAATCCTGGGCCGGCCGGCGCCATTTACGTGGGTGGAGATGGGCCCGGGACGAGGCTGGTTCGCCAGGGATTTTCTCCGCTGGCTGAGGACGGCCCAGCCCGATCTCTTTGCCACGCTCGATTACACCGCCGTCGAGCCCGGGCCGCAGCAGCGCCTCCGTCTCGGCGCGCGGCTGGCGGAAGATGGGTTGGAATCCAAAGTCCAACTGCTCTCCAGCCTCGAAGAACTCAAGCCACGAACCGGATGCTTCTTCTCGAACGAATTGGTGGACTCGTTTCCGGTGGCAGTGCTCACGCGAGCCAAGGGAGAGCTGAAGGAAATCTACGTGGCGGCCGAAGGGGAGACGTTCCGCGAGCAACCGGGGCCCATCAGCGACTCAAGTGTTGCGGCCGCCCTAGCCCGGTACGCGCCTCAACTCGAAGAAGGTTATCGCGTGGAGGTGAACCTCAGGGCGGTCCAGTGGATACGTTCCGTGGCGGAGAAGTTAGCCCGGGGCTTCGTGATCACCATCGATTACGGCGACCTCGCGGAGCACCTCTATACTCCCGACCGGCCGCGGGGAACCTTGATGACTTACCGCGGGCACGCCGCCTCAGAGGACTTCTACGGCCTGCCGGGCGCGCAGGACCTGACCGCCCATGTCAACTTCACCGCCTTGGTGGACGCCGGAAAAGAAGCGAGCCTCGGGTTCACAGGGTTCACCACGCAGGAACGGTTCCTCCTGGCCTTGGGAGAAGAAAATGAGTTCGCCGACCTCTACGACTCGGGCGAGAGCGAGAGGGAGAGACTCCAGGCCAGACTGAAACTCAAGCGGCTCATCCATCCCGAAGGGATGGGCACGATCTTCAAAGTCCTCATCCAGCACCGCGGGGTTGCCGCGCCACGACTCACGGGCCTGAAGTTCCAAAGACAGTGACAAGTGACGAGCCGGAAGAAGTCAGAAGCGTGAAGGATGAAGGGGCGCACAGAAACACAGCTTTTATACTTTAACCTTCACCCTTCACACTTTGGCTCGTCCCTCGTCCCTTGTCACTGTTCTCAGCCGATCTGGCGGCTTTCCTCGGTGTAGGCCTTTTGCGTGTAGCGGTTGGCTTCGTCGAGCGCGCCCTGGGTGTTGTCGTTGGTTTGCAGGGCCCGCTGGTACTCGTTGAGGGCACGATCACGCTGTCCGCTGGCATCGAAGATTTTGCCCAGCGTCAAGTGAGCCCACACCTCGACCCATTTGGGCTGCAAGTCGCCGTTCAGCGCCGCACGCAGGGACTCGGCTGCCGCGCTGTAGTTGCGGAGTTTGAAGAGGACCTCACCGATTCGGTAGTGGGCCAGGGAGCTGTTCTTGTTCAGATCCAACACGAGCTGGTACTGCTTGATGGCCTCCAGATAGGCCTGCTGCTGGACCAGTTGATCGCCCCGCGCCAGCTCCACGGCGATCTTGATGCTGTCGTCGTATTTCAGGATGCGGCTGGCAGGATCGACCACCACGCGCAGGGGACGCGTGGGCGTATTCACGGTAAAGTCCGCCGTCGTACCCACCATCTCCACCCGGTCGTTGACAGGCTTCCGGCCCTCGGCATAAACGCGGATTTCCACCGGCATGCGGAAGATGTCGAGATCCTGCTGGACCTTCCCCACTACCTGGTAGCCTTTTTCGGTTCGATACACGGCCCAGCTTCGCTTGAACTGCGGCACGCCCGTGGAGCTGACCCACTGGGCAAAGAAATACGTCAGTTCCTGGTTGCTGACCTTCTCCGCCAGCTTCTCGAATTCGTCGGTGGAAATGGATTTCCAAGCATAGTCCCGCACCAGGGTCTGCAAGGTCTTCAGGAACGCGTCCTCGCCGAGTACCCCGCGCAGCATGTGGAACACCATGGCGCCCTTATAGAAAACAATGGCCTGATATTCCGGGGTGAATTCGTGCAGGCGGCTGGCCTGGGCGATGGGCGCCACGTCCTCATGGGTGAGCGCGCCGATTTGAACCTCGCGCATGGTGTCTTCGAAGGCGGCCTGGCCGGCAGCTTCCTCCACGTACATGGCGGCGGAATAGGTGGCGAGGCCTTCGTCGAGGAAGGCGTCGTCCGCAGAAGCAGGGCCAACCAGGCAGCGCCACCACTGGCGCGAGATCTCGTGCGCCAGCAGGCGGTAGTTGACCGGCGTCGAGAAACCGCGCGAGGCTATGGCCACCACGCCGGGCGCGGTATACCCGCCCACGGTGCCGTCGTCGATTTCCACCACGGCCAAATGGCCGCTGGGCAAGCCACCGAATTTCTCGGAAAAGAAAGCCTGAATCTTGCCGGCCGCTTCACCGTAGCTCGCGGCAAGATTCTCGTGGCCGGGCTTGAGGTAGAGGGCGATGTCGGCTCCCACGGCGGTTGCCGGCTGCACAACGTACGTTCCCGTCAGAACTGTTCCCGGAAAGGATCGCTCGTCAAACTCGTAGCTGTACGTGACCTTACCGGTCTGTCGCACCGGCGCCAGGGCCCGGCCGGAGGCAATCACCGTCTCGCCGGAAGGCACCGTAATCCGCATCGAGGCGGCAAAGCGGTTCACCCCATATCCACTCACGGGGAACCAGCGGGCCGGGTAGAGCAGGTAGGAACCTTCCGGGGAAATATAAGCCAGCTTCAGGTTTTCCACCGGGCTACCATCCGCCGAGGCCAGTGACCCGCCGTAGTTGACAGTGATCGAGGAGGCCTTTCCCTCCAGAGCCGGGTTCAGGAAGTCCACCTGGAGCGCCAAGCCTTCGCGCCGGAAGCGCAGGTCCTGACCGGCGGCGTCCACGACTTTCTCCACGCGCAAATTGCTGTGGAGCTCAAAACTCAGCGTGGTGAGATCGGCCTTGGGAACGAAGTCGATGCGGGCTTTGGCGGTCAGGATATGCGTAGAAGGAAAAAGCTCCGCCTCAATCGAGTACCTGGTCACCTCGAAGCGCGTCTGAGCCTGGCCGGCTGAGCCGGCCAAAAGCAGTGCCAGCGCCAGCAGCCCTGCTTGAAGCCAAGGGCTTCTGGCGGAACCTCCCGCACGAGCAAGGCTGGCTGCGCTAAGAGGTTTGCCCGTTGTCATGTTTGGCTCCAACTCCTCCTTCCGGCGGGCTCGCACGCTGCCTCCGCACCCAATGAGAGAAATGAAACGCGCGGCCGTGGCGAGCCCGTATCTTAAGGCGCTTTAGATTGGATTACCTCCCTCGTCGGCCAGTTGCATCTCTCCCCGCGGCGGCCCGCCAGCCCGCGGATGCCTCACGGGGCCGGAAGGGTCGCTCTGGACGCCGCAAGGACGCCCACCACCGCGTCGGCCGCCCGGCCGGTGGCGCCCCCCGGTCCCAGACGAGGCTTGAGAGCACGGAATTCTTGCGCCATCTTTTCCCGAGCTTCCGGGTGGTCGAGCAAGTATTCTACTCGGGCCGCCAGGTTCGGCGCATTGAAATCGCTCTGCATCAGTTCGCTAACCAGCGGCTTCCCCGCTAGCAGGTTAACCATGCTGTAATAGGGCACATCCACGAGGAGCTTTCCCACCAACCAACTAAGGGGAGACACACGGTAAACCACCACCATGGGGCGCTCGCGGAGGGCGGCCTCGAGCGTGGCCGTGCCGCTCGCCACGACTGCCACTTCCGAATGCTGCAGGGCGTCGTAGGTGGCATGCGCCACGGTGCGGATCGTCGCTCGCCCGACGTAGCACTCAAGCAGGGCCTTTTCTAGCCACAGCAGGTCCAGGGTCGGAGCCACGGGGACTACAAACTGAATCTGTCGCGTGAGCGTCAGGCGGGTGGCAGCATCGAGCATGGGGGGCAGGTTGTAACAGACTTCTTTCTGCCGGCTGCCCGGCAGCAGCGCCACCGTGAGCGTCCCAGGGTCCAGGCGCGCCTTAGCGAAAAACTCCTCACGCGTCAGGTGGGGCCGCACCAGGTCAACCAGTGGATGGCCCACATATTCCACCGGAATTCCGGCCTTCCGGTAGAAGGCTTCTTCAAAATCGAAAATGCAGAGCATCTTCGCGATGTTGGCACGGATCTGTTTCAGCCTTCCTGCTCTCCACGCCCAGACCTGAGGGCTCACGAAATAAACCACGGGGATGTTGCGGCGCTTGAGCCGCTTCGCGAGGCGCAGGTTGAAATCCGGAAAGTCGATGAGCACAGCGAGTTGGGGGCGCCGCCGGTCCACTTCCCCGAGCACCCTGCGAAAGGCCCGATAGACGCGGGGCAGCCCGGCAATGACCTCGACGATACCCGCCAGGGAAATTTCGTGGGCGTCCACCGGAGTTTCCACCCCGGCCTGCCGCATGGCCTCTCCGCCGCAGCCAAAGATCTCGACCTCACCTAGTCGAGCGCGCAAGACGGTGGCCAATCCGGCACCATACACATCGCCGGACCGCTCCCCGGCAACCATCAGTAGGCAGGTCTTGGCCATTGGTCAGTCATCCGTTGCCGACCGTCCGTGGTCCGTGGCCAACCGAGACGCTTTCGCATAGCCTGGAGCAGGCGCCGGACCTTGGACTCCGGCCAGTTCCTGGTCCTTGTATTGAAGCTCGTACAGCTTATAGTAAATTCCCCGCCTTTGAAGCAACTCCTGGTGGCTGCCTACCTCGCGCACGCGGCCCTTGTGTATGACCACGATCTTCGAGGCATTCTGGATCGTGGAGAGGCGGTGGGCAATCACCAGCGAGGTGCGGTTCTCGAGCAGCCGGCGGAGGGCTTCGCGAATCAAGGCCTCGGTCTCCGGATCCACGCTTGAGGTGGCTTCGTCGAGGATCAACACCTTGGGATTGTGGGCCAGGGCGCGCGCAAAAGAGAGCAGTTGCTTCTGGCCGACCGAAAGCGTGGCACCCCGCTCCTTCACGGGCTCGTCGAAGCCGCCCGGAAGGCTCTCGACAAAGTCCAGGATATTCACCTGGCGCGCCACCTCGCGCAACCGGGCGTCGCTGATCCCTTCCGTGCCCAACCGGATGTTGCTCGCCACCGTGCCAAAAAACAAGAAGGGATCCTGCAACACCAGGCCGAAGTTCTGGCGCAGGTCACGCAGGCGGAGCTGGCGGATGTCAATCCCGTCGAACAGCACCGCGCCCTCCTGAACGTCGTAAAAGCGCAGGAGCAGGCTCGTCAAGGTGGTTTTGCCCGCGCCGGTGTGGCCGACGATGGCTACGGTCTCGCCGGGCTCGATTGCGAACGAGACGTTTTCCACCACCCGGTGGTCGTCCTGGTAGGCGAAGCCCACCTGACGAAACTCGATGCGGCCCCGCGGGTTCGCGAGCGGAATTGGTGGCGCGGGATCCGCAATGGTCACGGGCGTGTCGAGCAGTTTGAAGATGCGCTCAGCGCTCGCCATCGCCGCCTGGAAGATGTTGTACTTGTCGCTCAAGTCCTGGATGGGCCGGAAGAAGCGCTGCGAATACTGGATGAAAGCAATCGCGGTGCCCACCGTGACCAGGCGCTGGAGCGCCATCCCGCCGCCCAGGTAAATGATGATGGCCACCGCCAGCGTGCCCAGGAACTCCACCGCGGGGAAAAACAACCCATAAGCCAGGATGGAATCCTTGTAGGCTACCATGTGGCTGCGGTTGACGTTCTCAAATTCCTCAAAGCTCCGGCTCTCACGGTTGAAAAGCTGGATGACCGTCATGCCCGTGATGTGCTCTTGCAGGTAGGCGTTGATGCGCGCGATGGCCACCCGGATGCGCCGGTAGGATCCGCGCACGGCCTTCCGAAAGGCCACGCTGACCAGCACGATCAAAGGCAGAATCGAAAACGTGAGCAGCGCCAGTTTCCAGTTCAGGCTCAACATCACGACCACGATGCTGAGCAAGGTGAAGAAGTCTCCAAAGATGGCCACCATTCCCGAGGCGAAGAGCTCGTTGAGCACATCGACGTCACTGGTGACGCGCGTCACCAGGCGGCCCACCGGGTTGCGGTCGTAGAAGCTCAACTGCAGGCGCTGCAGGTGGGCGAAGAGCTGCTTCCGCAGGTCGTACATGACCTTCTGCCCCACCAGTTGCATGGCGTAGGACTGCGCGAACTCCAGCCAGAAGCCCAGCAGCACGGTGGGCAGGAAGAGCACGAAGGCGATCTGGGCGATCCCGACCAGGGGGTTGGGGCTCAGGAAGCGGTCTAGAACCGGTGGGACCTTGGCGTGAGACACGGGATCGAGATAGCGGTCCACTTCCACCTTGAGCAGGTAAGGCGGAAGCGCCTGCAAGATGCCATAAAGGACGATGGCGACAAGCGCCCCCGAGACCACCAGCCAGTAAGGCCGCAGGTAGGCGAGCAGGCGCCGCATCAGCCGCGCGTCGTAGGCTTTGCCCAGAACTTCTTCTTCGTGGAAACCGTCAGACATTGATCAGTTGCCAGTTGTCAGTCGTCACTGGTCCGCCCGCAACGGACAACGGGCCACGGACAACGGACGTCTCGATTAGGCCTCCTTCTCTAACTCCTCTTCAATCAACTGCTTGTTGTAAAGCTCTGTGTAGTGGCCGTTCAGAGCCAGCAATTGCTCGTGCGTGCCGCGTTCCACAATCTCCCCGTCGTGGAGAACTACGATCTCATCGGCGTTCCGGATGGTGGAGACGCGGTGGGAAATCAGCAGGGTGGTCCGACCGGCCATCACCTGGGTGAGGTGCTGCAGGATCTTCTCCTCGGTACAGGTATCGACGCTGGAAAGGGCGTCATCGAGGATCAGGATGCGCGGATCGCGGATCACGGCCCGCGCGATGGCCGTGCGCTGCTTCTGCCCCCCCGAGAGCGTCAGGCCGCGCTCGCCCACCAGCGTGTCGAATCCCCGCGCAAAGCCCTGGATGTCCGGCAGGATATGGGAAATCTCGGTGGCCCGCTCGACCTCGGCATCGGAGGCGGCTGCGGTTCCGAACCTGATGTTCTCCCGGATGCTCTCGCTGAACAGGAACGTCTCCTGCGGCACAAACCCGATGTTTTCGCGCAGGACCTTCAGCGGAATCTGGCGGATGGGCACGCCGTCCACCAGCAAGGTTCCGGCGGGCGCGTCGTAGAGGCGCGGAATCAGGCTCACCAAGGTGGACTTTCCCGAGCCCGTCGCGCCCACGATGGCCATCGTCTTCCCGGCGGGAATCCGCAGATTGAGGTTCTTCAGGACCGGCCGCCCGTTGTAGCCAAAGGTGAGGTTACGGAATTCAATTTCGCCGCGCAGCGACGTGAGCGGCCGGGCGGCAACATCGCGGTCGTCGATCTCCGGCTGGGCCAGAAAGATGCCGTTCAGGCGCCCGAGCGAAGCCACACCCCGCTGAAGCAGATTCACCACCCAGCCCAAGGCAATAATCGGCCAGATCAGATAGAGCAGGTAAACGTTGAAGGCCGCGAAAGTCCCAACCGAAATGGCGCCCGAGAGCACGTGCCTTCCGCCCACTACCATGATCAGCATGAAGGCGACCGCGAACAGCAGCGCCATGCCGGGCCACATCAAGCTGGTAATCCAGACCAGCCGCTTGTTCTTCTCGACGAACGCCTGGTTCATCCCGTCGAACTGCGCCCTCTCAGCCTCTTCCTGGCCGAAGGCGCGGATGACGCGCACCCCCGAGAGGTTCTCGCGCACCTTCTCGGTGATTTCCGAATACATCGCCTGGATCTTCTCGAACTGCTCGTAAATTTTCTGGCCGAAAACCTTGACGGCGACGGAGACCAGGGGCATGGGCGCCAGCGCCAACACCGTCAGCCGCCAGTCGAGGTGGAGCATCACGCCGACCGTGGCGATGCCTATCACGAGGGTCGTGGCCGAATACATGATCCCCGGACCCACGAGGTTGCGCACCGCGTTCAGGTCGTTGGTGAGCTTCGACATCAGGTCGCCCGTCAGGGTTTGGGTGTAGTACCGGGAGGAGAGACGCATCAGGTGGAGGAACAGATCGTTCCGCAGGTCGTATTCCACGTCCCGCGAGATGCCGATCAGAATCCAGCGCATCCAGAACTGAAAGACCGCCAGCGCCAGCGCGATCACCAGCAGCAGCCCGGCGTAGAAGAGCAGCCCGCTCCACGTCACGCCCCGCGACAGGCTGTCGATCGCCGCCTTGATGATGAGCGGCAGATTGACGCGCAGAGCCTGGGCCAAGACCAGCGCGACGAAACCCAGCACGTAGCGTTTCTGGTAGCGGCCCAAATACGGTTTGAGGGGAAGCAGACGACGAAGCAACCGGAACCTTTCCCAAATGGGCTTGAACCTAGCGCTCAAGGGACCTGATGGCTCAAATGCCAATTATAGACAGGCCTTGGAGAGGGCGGCAATGGGGTTGTGAGGGGGGGTCAGATCTCCCGGCGGCCCTCGATCGCCTTGAGCATGGTCACCTCATCGGCGAATTCGAGTTCCGACCCCACGGGGATGCCCATAGCGATGCGCGTCACCTTGATGCCCAGGGGTTTGATGAGCTTCGAGAGGTAGATGGCCGTCGCTTCCCCTTCGACGTTGGGATTTGTCGCTACGATCAATTCCTTGATCTTTCCGCCTTTCAGCCGCTCGAGCAGGTTTTTCAGCTTCAACTGGTCGGGCCCGATACCCTGGAGCGGTGAGAGCGCCCCGTGGAGGACGTGGTAAAGCCCGTGAAACTCGCGGGTCCTCTCGATGCCGCTGATATTGTAAGGAGTCTCCACGACGCAGATGACTTCCTGATCCCGGCGCGGGTCGGTGCAATAGTCGCAGGGGTCTTGTTCGGTGAGGTTGTTGCAGAGACTACAGAGCCGGATCTTGTCTTTGGCCTCGAGGATAGCCGCCGCCAGGTGTTCGGCATCCTCGCGCGGAGCCCGTTCAAGATGGAAGGCAATTCGCTGGGCTGACTTCTGCCCGATGCCAGGCAGACGCTTTAACTCATCAATCAGGCGAGCCAGTGGCTCAGCGAAATCTTTCATCTCGAAAATCGAAATTCGAAAATCAGACTGCCTTCCTAGTTTCCAGTTTCTATTTTCGAGTTTCGTCCTTCAGGGCAGGCCAGGAAGATTGAGGCCGCCGGCCAAATTCCCAACCCGGCTGGCCAGTTGCTCGTCCACCTTCCGGTTGGCCTCGTTCACGGCGGCCATGACCAAATCCTGCACCATCTCCAGGTCGTGGGAGGCAAAGACCTCCGGGTCGATCTGCACGGCCACCAGCAGCTTCTGCCCGTTCATGCGAACCGTCACCATGCCTCCACCCGCGGAAGCTTCCACGACCAGCTCGTCCAGTTGCTTCTGGAGCTGCTCCTGCATTTGCTGCACCTGCTTCATGATCTGCTGCATCTGTTGCAGGTTTTTCATCGCTCACTCCTGGCTCAGGTCTTGCACGTCCACCCAGGTGCAGTCGAATTTCTTCCGGAAAGCCTCCACCGCGGCGTCGCGTCCCGCGCGTTCCCGGGCACTCGGTCCCGTCGCCGCCGGCTGCCCTTCTTGCTCGTCGAGTGTAACATAAATCTTTACGGGCTGCCCCAGCACCTGAGCGCACGCGGAACGCAGCGTTTCGAATTGCTCGCGGCTCTTCAACAGATCCGCGACCGCCGCGTCTTTCTTCGCGAACACAAACCGGACTTCACCATTCTCGCAGCGCCACCCGACCACCGGGTCCAGGCAACTACCCAGGAATTTCGACTGACTGAAAACCAAAGACTTGATAGCAGTCAGGCGCGCGTCCTCGGGAGTGCGTGCCGCCTCGGCAGGCCGCGGCTCGGAAGCTGCGAGGGCAGGCGGTCCAGGTACCGCGGGGGAGGCGGAGGGCCTCATCGGCGCGCGAGCGGGCACCGTTTGCTGCGCCTCCACAGGACCTAGCCGGACAGGATTCACTCCCCCGCTCCGTGCGGCACCACCCGCGTTTTCCGTTGAAGACACGCCAGCCAATTGACCCAGCAAGCTTTCGAGCGAGGCCAACTTCCGCGCGTGCACCAGCTTCATCAGTCCCATTTCCAGGTGAAACCGCGGCTCAAGTGAATAGCGCAGTTCTCCTTCCGTACGCAGAAGGATTTGGAAGAACCGGGCCAGGTCCTCCTCACTGAAAAGCTGCGCGAGTTCCGCCAAGCCCTGACGTTCGTCGTTGGGGACTTGGAGGAGGGGGCTTTCCAGGCCGCAACTTTTCGCGACCATCAAGTTGCGCACATAGCGCGTGTACTCTCCGCAAAAGTGGGCGAGCTCGTAACCCTCAGCAGCCAACTGGCTAACCAGCTCGAGCACGCGCCGCGCGTCCGCGGCATGGATGGCCTCCGTCATCTCCCGCAGCAACCGGACCGGCACCACACCCAGCAACTGCCGGACCCGGCCTTCTTCCAAGCGCTCGCCGCACGCGGCGATGACCTGATCGAGGAGCGAAAGCGCGTCGCGCAGGCTGCCCTCGGCGGCCTGGGCGAGTGCGCCGAGCGCACCCTCGTCGGCCTGGATTTTCTCCGCCGCCGAGACCGCCTCCAGCCGCGCATAGATCTCCGCGTAATCAAGCAGACGAAAAGCAAAATGCTGGCAACGGGACTGGACCGTCGCCGGGAGCTTGTGCGGCTCGGTCGTGGCCAGGATGAAGAGCGAGCGCGGGGGAGGTTCCTCCAGCGTCTTCAGCAGCGCGTTGAAGGCCTCCGTGGTGAGCATGTGGACTTCGTCAATGATGAAAACCTTGTACCGGTCGCGCGCCGGCAGGTAGCGGACCGTCTCGCGCAGCTCGCGGATCTCGTCAATGCCCCGGTTGGACGCGGCGTCGATTTCGAACACGTCCACGGAATTGCCGGCGGCAATCTCCACGCAGGACGGACATTCTCCGCACGGCGTAAGCGTGGGCCCCTGGGCGCAGTTCAAGGACTTGGCGAGAATCCGCGCCGTGGACGTCTTCCCCACACCGCGCGCGCCCGAGAAGATGTACCCGTGCGCCACGCGGTTCTGAAGGATGGCATTCTTCAGGGTCTCGGTAATCAGTCGTTGGCCCACGACATCATCGAAAACCTGGGGCCGATATTTGCGGGCGATGACCTGGTAGGACATTCGGATTTCGGATTTTGGATTTTCGATTTTGGATTTGGCCTGGGCACCCCCGGTCAGTGTCTACTAAGTTTCCTGCCTATGCGTAACCGTTTGGAGACCTGGCGCTTCTACGGATGCCCGAAATTGAAGCACCCAGGAGGAGAATCGGGCGCGTCAATCAGCAATCCAAAATCAAAAATCCAAAATTGATTGGGCCAGACTTCGGGTTTTCTGCAGCACCCGGAGAGGCTCGCTACCGTTGCTTCCTTCCGGACCTGGCGGGGTTCACGAACATCCGTCGCGCAGAGCCCGAAGTCTGACATCCGGGCCGACTTCTCTCGTGATGGAAGAGTAGAAGTATAACCCGCGCCATGGTAGCACGTGCGCTCGTTCTTCGTCGACCAATTTCGCGGCCGCGGGACCCGTGATGGGGGCCCTGACGGGTGGCAAGAAGGGCGCCGCGCTCGGTGGGCGCTGGGGCCGGAGTCGCCGCAGCTACCGGCAAGAAGGAGATACGCCTGGCGCCAGAGACCAAGCTCAGTTTCAAGCTGAGCTCGCCCGTGACGGTTTCGGCCAGGCGGAAAGCGGCGACGCAGGAAGCGGCTGGAAGGTTGTGCAGGAGGTGGGCACAGGTTGATCCGCTACCGGCCTGGGGGCTTCCCTGCCGTCCATTGGAGGGTCAACCGCTCGCGGGTAGGAACAACACGGAGTGTGTTCGCCGCACTCGAAGGAGGGGTGGCGGGAATCTTGTTGAGCACATTGACCAAGCCATCCGCTGAATAGACGCGGACCGTTAGCTGCCGGGCGCTGGCGGGAATGGTCAACGACTCGGTGAGAGATCCGGAATAGCCTCCCCCCACTCCTACGAGTCCACGTTTCTTCTTGCCGATTAACCTGGCCTGAAAAATAGTGGTCTTCCCATCCAGGACGAGCAGGGTCGCCTCTTCGAGTTGGTGTATGCACTGGAGGGCTACGGCCCTCTCTGTTCCTGGCTTCGTTGCCCGGCTGGCTACCACCGGCGCCGATGCCGCGCTCGGCTGAGGTTGAGTTGGAGTCGCGGGCGCGCTGGCGACCCCGCCTGAAGGCTCTTGCGGAGACTTGGTGAGTGCTTCCGCCGGGGCCACCCTCTTGCTCGCGCCCCCAGCGGCAGGCGCCGGAGAAGTTGTCTGAGGCGGCACCGGCGCCGCGGCCGGCGTCCTCCACCGCAGGAGCACCCAAGTCCCCAGCCCCAGCAGAGCCACCAACAGTACGCCCGCCACCGCGCCGGTAAGAACGTGGCGCAGCTTCTTCCTCCCCGCAGCCTCTCTTCCCTCTGGAGCAACAAAGGGTCTCTCCACCATCACCGTCCGCTCGCCGGTGCGAAGCTCCGACATGAGGAATTTCGCTTCCGAGCGCGGCGCGCGACCCAGGCGGACATCCCCCAGGTCATCCAGGAATTCCCGCGCGCTGGCATAGCGTTTGGCGCGGTCCTTGGCGAGGCACCGCAAGGCCAGGTAATCATGCCCGCCCGTGAGCTGCGGGTTTAGCCGGCTGGGCAAGACCGGGTCCTCGTAAACGATCTTGAACATGACGGCGGCCGTATCGCCGGCGAAGGGCTTCTGCCCCACGAGCATCAGGTAAAAGAGGATGCCCATGGAGAACAGGTCGCTGCGCGCATCCACTTCTCCACCTGTGACCTGCTCAGGCGACATGTACGCCGGAGTTCCCATGATGGCCACCGTGCGTGCTGCCCCTTCGCGAGCCACGATTTTGGCAATTCCGAAGTCCGTGATCTTGACCCTTCCGTCTTCGGTCAGAATGATGTTCGCGGGTTTCAGGTCGCGATGAATGATCTGGTTCCGGTGCGCGTAGTCCAGAGCCTCTGCGATCTGGCGGACGATATCGAGCGCCTTCTCAGTTCCCAGCGCCGGCTCGGCAAGAAGCATGCTCTCCAAGGTTCGGCCGGGGATGAACTCCATCACGATGTAGCAGCACCGTGATTCCGGATCCTCGAGCGCGTCGTGGATGGTCACGATGCCGGGGTGGGAGAGGCGGCCGGCCGCGCGCGCTTCGCGCATGAAGATGTCCCGCGCCCCCGGAATCCCGGCTTCCGTCGGTGAATCCACCGCAAGGACTTTGATCGCCACCTGGCGGCCAATGGTGGGGTCGGAAGCCTTGTACACCACCCCCATGGCCCCCCGCCCCAACTCCTCGACGATTTCGTACCGCCCGATGTTCTTCATGACTCTTTGGGAGCAATCACCAGTTGGAGAAGGTGATTGCCAATGCGAAAGGTGGAGCCGCTCGAAAGCGGCGCCGTCTGAATCCGCCTGTCGCCCACCAGCGTGCCGTTGGTGCTTTCGAGGTCCCGTAGCAGCACGCCTTCGTCGCTGATTTCCAGCGCACAGTGGACCCGCGAGACCATGCGGTCGTCAACGGTGATGTCAGCGTGGGCCCGCCCAATGGTGATGCGCGGCTTGGTCACCGGATACACCGTGCCCTTTTCTTCACCCTCCAGAGCCTTCACGGAGATTTCCTTATCTTCCGGCAGGTGCAAGAGGCGCCCGTCGTCCGTGACCGCCGAGGTAACAGAACTCACCTTCTTGTGCGTACTTTCGGCCCGGAAGGTCGCCAGCTTGGGGTTCACGATTGGCAGCGATCGCTTACAGGCGGGGCAAGTGAGGTTGGCCCTCTCGCGTTTCCCGAAAACATCCCCCGTGAGCTGGAAAACATTCCCGCAGTGGTGGCACCGGACTTCCACAGCCCCTTCCCCGTCCTCTCCGCTTGGCGTTTCTCAGGCGGGCTAATTGCGCGGAAGCAACTTCCGGGACGCGCTGCGGAGACGATCCCGGCTCGCCTCTTCCGCTGCGCCTCGACTCACACATATACCACAACTTCAGCGGGCGGAATAGTGGGATGACCCCAATTCCCGCGTCACGCCCCCGGAGGCCGCCTGATTTGCAGCAGTCATTGCCGCGTCCTCGGGATGCCAATCGCAGGGCTTCGTGCTGTTTGACAATTGCCAAGCTATCCCCTAGACTGACTCGCTTCGGCTTGGGCGGCCCAGATAGCCAGTCCGCTGCCATTGGGTTCGCCTGGAAAGGTCCCTCCGAAGCAATCCATTCCCTATAGGAAACGAACTCATGCCTGGAATCATCAAAGAGAGGCTCTTTACCCCCGGCCCCACCCCCCTATTGCTGGAGGCGCAGGCGCGCACGCTTACCGCCACGCTCCATCACCGCACGGACGCGTTTCGTCAACTCATGCGCGAGACGCTGGAGAATCTGAAGTACTTCTTCGACACCCGGAACGATGTCCTGATGTTCACGAGCTCAGGCACCGGCGCGATGGAAGGCGCTGTTGCCAACCTGCTGTCACCCGGAGACCGCGTGCTGGTCGGGACGGCAGGCAAGTTCGGCGAGCGCTGGCTGGAACTGGCCAAGGCTTATGGCGTTGAGGCCGTGAAGGTTGAGGCGCCCTATGGCCAACCGCTCGACATCGTGGAAATGGAAGCTCGCCTTAAGGGGGATGGCCCGTTCCGCGCGGTCTTTGTGCAGGCCACGGAGAGTTCCACCGGTGTCCGTCACGACGTCCAGACCCTGGGAGCGCGTGTGCGCGAGTATCCCGAGACCTGCCTAGTGGTGGACGCCATCACGGGCTTGGGCACCACGGACCTCCGACCGGACGAGTCAGGCCTAGATGTTGTGGTTGGCGGCTCGCAGAAGGCGCTGATGGTGCCGCCCGGGCTGGCGTTTGCCAGCGTCAGCGAGAAAGCCTGGAAGCTGATTGAGAAATCCAAGATGCCCCGTTACTACTTCGACTTCGCCAAGGAGCGAAAGAACCTGGCGAAGGGCGAGGCCAGCTACACTCCGGCAACCACACTGGTGGTGAGCCTGCACACGGCCTTGAGCTACATCCGCCAAGTCGGCCGCGAGAATCTGGTCGCCAACGCGGCGCTGCTGGCCGAGGCCACACGAGAGGCTGCCAAGGCGTGGGGACTGAGACTCTTTGCAGTCGCCTCGCCCGCGAACGCCTTGACGGCCATCAGCGCGCCCGAGGGCATGGACTCCGGCGTGATTGTCAAGGAGATGCGCTCGCGCTTCGGCGCCATCGTGGCCAACGGCCAGGGTTCCATGAAGGGCAAGATCTTTCGCTTGGCACACCTCGGCTATTACGATGCTGCCGACCTGTTCGCCGTGCTGGCAGCCCTGGAAATTGTGCTGCTGAAGGTTGGACACAAGGTTGAACTCGGCAGTGGCGTACGCGCCGCGCAAGAGGTCTATCTGCGGCGGGCCAGCTAGATTCATAGGGGCACGGCTTGCCGTGCCCCTCCACCGGAAGGGTCCCTATGAAAATCCTGGTTGCTGACAACGTTTCTGAACGCGCCCTCGAACTTCTCCAAGCCGAGAAATCCTTCGAGGTCGTATATCTGCCCGGCAAGCCGCAGGCTTCCGTGGCGGACGAGATCCGGGATGCCGATGCCCTCGTCGTGCGCAGCGCCACCAAGGTCACCGCCGCGCTGCTGGAGCACGCCGCCCGGCTACGCGCCATCGGCCGGGCCGGCGTGGGCGTGGACAACGTGGACCTGGACGCCGCGACGAAAAGAGGCATCGTGGTGATGAACACCCCTGGCGGCAACGCCGTCAGCGTGGCGGAACACACGCTGGCGCTGCTGCTGACCCTGGTGCGGCGCATCCCTCAGGCCGACGGCGCCCTGAAGCAGGGAAAGTGGGAAAAGAAGAAGCTGCTGGGAACCGAACTGCGCTCGAAGACGCTGGGCCTGATTGGCCTGGGCAAGATCGGCGTTGAGGTGGCGCGGCTGGCCCAGGCGTTTCAAATGGAAGTCATCGCGCATGACCCCTATGTGTCGTCCTTGATTGCCCGCGAACAGAACGTCAAGCTGGTTTCGCTGGATGAACTGCTGAAGACCAGCGACTTCATCAGCGTGCACGCCTCGGCCACGCCGGAGACGCGCCATTTGCTCAACGCGCGGACGCTGGCCCTGGCCAAGCCGGGCGTGCGCATCGTCAACTGTGCGCGCGGCGAGCTCATCAATGAGGAGGACCTGCTCCAGGCGCTCGGGAGCGGCCAGGTGGCCGGCGCCGGCCTCGACGTCTTCGAGAGCGAGCCGCCCAAGGATTTCAAACTGGCGAGCCACCCGAACGTCATCGCCACGCCCCACATCGCGGGCGCAACCGAAGAGGCGCAGGAAATCGTCGGCATCCGCATCGCCGAGCAGGTGCGCGACTACCTGCTCCAGGGCGTGGCGCGCAACGCCGTCAACATGCCCACGATTTCGCCCGAGGAGTACAAGAAGCTGGAGCCTTACATCCAGTTGGGCGAGAAACTCGGCGCCTTTGCAGCTCAGATTGCCGGCGGACGGCTGGAGGAGGTCCGCATCAGTTACGACGGCGGCTTGGCGGAACTCAACACCCACCTGGTGAAGAACGCCGTGCTCAAAGGTATCCTCAACCATGTTCTCTCCGAGCAGGCGAACCTGATTAACGCGGGCGCGCTCGCCCAGGAGCGCGGCATCGAGGTGATGGAGCTGCGCAGCGCGCGGCGGGCAACGTTCTCGAACTCTCTCGGGATCGCCCTGCGCACGGAAGCCGATTCCGCCTCCGTGCTGGGCATGGTGGGCGTACGCAGCGTGCTGCGCATTCTGGGTATCAACGACATCGACATTGAGGCCCCACTGCGGGGCGTCATCCTCTTCATCCGCAACCAGGACGTGCCGGGCGTCATTGGGCGCGTGGGCACGCTCCTGGGTGACCGCAACATCAACATCGCCAACTTCGCCCTGGGGCGCAGCCAGCAGGCCGCCGAAGCCCTCGGCCTCGTCAACGTGGACAACCCCATCCCTGAGGCCGTGCTGGCAGAAATCCGCGCCATCTCCGCCGTGCGCGTGGCACGGGTCGTTTCAATTGAGTGATTGCGCGATGGAGTGATTGTTTTCGAAAACGTCCCCGGTCCGTGGTCAGTTGTCGGTGGCAACGGACTACGGACAGACCAGTCCATTCACTCAATCACTTGGTCACTCAATCACCCAATCCCTCAATGAAGGTTTGGGTCTTTAAGGTCAACACGAAGCGCGGATGGGAGTTTGATGAATATTTCCGCTCGCGGACGCCCGGCCCCTATGAGATGGGGGACGAAGCCTGGATCCGGAGCGCTTCGAGCCTGCGCTACCTCCGCGAAGAGGTGAAGCGCGGGGACATCTTCCTCTGTTACGAAGTGGACCGAAAGCAGGTGGTGGGCGTGGCACGCGCCGCCTCTGACGGCCGGGACGTGGGCATGGGGTCGTTAATTGATTTCTGCTCACCCCGCGAAGCCGTCCGCCTCCGAAACCCCTTGACGCGCCGTCCCGACCTCGACCATATCCTGGCGTTCAGCCCGCAGCGCGGGCGAGGCACAGTGCAGAGAATCGATTCAGATGAGTTCGCCCGCCTGCGTCGTGTTATCCTGCGCAAGAACCCGCGGCAGGCGGAAGCGCTGCGGCGCGTGCTGGGCATTCCGAAATAGCAGCGGGCTTGTCCTGCCATTCTCGTTCCGGCCTTGAGCCGCCTCGACAAAGGGAGTCAGGTCATGAAGAGATTTCTTGCAGGAGTGCTCGTGGGGTTGGCGTTTTCGGCGTTCACGCTCTTCGCGCAGAAGCTGGCGAGCGAGAAGGTCGTCCAGCCGCAAGTGCTGGTGGACAATCAGAAGGTGAAGATCGCGCGTTGGGTACTCGAGCCGGGTGAGGGAACGCCGCTCCACACGCATACGCTCGACCACGTCTCTGTAGTGATCCACGGCTCGGCGCTCCGGGATGTGGCGGCTGACGGCACCGCGAAGGAAAACGTGCAGAAAGCCGGCGATGCCGTGTTCGTGCCGGGCACGGGCCGCACGCACTCGTTCGCCAACGCGGGCAAGGAGACCTTTGAGTCAATCTCGATTGAGTTGAAGTAGGTCCGTGAATCATGAATGCTGAATTCTGAATGATGAACGCCGGGCTGCTGCCTGCAAGATTCAGCATTCATGATGCAGCCTTGTGCACCCCCCATGCGCGTTGCGGAGTTCTTCCAGCTCGCGGCTCACGGCACAACCGTTCGCCGGGAAGTGCTGGGCGGCGTCACGACCTTCCTGGCCATGTCTTACATCATCTTCGTGCAGCCGGGAGTCTTGTCCCAGGCCGGCATGGATTTTCGTGCCGTGATGTACGCCACCTGCCTCTCGGCGGCGCTCGCCACTTTCCTGATGGGTCTGCTGGCCAACTACCCCGTAGCTCTGGCGCCGGGCATGGGAGAGAACTTCTTCTTTGTTTATACCCTCTGCGGCGTTGCCCCCTTGGGATTCGGCTTGACCTGGCAGCAGGCGCTGGCGGCGGTGCTGGTGGCCGGCATCTTTTTTATCCTGCTCACGCTGTCGGGGATCCGCTCGAAGATCATCGACTCGATCCCGAATTCATTGAAGTGCGGTATCGCCGCGGGGATTGGGCTATTCATCACCCTGATCGGCCTGGAATACGGCAACCTGGTGGTGTCGAGCCCCGCCACGCTGGTGCGCCTGGGGGATTTCCGTCAGCCCGTGGCGCTGGTCAGTGTGCTGGGCCTGCTGGTGATGATCGTGCTGCTCGCTTACCGCGTCCGCGGGGCTATTCTGCTCGGCATTCTGGCCACGACCGCGATCGCCGCAGGCTTTGGGCTGGTTCACTACCGCGGCATCTTTTCGTTGGATTTTCATCTGGCGCCCACCTTCTGGAGATTCGACCTGCGTGGGCTTCTCGGCCTACACCCCGCCACGCTGGCGACAGCTATCTTCGTGCTCCTTTACCTTGCCCTGTTTGACACGGTGGGAACGCTGGTGGGCGTGGGGCAACAGGCCGGCTTACTACGCAACGGGAAACTGCCTCGCTCGGGTCAGGCGCTCTTTTCAGACGCGGTGGGCACCACCATGGGCGCGACGCTCGGCACCTCCACCGTGACCTGCTACATCGAGTCGGCCGCCGGCGTCTCGGATGGCGCCCGGACGGGCCTGGCCAACATGGTGACGGGGTTCTTGCTACTCGCCGCGATGTTCTTTAGCCCGCTGGCCTCGATGATCGGCGGAGGTGTCGCCGTGGGCGTCGGCGCGGGCGGCAATCCTATCGTCCGCTACCCGACGCTGGCGCCGGCGTTAATTGTGGTGGGCGCCATGATGCTCAAGGTGGTGCGAGAACTGGAATGGGAAGACCCCACAGAGTACCTGCCGGCCTTCCTAACGCTGGTGGCGATTCCGCTGACGTTCAGTATCGCCTCCGGAATCGCCTTCGGGTTCATTTCGTACGCTGTCGGCAAGCTCGCCACCGGCCGCTGGCGCGAATGCCCTGCCCTGACGTACGTCTTCGCCGCGCTCTTCGTGGTACAGTTTTTGGTCTTGTAGCGCAAGGTCCGCTCTTAAACCTTGCGGCTCTTGTCTTTGGCCCTCAGCCAAAAGCCGCAGACCTGAAGGGCCGCGCTACGCCACCTGATTATCGCCCTTCAACGCCCTGACAACCTCTTCGCGGTCCATGTCCTTCTCGATCTGCTTTGGAAGTTCTTGCTGGAGGCGGTGCATCTCCTCTTGCAGACGCTCCCCTTCCTTCTGGAGTTTCCCCTGCTCCTCCTGCAATCCTTTCTGCCACTCGCGGGCCTGGGCCTCGATCTGCTTGGCGTAGGCCTTGGCTTGGGCAGCCACCTCTTCGGGGTCAATCAGCAACAGCTCCGTACGCGTGATCTGGCGGGGCGCAACGCGCTCGGCCGGCTCAAGTTCCACCGTCAGGGTCTGCTCGCGCTTATCGCGCACGATGGCCAGGGTAACTTTTCGCTTCTCCTCCGAGTCACCGGCCAGGGCGCGGCGCAGCTTCGACACGGTGGCTACCTCTTTACCGTCCACGGCCACAATGACGTCGCCGGCCTTGAGCCCAGCCTTTTCGGCCGCGCTGCCCACGACGACTTCGCGCACCAGGATGCCCTTCCCCTGCTTCACGCCGAAATACTGTGCGAGTTGCGACGTCAGCTCATCCCCCGAGATGCCCAGGCGCGCTCCCCGCGCCTGCCAGACAAAATCGAATTCGGGGATTTCGATATTGGGCAGTCGCGGCGTAGGCGGCATCGCGGGCATCTCGAAGGCGCCTCGCGAGCGCGCCTCGAGCTTGGCGCTGAGAGTTTTGGTCTGGCCAGCGCGGCTGACTAGAAGCGTTACAGTTCGACCGGGCGGTGTCTCACGCACCAGTCGCCGCAACTGAGTTGCACTCCGCACCTTCTCTCCTGCAAACTCCACAATCGCATCGCCCTTGGCCACGCCCGCCTTGGCGGCGGGGCTGTTTTCCTCCACGTCCTTCACAATCACGCCGTACTCACCCGCAAGCTTCAGCTCTTTCGCCTTCTCGGCAGTCACGTCTTCGAGCTGCACTCCCAACCATGTTCCGCCTTGTTCAAAGGTGCGAAACACGAACCCCCCGCGCCGCTGCGGCCCGGGCACGGTGACAGGGGGCTCTTCCTCTTCTTCGCCCTCGGCATTGAAGTACACGACGTTCGCCTCGTCGCCGGAAACCACAGCGAGGGCGGTCGGTTTGGCTGAGCCGTCCCTTGCCCCGACGGCTCCGATGCCCAACAGCGCGATAACCAGCAAGCTTCCTAATAGCACCAGGATGTTGCGTTTCATTGTTTCCTCCAGTTCTCCAAACAGCGTTCTTCGCGGCCGGATTTCACAGCAGGTCCTCGCTCTCGGTTATTCGGATGTCGCCCCGCACGGTCCGCAAGCGAACTTGCACACCGCCCCGGCCCAGGCGCGTGCGCCACAAGCTATCACCAGGCACTTCGCTCACCGCGAACACATACTTACTGTCGATCCGGCCTGCGACCGTAGTCAACTCCAAATCGGCGTTGGCCCTGGCAGGCAAGGCGAGGAAGATATGCCCGGTTACGGTGTCGAGCTGCACGGGAGCCGCTCGTTCCGGCAAAGCGCGCAGAGAAACCGTAATGTTGCCATTGAGGGCGCGAGCAACCACGCTTCCGCTGATGTTCCTCTGCTCGATGTTCCCATTCAGCGTGCTGGCGTCCACGCTACCCTCGACCCCGCGAACCCCGATGCTGCCCTCGATGGTCCGCAGCCGCTCCAGCCGCACCTGCCGGGGTACGCGCAATCGATAGTCCACTCGCACCGGTTCCTCCGCTTGTCCGGCGTAAAGCGTGCGAAGGGTCAGGGCGCGGCCACGGGACTCCACCTCGATGCGAACGTCATCCGGATTAGCGTCCAGCCCCAACGCGGTCTTAACGACCACAATCTCCACTTCCGCCCGGTCCCACGCCTCGACATCGATGTCTCCCTGCACGTTCTGGACGGCCACGACGCCCGCAGGCGGAAGCGGGTAGCGCGCGCTCCAAACCTGCTGCTCTTGCGCGCCCACCGGCATCGCCGCCAAAAGGCCCACTGCAACCCCGACCAAAGTGATGGGTCTCACGTGACTCTCCCCCGTGTTTTCGGGTTACTCTTTCTCGCGTTCCTGTCGTCCCTGTTGCTTCTGCCGTCGCTCCTCGCGCTCCTGCCACCGTTTCCAGAAGGACTCCTGCCGTGCCCTGAGTTGTTCCAACGTACGCGGGTCAAGCTTGCGGATCTCGATGTTGCCGGCCACCGCACGCAGGCGCAGCACCGCACCGCCACCGTTCAGGGCACCCTCGCCGCGCAGCTTAATGGGGACGAAAGGCTCTCCCTCCTTCTGGATGTTCAAGGGAAAGTCGGAAAGGATTTCGTGGCCCGCCGCCATGTCAATGGCCGCGTCAACCGTCACCGGCAGGTTGGCCGGTAGATAGACCTGGATGTCTCCCGCAGACGTCCGGAGTTCGGAAGCGGCGAACGTCTTCAACCCGGCGTCAATTTGAGCCAGGATGGCGCCGGCGGCCGTGGCGGCGCGAATCGCGTTCCGCATTTGCAGGAGGTCAATGCTGCCGCCCGCCGTCTTCACCTCCACTCGCCCCTGGGCCCCCTGGAGCCGAATGCTGCCGCCCGCCGTCTGGGCGATGACGTTGCCACCGCTCTGCCCCACTTGGATTTGCCCGCCGGAAGTCCGGGCCTCGATGGGACCGGAAGCGCCGCGCAGGACAAGGTCACCCCCGGCTGTCTGGGCGTGGAGCGTGCCCTGGATCAATCCCGCCACGATTTCGCCGCCGCTGGTTTCGAGGACAGCCGCGCCGTTAACGTCCCCGACGCGAATACTCCCGCCCGCGGTTCGTGCTTCCACCGGTGCGGCAATGCTGCCAAGCTGGATGCTTCCCCCGGCCGTCTCCACGCTCACCGGGCCCGTCACGTCGCCCGTGCGAATGGCACCACCCGCTGTCACGGCCTGGAGTTCACCCTCCAGCTTCTGGACCTCAATGGCGCCACCCTTGGTTTCCAGGTCCAGGTTGAACCGCAGGGGGACCGTGATGTCAAACTCCGCTCCCCACGTGCGACCATGGCGTTGTTGTGGCAGCTTTCCCGTCAGATAGAGCCCGCTTTCTAACTGGCGGAGGGTCAGCTCGTACTCCTCGAAGTACCGCTTGGCTTCCTCTTCATTGGCGGTATAGGCCCGCAGGCGCACTTGGCACACGACGCGGTCGTTAGCTCCGGGCTTGACGTTCAACGAGCCGAAGTCCGCCCGCACCACCAAGCGGCCGCCTTCGCGCGCCGGAGCGCTGCATTCGGCCCGCTCTTCCCAGTAATTGGCCTGGCGCTGCGGCTCGCCCCGTTTCACGTTGGCTTGCTCGGCAGGCTCAAGCGCCAAGCAGGTGCCCGCCGCGAGCATCGCTATGGTTGCTAGAACTCGGCATTTCATCTTGCATCTCCTACTCGTCATTTCCTTCCATCTTCCGGACTGCGGCCTGGCACTGGAGGCGCACGTAAGGATTCTGATCGCTCGCCGCCAGCCTCAGGAGAACGGGCATCACAGTCTCATCCTTCCCTTCCTCCGCGGCGTGCTCCACAAGTGCGTTCACCGCCGCCACCCGCACTCCCGGGTTCGTGTCGTGCTCCAGAGCGCCGAGCAAGGCTTCCTGCACGTCCCGCCCCGGCTCCATCCCGCGCACGGTCTTTAGCGCTTCCAGACGCATGCCCGCATTGGGATCGTGCCCCATGGCAAACAACAGCGCGGCACGTACCGCGGGATCGTCGCGCTGCATCCGCAGCGCCTCCAGCGTGTCGCGGCGGATGCCCGCGTTGTCGTAGCTCTTCACCGTGTCCACCAACACCTGGCGAATGCGCGGGTCATCGAGCGAGCCCTCCAGCGTCACCCGCCGTTCGGCGTCCAGCGTGATGCGCACCCCACCGGATTGCGGGTCTGGCGCCACTTCGCTGATGTGGCGGATACGGAGGTTATCCAGGTCGGCGCCGAGAAACGAAGCCGCCACCTGTCTCGGAGCAACGGGTTCCAGGCTTCGGGCGCGGGGGCGAAGGGTCCAGCCCAGACCAAAGCCGAACAGCACCAGCGTCAGGACGGCAGCAAGGCGTGGCACAGGCGCGGTGCCGAAATTCCACATCCAGCCACGCAGCAGGCCACGCCAGCCCAGTTGCTCCCGGTCGAGCGCCTCGTCGAGCGCTTGCCGGCACCGGACCAGTAGGGCGGGCGTGGGCTCGGGCCGAGGACATCCGCTGAGCAGCCGGTGCAAGCGGCGGGCCTCCTCGAGCTTGGCGCGGCAGCCCGCGCAAGCAGCGAGGTGCCCCTCAAACGCCGCGCGCTCCTCACCTGTCAACTCGTCATAAAGATAAAGAGAAATCGCTTTCCCCAAATCGTCACAGTTCATGGACCTCTCTCCTGCCCTGCCTTCCTAGACCAGATCGCTTAACTCCTCGCGCAGTTTCTGGACGGCGCGAAACAGGGAATTCTTCGCTGCTTCCTCGCTCGCCCCGCAGAGCTCGCCGATGGCGCGCAGCTTCAGGCCCTGGCAGTGCTTGAGCTCGAACACCATCCGCTCGCGGGGGCTCAAGCGGGTTAGCGCCGCTTCCAAGCGACGACTGATTTCCCGGGACCGCAGGGCACGTTCCGGATTCGGCCCCGGCCGGTCGTCCGCCAGGGTCTCGGCGTGCGCCAGCTCTCCCTCTTCGGTTACTATGGCCGGCACTTCGCTGCGGGTCTTCTGCTGCCGGAGGTGGTCGAAACAGACGTTCATCACCACGCGATAGAGCCAGGTGGAAAACCGCGCTTCCAGCCGGAACTGCCCCAGCGACCGGTAAACCTTCAAGAAAACTTCCTGGTAGAGGTCCTGAGCTTCTTCTTCCGAGCGCACCATGCGGAGCGTCAGGCGCAGCACTTCCTGGTCGTAGCGGCGGACGAGCATGTCGAAGGCAGCGCGGTCACCGCCTTGGGCGCGGCGAATCAAGGCTCGCTCCGCCGCAGCCTCGTTCTGCCCCGAGGTCTCGGTTTTGCCGACCAGCTCCAAGCAGGCGCCATCCACCACAGAATCGGCTCTTGCTCCTTTCAGTTTACTTAGACGGATGGCGTAAGAAAAGGTGAGCCGAGGGAAATCCCTAAAATCGGTCCCCCAGACTCTCCCTTCGGGTCTGCGGCCTTTCGATTTGAACTGCCGCCCACTCCGCGCGGCGGGGTCTACCCCACATGATGTCGCGGGTTGACTCGCCCTGATGGGCGGTCTAACATCTACCCACAGGGTGGGTCTCCTCCCCATGGTCGGCAAGACCATTTCCCATTACCGCATCCTGGAGGAGCTGGGTGGCGGGGGCATGGGCGTGGTCTACAGGGCCGAGGACACCCAACTCGGCCGCAGCGTGGCGCTCAAGTTCCTGCCCGAAGAACTGGCCCAGGACCGCAAGTTCCTCGAACGCTTCCGCCGCGAGGCGCGCGCCGCCTCCGCCCTTGACCATCCCAACATCTGCACCACCTACGAGATCGGCGAACACGCAGGCCAACCGTTTATCGTGATGCAGTATCTGGAGGGGCAGACCCTCAAGTACCGCATTGCCGGCCAGCCGTTCAAAACCGACGAACTGCTCGAACTGGCAATCCAGATTGCCGAGGCGCTGGAGGCGGCGCACGCCAAGGGCATCATTCATCGCGATATCAAGCCCGCGAATATCTTTGTGACCACGCGGGGGCAGGCCAAGATCCTCGACTTCGGATTGGCGAAACTGACGGGACTCGGGGTTCGGGACTCGGGACTCGGGGTTCGGGACTCGGGAAGGAAGCAGAGATTACTGCGGAGGCCGCGGCCACACCCGAAGAATCGCTGACTAGCTCGGGCATGGCGGTGGGGACGGTCGAGTACATGTCGCCGGAGCAGGTGCGCGGCGAGGAAGTGGACACGCGCACCGACCTGTTCAGCTTTGGCCTGGTGCTCCACGAGATGGCCAGCGGGCAGCGCGCCTTCGCGGGCGACTCACCTGGCACGCTCTTCGACGCGATTCTCAACCGCGCTCCGCTCCCAGCGCTGCGAATCAATCCCGAGTTGCCCGACAAATTCGAGAAGATCATCAGCAAAGCCCTGGAGAGAGATCGCCGGCTCCGTTACCGGAGCGCCTCCGACATTCGGACCGACCTGCAGCGCCTGAAACACGAGACGGAGTCGGCGCGGGCTGTAGCGCCGGTCTATGACCGGCGAGAAGCCCCACCCCATTCCCCTCCCCATCTGGGGAGGGGATTAAGGGGCGGGGGAGCGGCGCTGCAGAGGCGGATCGCGGTCGCGGCAGGGGCCGTCGTGGCAGTTGTCGCAGTCCTCCTCGGTTTAAACGTCGCCAACCTGCGCGACTGGCTGCTGCCGAAAGCCGCGGCGCCTGCAGCCAAGATCAAATCCCTGGCCGCGCTGCCGCTGGAAAATCTCTCCCGCGATCCCGTGCAGGAATACTTCGCCGATGGCATGACGGACGCGCTGATTGCTGAGTTAGGTCAAATCGGTTCGCTGCGCGTGATTTCGCGGACCTCGGTAATGCAATACAAAGGGGTCAAGAGGCCACTGCCGCAGATTGCCCGCGAACTGAACGTTGATGCCTTGGTCGAAGGGTCCGTGCTCCGCTCGGGTGACCGGGTTCGGGTCACGGCCCAGTTGATTGGGGCAGTGCCCGAACGTCATCTATGGGCGCGGAGCTACGAGCGCGATTTGCGGGACGTGCTGAGCTTGCAAGGCGAAGTGGCGCGCGCCATCGCGGATGAGATCAAAGCCAACGTGACGGCTGATGTCCACGCGCGCCTCGCCCGCACACGTCCCGTGAATCCCGCCGCCGACGAGGCCTACCTCAAGGGACGGTTCTTCTTCAATAAGTTTACGAAACACGACCTCCTGAAAGCGATCCAGTACGCTCAGCAGGCGGTCGAAATTGACCCCCATTACGCTGAGGCCTATGGATTGCTGGCCTCATCCTACTGGGAAAGCAGCGAGAGCGGGTTTGGCGATCTTCCGAACCGAGAGGCAGCACAAAAAAACCGGCCAGCAGCCATGAAGGCCTTGGAGATCGATGAGTCTCTTGCCGAAGCTCATGTTGGCCTGGGAAGTGTCCTAGACAGGAATGATTGGGATTGGGCCGGTGCGGAGCGAGAGTTCAAGCGAGCCATCGAGCTCAATCCAAATTTCGGCCGCGCTCACGCGATGTACGCTTGGCATTTGACCCTTGTCGGGCGCGGGGATGAGTCCATCCGAGCGGCGAAGCGGGCTGTCGAGCTAGATCCCTTCCCAGGCCATACGATCTTTACTTTGACATGCATGTACCACTATGCGCGGCAGTATGACCAGTCGATCGAACATGCCCGGAAGTGGCTGGAGATCTTTCCGAACAGTACCGGCGCCTACAGTTGGCTGGGCAGGAATTTTGAGGCGAAGGGCATGTATGAGGAAGCCATCGCAGCCCGTCAAAAGGCGATGACCCTTAGCGGAGAAAAAGGAGAAGATGTAGCCGCGTTGGGACACGCTTATAAGACCGGGGGCATTAGGGGCGTCTGGCGATGGCAGCTTGAGAGAGCGAAAGAGAGATCGCCTCGAGAGGAAGTCAGCCCGGTTTACTTTGCGGTCCGCTACGCACTCCTGGGCGAGAAAAGATAAGGCCTTCGAGTGGCTCGAAAAAGGGTATCAGCAGCGCGACAACGAGATGGCCTTTATGAAGGGGGACCCTCGTTTTGACAGCCTGCGCTCCGACCCCCGCTTCCAGGGCCTCCTGCACCGCATGAATCTGCCGCCGTGAAACAACGGTAGCAGGTAGACGGAGCATGATGGGCGCGAAGCCTTCGTGGCGCGGGCCTTCAGGTCTAGGGCCTTGCGGGGGGCGGCGCCTAGGGCGGCGGGCGCCGAGGCCCCTCCGACGCGCTAGGCCAGGGCGTAGGCTAGGCAATGTCCGCTGCCCCTGACGGGTGAGATGCGTCAGGGCTCGTAGCCCCCAAGCGGAGGTGCACGCGGGCCGAGAGGGAGAGGTCTTGTGGCATCCTGGCGCCGGGTGCCATGTCGCTGGCCGGTAGCGTCCGCTGCATATCGAAGGGGTCCTCCCTCCCGCATGTGTGGAATCAGTGGTGCGGACAGTTAAGTCCTTTAGACTCAGGTAGTTAAGTGAAAAAGTTTCACGTGAAACGGGCCCGCCCGGCTTGCCAGTGCGCATCGCAGCTTGGAAGCGTGCGGCGCAGGGGGCTCGCACCAGGACAAATCTTCCTTGCATTCCCCTCGGATCTGCCGTTACAATCCGCGCCGGCATGCTCAGCGAAAGCAGGGTGCGCGAACTCCTCGAGCCATTCGAGGTGGAGCTGACTTCCCCGCAGATCGGCTGCCTCCTCACTTACCTCGACCTCCTCGTGCGGTGGAACCGCAAAATCAACCTCACGGCCATTCGCACCCCCGAGGACTGCGTGACCCGCCACTTTGGCGAAAGCCTCTATCTGGCGCGCTGCGTCAAGCTCGAGGGAAGGTTGCTCGACATCGGCAGCGGAGCAGGCTTTCCTGGTCTGGCGCTGAAGATTGCCTTCCCTGGATTGGCGGCCACGCTGCTCGAGCCGGTGGCCAAGAAACGCGCCTTCCTCAAAGAGGTGGCCAGGGCCTGCCAAATGGAGTCGGTGGAGGTCCGCGGAGAGCGGCTAGAGCAGTTGATCCGGCAGCGGCCGGTGCCTTCCTATGAGGTCGTTTCTGTCCGGGCTGTCGGTCACCTTGGCAGGCTGGTCCCGGAGGCGGTCACATGCCTCAAGGTTGGCGCTCGCCTTTGCCTCTGGCTGAGCCATGGCCAGGCGGCAAGCCTTGCGAAATTCAGGTCTCTGGTCGAATGGCAGCCGCCCGTTCCTTTGCCGCTGGGTCGCCAGCGGGAGATCTGGGTCGGCGCACGACTTGGTACGCTCCGGGATGGTTGATCCCTCAAGGCAGGGAATTCAGCGCGAAGGCGACGCCTTGCTCGTGGGTCAGCAAATGTTCCACGTGAAACATCTCGTCTCCTTTTGGCTTGCAGAGGGAAGCCGTATCTGCTAGATTTGGTGCAACTTCAGCGGGTTGGGTATAGTGAGTCGAGTTATTGCCATTGCCAATCAGAAGGGCGGCGTCGGTAAGACCACGACCGCCATCAATCTGGGCGCCGCGCTCGCAAGCCACGACATGTGGACTCTCGTCGTTGATTGTGACCCGCAGGCCAACACCACAGGTGGCCTGGGGTTCCCCAAGGATCCCTCGCGGCGCTCGCTCTACCACGCGTTGCTGACGGACGTCCCGCTGGAAGACCTCATCCTGAGCTGCGAGGTCGAGGGACTTCATCTGATCCCTTCTGAGAAGAACCTCGTCGGCGCCAACGTCGAGCTCGTGGAGCTGCCAGAGCGCGAGCAAATCTTGCGGCGCAAGCTGGAGGGTCTTCGGGATCGGTTCAACTTCATCGTCCTCGACTGCCCACCGGCGCTCGACCTGCTGACTTTGAACGCCCTAGTGGCTGCGGACTCTGTCATCGTGCCGGTGCAATGCGAGTACTTCGCGCTGGAAGGCGTCTCTGAACTCCTCGACACCCTGATCCGCATCCGTCGCACGCACAACCCCAAGCTTGCCGTGGAGGGCATCCTGCTCACCATGTTCGACGAGCGCACGAACCTCTCCCACCAAGTCCGCGATGACCTGAGGGACTTCTTCGGCAGCCAAGTTTTTGAGACGGTGATCCCGCGCAATGTGCGCCTGGCGGAAGCGCCCAGTTACGGCAAGCCGGTTTTCCTCTACGACCCCGAATGTCGCGGGGCGGCAAGTTATCTCGAGCTCGCCAAGGAGGTCATCAACCATGACCAGAAAGGCGCTGGGGCGGGGACTTAGCGCGCTCCTGCGCGAAGTCGAAACCACCGTCACGGGGCTCGACTCGATCGCGGTCGAGCTTATCGACCCCAACCCCTTTCAGCCGCGCCGGGCATTTCCCGAGGCAACCCTGAAGGAGCTTGCCGATTCGATTCGCGCCAGCGGCGTCGTGCAGCCGATCCTCCTGCGTCGCGCCGACGGACGCTATCAACTGGTTGTCGGCGAGCGACGCTGGCGGGCTGCGCGTCTGGTGGGCCTGGAGAAGATCCCCGCGGTGGTCCGAGACCTCACGGACGAGCAAGCGCTCGAACTCTCGCTCACGGAGAACCTGCTGCGCGAAGACCTGAACCCGATCGAGGTGGCGCTCGGCCTCGAAGCGCTTCAGCAGAAGCACGGACTCGGCCACGAGGAGATCGCCAAGCGTCTGGGAGTGAACCGGTCCACGGTCACTAATACCCTCCGCCTGCTGCGGCTCCCGCTCGAGGTGCAGGAGATGGTCGCCAAAGGTGAGCTCAGCGCCGGGCACGGGCGCGCGCTGCTGGCGCTCGACTCGGCGGCCGCCCAGATCAAGCTGGCGCGCACCATCGTCAAGCGCGGGTACTCCGTGCGCGATGCGGAGCAAATCGTGGCCTGGCAGATCGCGCCGGCGGAAGCCCAGCCGGCCCCTGCCGCCGACAAACTCGATCCCAACGTGCGCGCCGCCGTGCTGGAACTGGAGCGGACGCTCGGCACGCGCGTCAAGATTGTGGGGCACGCCCAGCGGGGAAGAATAGAGATCAAGTACTATTCCGCGGAGGATTTGAATCGCATTTTCGACTGGATTGTGCGCCGTTAGCACGCCGCGCTCGGCCGTCTTTAGCAGCTCGGTAATCGCTGAACTAGATAATGCGCGAGTGTGTAATATACGCAGCATTACGATGCCCCGCGATAGTTCATAGACCAGCCGGCAGTCGTCCTTGGATTGACGGCTTTTGACGGCGAACTGTAGACTGAAAACTGTTGACTGTCTTTCAAAGGAGTCTGTCATGGCTCTTTTCTCCAGCAAGTCGGCCCGGCGACGCCCGACGCTCCAAGCGCCGGAGCACGAGCTCGTCGGCCACCTGGAAGCGCCCGTGGAGGTCGAAGGGAGAATGAAAGTCGCCTCCGGCCTGGTGCGCCTCGACGGCCATTTCAAGGGCGAGATCTTCTGTGAGGGATTCCTCGAGGTGAATGAGCCGGGCGAGATTGAGGGCGAAGTCCACACTAAGTGGATCAGCATTAACGGAAAAGTTAAGGGAACCATCCACGCCTCCGAGGTGCTGGCCATCATGGAACACGGCGTGGTGCTGGGCGACATCTACACCCCGAAACTCATCATCGAGCCCGGCGGCTACTTCGACGGCCAATGCCACATGCCCATTCCGGAACCCGAAAAGCATCCCACGCCCGACGTGGATTCCCGCCACCATCCCTGACCCCGCCGGGGGGCCCCAGTCCGTAAGGGCAATCCATGGATTGCCCCTACGATGCTTCGTGGGTCCACCTTTCCCTTTGCCAGCAAATCCAACTTGAGTTAGATTACAGGGTCAATGGACGAAGAAAAAGACTGGGAACACGCGGGCGGCAAGCTGGCCGAGTTAGGGCCAGAAGCCCTGACCGATGCCGAACTACTTTCAATCCTCGTTGCGCCGGGGACGGCGGGCAACCCTGCCGCGAAGATCGCCGAGAACATCCTGAAGAGATTCGGCTCAATCGAAAAGATGGGCGGCCATCCGCTGGAAGAGTTCTACGAGATCAAGGGCATGGGTGATACGAAGATCATTCGTCTCGCTGCTGCCCTAGAAATCGCCCGCCGTGCCGCGTACGGAATCCTGGATGCCGACAAGCCGCAAACGGCCAAGAAGTAGGCTGCGAGAGAAAGCCGCCCGCGCCCCTCGCCCCCACCTCGGGCGATATGACAAATCCATCACCAGATACCTCGAAGAAGTCAAAGCCCAGCAGAGCGAGCCCGCTCGCTTCCACCGCTTCACCGCGCTCCTGCACGAGCTGTTCGGAGACTTAGATTTCCCGCTGATCCGGGACTTCCTCTCCGGGCTGGAGACGCGCATTTCCGCACACGAAAGCGAGAAGTGCCGTGTGCTGCGCGGTCGGCCCGACGCGCTTTACGGAAATCTTGTGATCGAGTTCGAGCGCAGCCTCCCGGCCAAGCTCAAGGAAGCGAAAACGCAGCTTGAGCGGTATCTCGCCATCCTGAGGTCTAACCCCGAAACGAAGGACACGTGCTTCATCCCTATCGCAAGTGACGGCGTCAACTTCTTTGTATTCGCGCCTCTCGAGAAGGAGTTGGCTGTCCGGACAATCGGCCAGGAAATCGAACTTGAAAAGATCGAGGATTTCAATCTCGAGAAGCGAACGCCCGAAGAGTTCTACTACTGGCTGGACCGCTATTTCCTGCGCGAACACAAGCGCCAGCCTCGCGCCGAGAACTTTTTACAGGACTTCGGTTCCAAGAGTCCTGCGTTTCGCTTTGCCGCGGACGCCTGGCTCGCCGCCATCGCTCAGATTCGAGAGCACAGCGATTTCAAGGTTATCTACGGGAACTGGCGCAAGTACCTGCGCATCGCTTACGGAACGGCAGTCGGCGACGAGCAGCTCTTCGTCCGTCACACCTTTCTGGCAACGCTGGCCAAGCTGATCGCTTATATCCGCATCCAGCAAGCCCACGCGGCTCCCAACGAGCAGGAAACCACCGAGATCATGCAAGGAACGTTTTTCGAGAAGAAGGGAATTCTGAACTTCTTGGAAGAGGACTTTTTCTCTTGGGTTGCCCGAGAGGTGGTCCGGCACGTGACGCAGACTATCGTTTCCCGGCTGGTGAATTCGCTCTTTACTTACCAGCTCCGTGAACTCTCCGAGGATGTCCTGAAAGAGCTCTACCAGGAGCTTGTGGACCCGAAGGACCGGCATGACCTGGGCGAGTACTACACGCCCGATTGGCTGGCAGCACGCATGTGCAATACCTTGCTAGGCAAGTCGGGCGAAGCCGCCGTGCTGGACCCGGCGTGCGGCTCGGGCACCTTCCTTTATCAGGCCATCCAGCACAAGAGGAAGCGCCTGCCCGAAACCCGCGAATCGCTGGAGGAAATCCTGGGAAGCGTGGTCGGCATCGATATCCATCCGCTGGCCGTGATCGTTGCCAAGATGAACGTTCTCCTCGCCCTGGGAGACTTGTTCAGGAAAAGGACACGGCCGGTCTCGGTACAAGTCTATCTGGCCGATTCCATCCGGCACCCTCAAAAGCAGGCCTTCCTGGGGAACGGCGGCGTCCCCGCTGAACGTGTCGTGGTCAACGAACGCGAGGTCCTGATTCCGGACGCCGTCCTCACCAGCCCCGCAGCCCTCGATGCCGCCGTCCGTGTCGCCGATGAATTTGCCAAATCGCACCTGAACTTCGATCACCTCGACGCACAAGCCTTCGAAGACTTCGTTCGCCGCGAGGCGCCGCAGATCGCTTCCTCGACTGACGTTATCCTGACCCTCTTCAACCTCGCCGAAGTCCTGCACGAGTTCATGCGCAAACCGGAGGACACCATCTGGGCTTACATCCTCAAGAATCAGTACAAGCCCACGTTCCTCGCCGGGAAGTTTGACGTGATCATCGGCAATCCCCCTTGGCTCTCATTTCGTTTTGTGGAGAAGGGCGAGTATCAGGACTACTTGAAGCGCCTGATCGTTCGGGACTGCGCGCTGCTCCAAGGCGCGGGACATCTCATCACCCACCTGGAACTAGGTACGCTGTTCTTTGTGCGCTGCGCGAACCTATATCTGAAACCCACGGGTAAGATCGGCTTTGTACTTCCACGGAGCATCTTCACGGCCGACCAGCACGACCGCTTCCGCCGGTCGCAGGCACACGGAAACGTCACACTTACGGAACTGTGGGACCTTGAGGAGGTTGCGCCACTCTTCAATGTGCCCGCTGCGGTAGGCTTCGGCGACATGCAAAGCGCGGTTGGGAAGACGTTGCCCGGCGAGGTCATCTCGGGACAACTGAAACGCAAGAATGCCAGCTTGCGGGAAGCCAAAGGACAACTGACATTCGACCGGACGCAGTTCCACCTCGTCCAGCAAGGAAAGCGCAGCTTCTTCAGTACGAGCCGCAAAAAGATTTCCGCCCAGCGCAGCTTTTACCAGCCGTACTTCAAAGAAGGCGCGACGATTGTGCCGCGAAACTTTTGGTTCGTCGAAATCAAGAGCGATCCGAGGCTGGGCATCGATCCGCGCAATCCGCTGGTGACCACTGACCCGCGCGCCGAAGCGGAGGCCAAGCCGCCTTACAAGGGCGTCCGATTTCAAGACGCGATCGAGGCCGAGTTCCTGTATGCCACCCTTCTCTCCACGGACCTGCTGCCATTCGGGCATTTCGACTTCCGGCCTGTCGTTGTGCCTCTCGTCGAAGACGCCGGGAGCTATCGGCTCCTCAATGCCGACCAAGCCCGGACGACGGGATTTCTGCGACTCGCGGCGTGGCTGGAACATGCAGAGCGGATATGGAAGGAGAAGCGCGGCGACAAAGCCGAACGAATGGATATCTATCAAAGACTCGATATCCAGCGGGGGCTAACCGACCAGAACCCCAAGGCGAAATATGTTGTGTTGTACGCCATGTCTGCAACGTACATGTGCGCTAATGTTGTCAAGAGAGGTCGGGATATAGTCCAGGTTGGCCAGCAGCAAGTACCCCTAGAGAGTTTCATTGCCGACTACAAAACATTCTCCTTTGAAACAAGGGAAAAGGAAGAGGCTCACTATTTAGCTTCAGTGCTAAATTCACCTCTTGTCGATAAGTTGTTAAAGCCGATGCAGTCTCGGGGCCTGTGGGGCCCGCGTGACATCTGCAAGAAAGTTTTAGAACTTCCAATTGCGGAATTCAGCGAGAAAAACCTCAGGCACATTAAGCTGGCAGAGGTTGCAGAAGCCTGCGCGGAAAAAGTGAAGGACATGGTTCCTGACCTAAAGAAACTTTTCGCAGACGTTCGCGCACCCCACGCCATTGGCCGCGCCCGCACCGCCGTCCGGCAAGCCCTCATAGACGAACTCGCGGAAATCGACTCTATCGTCAAAGAAATCCTCAAGTAGCGTGCACCTTTAGATGCACAGACCTTCGTGTCGGCCTGAAGGCCGACGCTGCGGTCTAATTGGCGCCGGAGAGGGAGAGTTCGTAGATGAGGTCGGGGCGGCCGTCGCCGCGGAAGTCGCGCACGAGGATGAAGTAGGTCCCGGTAGCAGGCAGCGTGTAGTTCTCGATCAGCGAATCCTGGATGATGCCGGGGTTGATGTCGTCGTTGAAGGTAAGCTGCGAGCAACTGCCGTCGAGAAACTGGACCACCGAATCCAACCACGAGTCGCGCGTGGACGCATCGCCGTCCAGGTCGAGCCGTTGCGCGAAGATTTCGATGGTCACCTGCGCGCCCGCGGTGCCGTGGAAGGAATAGACATCGACATCGCCGTAAGGGCTGATGGAGGCTCGGACGCGGCCGTTGGAGATGGCCGTGGTGCCGACGGTGGTGCCCGGGCTGCAGACGTTGTTGCTCCCCAGACCGCCGGCGCGGACCAGGATGCTCAAGGCCTTTGAGGCTTGCCGCGCCGGCAGGCTGGAGTCGGTGGCCTGGACGGTAAAATTCTTCGTGGTGCTTGAGCCGACCGGAGTCACGGTGCCCGCGATTCGGCCAGAGGGTGAATCAAGCGTCAAGCTGGGCGGCAGGCTGCCGGCGGTCAGGCTCCAGGTGACGGGCGGCGCGCCACCCTGCCCGGCGAGCGTGACGTCGTAGCTCTTCCCCCCGGCACTCGCCGGGAGTTGGGTGGTGGTGATGGCCAGCGGCTGCGCCGCCGCAATCGTAAAGGTCAGGGGATTCGAGGTCCCGCCCCCCGGCGTGGGATTGAAGACGGTCACTTCTGCCGTGCCCGCAGCGGCAATGTCGCTGGCCGGGATGCTGGCCGTCAACTGCGCGGCGCTCACGAACGTCGTGGTGCAATCAAAGGCATTCCAGCGCACGACGGAAGTCGAGATGAAGTTGGAACCGTTCACCGTCAGGGTGAAAGCCGGGCCACTCGCCAAAGCGCTGGTGGGTGAAAGGGAGGTGAGCGTGGGCGCCGGATTCTCGATGGTG
This sequence comes from uncultured Acidobacteriota bacterium, assembly GCA_964495535.1. Lineage (GTDB taxonomy): Bacteria > Acidobacteriota > Terriglobia > UBA7540 > UBA7540 > JALHUF01. The sequence continues at coordinate 44,403 of CAZBWJ010000007.1, read as the reverse complement.
AAAGTGAGACCGGTTGAGGTGCCACCGCCGGGAGAGGGGTTGAACACGGTCACTTGCACTGTGCCGGCGGCGGCAATGTCGGTCGCCGGGATGCTGGCCGTCAACTGCGCGGCGCTCACGAACGTCGTGGTGCGATCAGAGGCATTCCAGCGCACCACGGAAGTCGAGATGAAGTTCGACCCATTCACCGTCAGGGTGAAGGCCAGCCCTCCCACCGTGGCGCTGGTGGGCGAGATGGAGGTCAGCGTGGGCACAGGATTCTCGGTGACTGGTGGCGTACCGCCCCCTCCACCGCAGCCCACAAGCGCCACCATCAGCAGCAGGCTGGCGGCGAAACGCGGTGCGGCAGCCTTGGGACGGGGTCCCCGAATCGTGTCCTTTGGCTTCACGAGTACTTCCGTGGTACCGGCGGCGTCCTCACCGCCGACCGGCGCTCGCGGAGCGCCGCTACAGATGCCCTACGGGCCATCCTCCCAAGCGTCATAGCGCGGCGGGGTCGCCATCAGGAAAAAGTCCGTGTCGGTGTTTGTCCGGCCGCCCGTCACCGCGATCTGGGCTTTGTTGGTACAGGAAGCTACGGCGCCAATACTGCTGAGATACTGCGACGTGCAGGCAGGTGGCGTCGGCAACACACTCGGCAGGGGGAATTGAAACCCCAGGGTGCCAATCGGCCCCACGCTCGAGCCGCCCACAAAGGCGTAGTCCCCGGTATTATAGATTGCCTCAACTTCGACGGTATAGTTGCCGGGGGGCAGGCCCGGGATGTCGTAAAAACCAATCAACGCCGGGTCGCGCGAACCGAAATCACTTCCGGGCCAGGGATAGATGGGGTTGCCCGCGTCGGCAGTGAACAAGTAACCCGAGACGCTGGAAACCGCAATCACCAAGGGGTTGTCCGTGCGCCGCGCAATCACATTGAACCCCTGGGCGGGAGTTAACCCGTCGGAGAAGAGGATTTGGCCGGTGATGCGCCCCATCGTCGAAGCGTAGGGCACCTGAGTGGGGGAATTGTTGACCGTCTCCGGATAAAGTTCCGAAAGCGCCGCGATGTCGTCGGTGGCGGGCGTGGACATGGCCACATCATCGAGCAGAATGGGGAACATCGTGGGCACGCCATCCAAATCACAAGCGGGACCGCCCGTCAGGCAATCCAGGTTGATCTGCGCATGGTCGAGCCCAATCAGGTGTCCGAACTCGTGGATCATCACCGCCTTGAAACCGGTCACCGTAACCTCTGGGTTGGAGCGCATGTCAATGCCATCGAGGAATCTCCCATTCAACACCGCGTATCCTCGTTGATAAGAGTTGCTGTCAACCCCATTACTGCTCCCACAGGCAGGGGAGGAGAAGCCCAGCACGATGTTCTCGTTCTCCTGGCCCAGCAGAGCCGCCACGGCGCTGCCGTCCACGTCGTAAATGATGCTACGCTCCTTCGCAGTGCTACCGAGACGGCCGCAGCCTTCGATGCTGTCGAGCACCGCCGCGATGTTGGACGCATCCACATCAGCGCCAAGTTCGCCGGCGGCGCTGAAGCTGATGCTCGCGGTAGGGACGTCTTGCCAGACCTGGAAAGCCTGCGCCACCAGGGCGTCAGCGTCGGCATTGGATTTGATGCCTAGGCTACCGAGGTCGGTCCAGTAAGTAAGCGGGTTGATGGTCCAGACAAAAGGAACCCCCGGCGCCGCGCCCGGCCCGCCCACATAGAGAGGACCAGCGGCGTAGGCCGTGATTGCCGCCAGCGCCGCCAGGACGAGCAGGAGCGGACTGAAACGCCGGAGCCGTGAGCGTCTGTTCATTCCGTTCTCGCTGCCGATGCGAATTGCCTGACCACAGAAGCAAAGTCCTCAAGGGGAACTGCGCCGCGCGCGACACCCGCTAGGCGCATCTGGCTCGGGGAGAGACTCACGCCCGCCCGCGCCGCCTCCGGCGCGAGGTCCCTAAACAAGCCGGCGTTTCCCAGATCGTTTTCTGCTAGGTCGTTTCCCCGCTGGTCGCGCTGGATGCGGAAGCGCCCCTGTTCTCCCCCCAAGGGAGAACTCAGGCCGTAGCGCGAGGGTTCCGGCAGGAAGAGGAGCAACCGCTGCCCCACCAGGTAGCCGCGCTTTCCCATTCGGGCTTGAAGGCCGGGGAGAAACTCCCGAAAGCTCAGACGCTCCTCAGCAGGGCCGCGGAGCATCCGCTCAACTTGGAGCGTGACCAGAACAGTGGAAAGGTTGGGGTAGTCAGGGTGGCCTTCGTAACGCGCCTCAATGACCCGCCCCTGCACGATGATGCCGGCGCGTTCGGAGAGTTCGGCCAGGCCAACCCGGCGATAGAGGAACTGCGCGCTGGCCGGCGCGGCCAGCGCCAAAAGGCAAAGCAGTGTTGCCAGCCTGGGAAGAAAGCCGCGGTGCGGGTCCGCTGCCAACCGTGGGTCGAATGCCCCTGCGCTCGCTACGCCCTGACTCATAAGGGTAGGAACGCGCATTGTAAGCGTCGACCCCACGCGACGCAAGCGTTTCGGCATATATAGGGTGATGCGGCGCCCTCCACCGATGTTGTCCTATTCCTGCCTTTTACCACAATTTTACGGGCAAGATTCGGATAGACTGCAAACTCACCCTGCCTTAACCTGAAGCGCGGGAGAGAATTATGGCAAGCGTGGAGCGAGCCCGCCCCAGGAAATCGCGCCGGCCGCAAGGAGATCTCTACTGGCAAGGAGTGCAGGCGCGGGACGCGCGCTTCGACGGCGTCTTCGTCTTTGCCGTGCGCTCGACAGGCGTCTATTGCCGTCCGTCGTGCCCGGCGCGGCGGCCCGGTCGCAAGCAGGTCGTCTTCTTTCCCCTGCCCGAAGCCGCCGAGGGCGCGGGGTTTCGCCCCTGCCGGCGCTGCCGACCGCGCGAAGCTCCCTCAGCAAACGCCAGCGTGGAGCTGGTTCGCCGCATCTGCCGCGCGCTCGAAACGAAGCTTGAAGACCCGCACACCCTCGCAGCCCTGGGCGCGCACGCGGGGGTGAGCCCCGGCCACCTGCAACGAACGTTCAAGCGCCTCATAGGCATCACGCCCCGGCAGTACGCCGACGCGCGTCGCCTGGAAAGGTTAAAGGTACATCTCCGCGAGGGCCAGAACGTGACGCATGCACTCTATGCAGCCGGATACGGCGCGAGCAGCCGTCTCTATGAGCGGGCCGCCACGCAGCTTGGCATGACGCCGGGGACGTACCGGCGGGGAGGGAAGGGGATGAGAATCAGTTATGCCATCGTCAACTCACCTTTGGGCCGGCTGCTCGTGGCGGCGACGCCGCGGGGCATCTGCGCGGTTTGCCTGGGGAATTCAGACGCCAGGCTCCGCGCCGCCCTGGCGAGCGAGTATCCGAACGCCGAGATCCGACAGGACGCTTCGGACTTGAAGCGAGGGCTTAAGGTCATCCTCAACTACCTCAAAGGACACGGGGCCCGGCTGGACTTCCCGGTGGACGTCGTGGCCACCGCGTTTCAGAGACGTGTGTGGGAAGAACTGCGCCGCATCCCGTATGGGAGCACTCGGAGCTACAAGCAGGTCGCCCAGGCCATCGACCGCCCGGGGGCAGTGCGCGCCGTAGCGCGCGCCTGCGCCACGAATCCTGTGGCGCTGGTCGTTCCCTGCCACCGCGTCATTCGCGAAGACGGCAGCCTGGGCGGCTACCGCTGGGACCTGCAACGCAAGCAGGCGCTGATCGAAATCGAAAAGCAGCCCCGGGGAAGTGCGCGGCCGGGCCACGATGAATTCAGATTGAACGCCATGCAGGAACGTTGGGCATCTAAGGGAAGGCAAGGGGCATCAGCGGCGCTACTCAAAAGGATCCTGATCGAGCAGCAGGCTCTCTGCGGTTTGTCCCATGCTCCTTTGCTGTTTGACTTGAGCGAGTGCACGCCTCAAAAGGGTGGGCGCGGATGTCATCCACTATGTCCTGCTGTAGATCATATAGACCCAGGTAATCCGACCGGCGGTTTCCAGATCGTCTGTTATGCGCTCAACGACCTCAAGGGCCATATGCCGCCTGAGTGCTTTGATGTTTTGCGTGCCAGTGAACCATGGAGGACATTAATGATGAAATGGAAGGCGCAAGCTGAAAAAGATCCCAAGGACCGCGATGCGTTGATGCGACTGCTTCGCCCACACGCCCAGCCAAATAAGAAAAAAGCGGCAACGCAGATTTAGCGCACTACCCCGCAACACCTTTCGTTTCCTTTTCTTAGAAAGCCGTGTAGAATAAATCCTCGATCGCTCTGGCTGCGGGAGAGCAGGCCGATTGGGCAGCCTCGGGGGGACGGGCTGTCCACTTCGGATGGATTGATATGTTTGAGGCCTTACAGGACAAATTCCAGCGCGTTTTCAAGGCCTTACGCGGCCAGGGCATCCTCAACGAAGCCCTGGTTGATGAGACGCTCCGGGAAGTGCGTCTGGCGCTGCTCGAAGCCGACGTCAATGTCAACGTGGTGAAGGAGCTGCTGGCCCGGGTGCGCGTGCGGGCGCTGGGAGAAGAAGTGCGCGCGAGCTTCTCGCCCGCCCAGGAAGTCGTCCGCATCGTGCGCGACGAACTAGTAGAAATCCTGGGGCGCGAGGCGGCACTGCTGGCCTTTTCGCGGGAATATCCGACGATTTTCCTGCTGGTCGGGCTTCAGGGCTCCGGCAAGACGACGACGGCCGGCAAGCTGGCCCTGTGGCTCGCGAAGAAGCGAAAGCGACCCATGCTGGTCTCGACGGACGTTTACCGTCCGGCAGCGCGCGAGCAGCTAGCCATTGTGGCCAAGGCGGTTGAGATTCCCTGCTTCCCGGGCGAAGGAATCACCTCGCCCATCGAGCTGGCCCTGGCGGCGCGGAAGGACGCGGCGGACCGCGGCCACGACGTGCTCATCGTGGACACGGCGGGCCGCCTGCACATCGACGAGGAGATGATGCAGGAAGTGAGCGAGCTGCGCACTCGCCTGCGACCCAGCGAGGTGCTGCTGGTAGCCGACGGCATGATCGGCCAGGACGCCGTGCGCAGCGCGCAGGAGTTCCACGAACGGCTGGGAACCACCGGCGTGATTCTCACCAAGCTGGATGGCGACGCGCGCGGCGGCGCGGCCCTCTCCATCCATCACGTGACCGGCCAGCCCATCAAGTTCATCGGGGTGGGCGAGAAGTACGACGCTCTGGACATCTTCTATCCGGAGCGGATCGTTTCCCGCATCCTGGGGATGGGCGATATGCTCTCGCTCATCGAGAAGGCCGAGGAGACCATCGACAAGCAGAAAGCCCTGGAAGTCCAGCGCAAGATCCAGACGGATACGTTCAGCCTGGCCGACTTTCGCGACCAGCTTCGCCAGATGCGCAAGCTGGGCCCCGTGGACCAGATGATGGGGATGCTGCCCAAGGTGGGAATCTTCAAAGACGCTGGCAAGATGCGCGTGGACGAGCAGGAATTGGTGCACATCGAGGCCATCATCGACTCCATGACAGCTCGTGAGCGCGCGAACCACGAGATCATCAACGGCAAGCGGCGCAAACGCATCGCGCGGGGCAGCGGCACCAGCGTCCAACTGGTGAACCAGGTGCTGAAGCAGTACGTGCAGACCCAGAAGATGATGAAGTCTCTGGGCCGGAATTTGTTTGGCCGTCAGCCCAGCGGGCTGAAAGTGCCTGTAGGGCCGGGCGGCCCCGTGTAAGCCGTTGGTAGAGACGCCCTGGTAGGGCGTCTCAATGTCGGGAGACAGCCCGGCGGGCCGTCTCTACATCGAAATGGAGGGGGTTGATTGCTGAAAATACGTCTGGCTCGGACGGGAGCCAAGAAGCAGAGTTCTTACCGGATCGTCGTCATCGAAAAGGAGCGGGCTCGGGACGGGCGCTTCGTCGAGATCCTGGGCCATTACAACGCCCGCCGCAATCCGCCGGAAATAGTGCTGAACCGCGAGCGGGCGGAGTATTGGCTGGGGCGGGGTGCGCAAGCCTCCGAGACCGTCAAGAGCTTCCTGAAGAAAGCTAAGGAAGCGAAAAGCTAACAGGACCCCGCCGTTCGGCCGGAGGGCGGGGCCGAGTTCCAATTCATATGTTCTCCGACGCACTGTTTCCTTGTGGGCATTCCGGACGATTCGGTTGCCAGGGAGGGCCAGATGAAGGAGCTCATCGAAGCCATCGCCAAAGCGCTTGTGGATAATCCTGATCAGGTTCAAGTCCGGACGGTAGAAGGGGAACAGGTCACGGTTCTGGAGTTGCGGGTTCACCCTTCGGACCTGGGGAAGGTGATCGGCAAGCAAGGACGAACCGCGCGGTCCATCCGCACCATTCTCGGGGCCGCAGGGATGAAGCTGAAGAAGCGGTTTACGCTGGAAATCCTGGAATAGACCGAAGGTGCCACGCATCCGCTCTCGAGCCCAGCACGTGAGTCCCACGGCTCCGGAAGCGTTGCCGCAGAAAGAAGCGGACAGGTTCCTGGCCGTGGCACGCATTGTGAGACCGCAGGGGCGCCGGGGCGAAGTCGTGGCCGAAATCCTCACGGATTTTCCCCAACGCTTTGCCGAACTGCGCCGGGCGTATCTGGAGAATCCGGCAAGCCAGCCCCAGCCCGTGCGCGTCGAAAGCGTTTGGCCGCACAAGGGGCGCGTGGTTCTGAAGTTCTCCGGCGTCGATTCCATCGACCAGGCAAACCGGCTGCGGGGCGTGCACGTGCTGATCCCGCGCGAGGAGAGGATGCCGCTTCCCGCGCATCAGTATTACGTTTGGGAACTGGAGGGTTGTCGAGTGATCGCCCAGCGCCAAGGCGTGCCGAGCGAAGTGGGAACGGTCACGGAGGTCGAGCCGACGGGCGGCGTGGATCTGCTGCACGTCGCGACGCCCCGCGGTGAGGTGCTCATCCCGCTGGCGCAGGACATTTGCCGGCAGATTGACACGGTGGCGAAAACCATCGTCATCGACCCGCCCGAGGACTTGTTGGAATTGAACCTGTAGCGCCGGCCTTCAGGCCGGCATCCCGATGTGGCAGGCTGAAGCCTGCCGCTATGCTCCAGGACCATGATCTTCGATGTCGTCACCATCTTCCCGGAGTTCTTCGCCAGCATCCTTGAGCACGGTTTGCTCAAGCGGGCGCGGGCCGGCGGGCAGGTCGACATCCGGCTCCACGACTTGCGCGATTTCACCGACGACCGCCACCGCACCGTGGACGACCGGCCCTTTGGCGGTGGCCCGGGTATGGTCTTCAAGCCGGAACCACTGTTCCGCGCTGTGGAATCCGTGAGAGCGGAAGCCCCTGGAAAGGCTTTCCCGGTTATCCTGCTCAGCCCGCAGGGACGCTTGCTGACGCAGGCCGTGGCCGAAGAGCTGGCGCGGAACGCGCGCCTCGTGCTGCTGTGCGGGCGGTATGAGGGCGTGGACGAACGCGTCGGGGAACACCTGGCCAGCGACGAAGTTTCTATCGGCGACTACGTGCTGAGCGGGGGCGAGCTGGCAGCGGCGGTAGTGATGGAAACCATCACGCGCCTTTTGCCCGGCGTGCTCGGCAATGAAGAATCCCGGGAGCAGGATTCTTTTGCCTGCACGGCAAGCCCGGCGGGAAGCGGCGCGCAGGGGATTCTCGATTGCCCGCACTACACCCGGCCGGCGGACTTCCGCGGCTGGAAGGTCCCGGAAGTCCTGCTCTCCGGAAACCACGAAGAGGTCCGGCAGTGGCGTCGGCGGCGCGCGCTGGAAAAGACCTGGCGGAAGCGACCGGATTTGCTGGCGCGCGTTGCGCTCAGCGAGAGCGACCGAGTGTTGTTGGAGGAAATCAAAGGCGCGGCTCGAGAGCCGGTCGCGCCAGGAAATCTGTAGAGGCGGGTTTATCCCGCCACCGTAGCGGCGGTCTATGATCCCGCAAGGCGGGACGCTCACAGAGTGCCGCTACAGCGCGCAGCGGCTCGGGAAAGGAACGGAGCGCCCGCGCCCATCTCAAGACTGGGAGTACAACGGCCATGAAAGTTCTCGACAAGATCGAACAGCAGCAAATGAAGAAAGATATTCCCGCCTTCCGCGCAGGCGACACCGTGCGCGTCCACGTCAAGATCAAAGAAGGGGACAAGGAACGGATTCAGGTGTTTGAAGGCGCGGTCATCAGCCTGCGCCGCGTTGCGAACCATTCCACCTTCACCGTCCGCAAGATGTCCTTCGGCCACGGCGTGGAGCGGATCTTCCCTCTGCACTCGCCGGTGGTCGACAAGATCGAAGTGGTCCGCGCGGGCCGCGTGCGCCGCGCAAAACTCTATTACCTGCGCAAGCTGCGGGGGAAGGCCGCCCGCATCCGCGAAGCCCGCACCGAACAGGAAGCGTAGCGGCACGACCCTTGCATCGTAGAGACGTTCTGCTGGAACGTCTTCGTCTGGAGACGGGCCACCGGGCCGTCTCCACATTGGCTGGCGTTCTTGCCGCAACTGAGAATTTGCCTCCAGCCTCGGTTCTAAGATAAACTTCCACCATGCCGCGCGGACGCGCCCCGCAGGAATTCAGTTGCACGCGGCAATTCGAGGCGCAAGCCTTCCGGCAGGGCTGGCGTCGGGTTGCGGGCTGCGACGAGTCTGGTCGCGGCTCGCTGGTGGGGCCGCTTTACGCCGCCGCCGTCATCCTCGATCCCACGAAGCCCATCCCCGGCGTGGACGACTCCAAGAAACTCACTGCTGCCGAACGCCTGGCACTCGCCCCGGAAATCCGCGAGAAAGCCGTGACTTTTCAGGTGGTGGCAATTCCGGCGGCAGAAGTTGACGCGCTGAATGTGTACGAAGCCTCGCGCCAGGCCATGATCAGCGCCCTGCGGGGCCTGGAGCCGCCGCCCGATTTCGTCCTTACGGATGCCATGCCGCTCACGGCGCGCGGTAAACACGAAGATTTCCCGATACCACACCGCGCCATCATCCACGGGGACGCGCGTTCCGTCTCCATCGCCGCCGCCTCGATTCTGGCCAAAGTGGCGCGCGATGCGCACCTTGAGGAACTCGACCGGCTCTACCCGCAATATCAGCTCGCGCGCAACAAAGGTTACGGGACCGCCGAACACCTCGAAGCCCTGGCTCGCTACGGCCCTTGCCCCGAGCATCGCAAGACCTTTCAGCCGGTGAAAGATTATCTGCTTCCGCTCTTCCCATTCACGCAGCCGGTGTAGGGGCGGGGCCTTGCGCCCCTCCCGCGTGAGCCCCGTAAAGGTGCCCCCCTACCATGACGGGGACTGCCCCACTGTAAAGCGGTGCTATACTCGCTCCCGGTAGCGGCGGTCGGCGCCCGCCCCGACCTGTCCCGAGGCTTGGTGTCGGGATGCAATCGGGGACCGCCGTCCACTTTCGGCGCTCCTCAAGCGCCGCCCGAACCGTGGGTGGTCTTCACATGGCAACGCTCCTCATCAAAGGTGGACGCGTACTCTCACCCGAAGACGGCTGGGACGGCGAACTTGACGTCCTGATCGAAGATGGGGTAATCCGCCAGATTGCTCCGAATCTCACCGTCTCAGCCGACGAAACGCTTGACGCGCGTGGACAGGTTGTGGCGCCTGGGTTGGTTGACATCCACGTTCACCTGCGTGAGCCTGGCGGCGAGATTTCCGAAACCCTCGAAACCGGCCTACAAGCTGCCGTCGCCGGAGGCTTCACCGCAGTCTGCCCGATGCCCAACACGAAGCCGCTCGTTGACCGCCCGGAGTTGGTGCGAACCACGGTCGAGAAGGCCCAACGGATTGGACTGGCCCGCGTGTTTCCCATCGCCGCGGTCTCGATGGAGAGCCAGGGAGAGTCGCTGACAGACATGGCTGCTCTAAAGGCGGCGGGGGCCGTGGGTTTTTCGGACGACGGCCGGCCGGTGAAAACCGCCGGCCTAATGCGGCGGGCGATGGAGAAGGCACGTGTGGTCGGCGTTCCCATCATCGATCACTGCGAAGACCCCAGCCTGCACCCCGGCGGTGTCGTCAACGAAGGCCCTGTCGCCGAACGCTTGAAGTTGCGAGGGATCCCGAACGTCTCCGAAGACGTCTGCGTGGCTCGCGACCTGATTCTGGCCGAAGCCACCGGAGCGCATTTGCACGTGGCGCACCTCTCAACTGCCCGTGCCGTGGAGGCGGTCCGCGTCGGGAAGCGGCGCGGCATCCGTGTCACCTGCGAGGTTACGCCGCATCACTTCACTCTCACCGACGAAGCTGTCATCCAGTATGGAACCAACGCCAAGATGAACCCGCCGCTCCGCAGCGCCCAGGACGTCGAGGCCGTCCGCGCCGGGATAGCCGACGGTACGGTCGATGTCCTCGCCACGGACCACGCGCCCCACGCGCCGGAACTCAAGGCAAAGCCCTTCAGCGGCGACTCGCCCTTCGGCGTCATCGGCCTTGAAACCGCGCTCGCACTGGCGCTCACCCAACTGGTCCACCCGGGCCGGATTTCGCTCGCGCACCTCGTCGTCCTGATGAGCACCAATCCCGCGCGCATCATCGGTCAACCGCTCGGCCGCCTGCAAATTGGCGGCGCCGCCGATACCACCGTCTTCGACCCCCACCTCGACTGGACTTACCGCGCCGCCGACGGCCGCTCGAAAAGCCGCAACTCGCCCTTCGACGGCTGGCAACTCAAAGGCGCCGCCACTGCGACGATCGTGGCCGGCAAGATCGTCTACCGGCGCACGTAGCGGCGGCCGTAGGCCGCCATGTAAGGCCTCGGCCAGAGGAGCCGGAGGGTTTTCGCTTGACTAACGCTTCGGCTGCGCCTAGCTTTCTCTCAGTCGGGTCCTGACTTGCTCCCCACGGAAGCCGCGAGTCCCGGAGAGCGAAGATGTTGTCGCCATTATCCGCCGTTCAATCCATCACGCCAGCCTTCGAGCAGACCAAGCGACAACTCTTCAAGCCGTTTCGCATGAGCCACTGGGCGCGGCTGGCCGTGGTGTCTCTGGTGACCGGGGAGTTTGCCGGAAGCAGTGGGGGCTGGGGCGGCGGGAACTTCCCCGCGCCGCAGAGCCGAGGGAAGAGGGACCTGTTCGCCTTTCTGTCGGCGGACCCGACCTGGGATCGCATTCAGGAATTCCTTCCCTGGATTGCTCTGGGGATTCTCATCTTGCTCACCTTGTTTGTTCTCTGGATCTATTCGGCGAGCATCTATCGTTTCATCCTGTTTGCATCCGTGCTCTACGATCGCTGCGAACTGCGCGCGGGGTGGCGCCGCTGGAAGCCGCAAGGCCGCAGCTATTTCCTGTGGTCAATCGGCTTCGCTTTCGCAACGCTCATCGCTGCCGGAGTGCTTATCGGTGCACCCATTATCTTCGCGTATGCGTCAGGGATTTTCGCCCAGCCGAGACAACATCTGGTTTTGCTGATCGCCGGAGGGCTTCTGCTGCTCCTGCTCGTGATCCTCCTGTTCGTTGCGGCGGCGGTCATCGGGCTGTTTGCCAAGGACTTTGCGGTGCCTGTGATGGCCCTCGAGAACGTGGGTATCCTAGGTGCGTGGCGGCGGGTACTGCCGCTGCTCGCCGCGGACAAGCTGGCCTACGCCGGGTACGTGCTGATGAAGATTGTGCTGGCCGTCGGGAGCGCCATCATTTTTGGGATTATCAACCTGCTGGTCCTGCTGGGGCTGCTGATCCCGCTGGGAATCGGCGGTGCGGCACTCTACTTCGTCGCCAAGGCCGCCGGGCTTACGTGGAACGCTGGTACCATCAGTGTGGTTGGCGCGCTGGGCGTTTTCATCCTGACAGGGCTTTTCTACGTCGTAGCGTTGGTCTCGTCACCGGCAATGGTGTTTTTCCAATCCTACACGCTGCACTTCTTCGGCTCGCGCTATCCCCTGCTCGGCGCGCTGGTATTTCCAGTCCCGCCGCGGCCCGCCCCAACGGTGCCGCCTGCGCCTGCACCTCTGCCCGCGACCTAGCGCAGGGCCCGTTGTTTGCCCTTGCCGCATTTCCTCTTCTCTGAAAAGTGAGCCGACCAACGTGGAAAAGCCGCAACATTGAGAAGCGAATGTTGCGCTACTTCTTCGTGCGGCTGCCGGGTTTGACGGCGGGCAGGCCGGACTGGCAGAGGGGGCAATTGGCGGGATCGTAGTTCTGAACACTGAGCGTTACGAGCGCGGCCTTCGGCACACCGAGGTCGGCCTTGCCGCCGCTGCGGTCAATGAGCGCGCCCACGCCCACCACTTTGCCGCCGGCCTGCTCGACGGCGGCCATGGTTTCGCGCGTCGAGCCGCCAGTGGTAATGACATCTTCAACGACGAGGGTGGGTTCGCCCGGCGCCAAGCTGAAGCCGCGGCGCAGCGTCATGGCACCTTCCTGGCGTTCGGTGAAAAGCCCGCGGAGGCCGAGCGCCCGAGCCACCTCGTGCGACACGATGACTCCGCCTAGCGCCGGCGCCGCCACAACCGAGGCGCCCAGATGGCGGAGCTTCGCTGCCAACTCCGAGCACAGTTGCTCAGCGATCTGCGGATGCTGCAAAACGAGTGCGCACTGAATGTAGCGGTCGCTGTGCAGGCCGGAGGAGAGGATGAAGTGGCCCTCGAGAACAGCACCGTGGTCGCGCAAGATCTGCAGGATTTCGTTGTCGCTCATTCGGCATTCGCTCGGGGCCAGTTTTCGAGTTCGGGGAGTGACAAGCCACGGCAAATCCTTTTGGCCAACTTGCCTGGGATCTCAATATGCCGAGGCACTGCTTCAACTTGCCCTGTCCTCGGATTGCACCAGAGAGAATGAGCGCTGCCTTCCCTCTTGAGATACACACCGTGCTTGCGAAGGTGCCTGAGCAATGCCTCTCGCTTCATTTCACGACGACCACATCTTTGATGGCATTCTCGGGTACTCCCCTCAATGCATCTTCCCGTCGGTCTTCGAGGATCAGGGCAATCGCCTCCGCAAGGTTCTGACGACACTCATCAATCGTGCGACCTTGCCCGTTGGCGCCTGGGACTTCTGGGCAATAGGCTATATACCATTCTCCATTATGCTCAATAATCGCCGTAAATTCGTTGTGCATAGGCAGAAAGCCTCCGCTCACATCTAACTTACACCAAGTCCGCGCGCGATGCCCATTTCCATCTCAGCAACTATAGCGTCTGCAGCCGGTGCCGGATCGGTGGCCTCAGTGATGGGCCGGCCCACGACGAGGTAATCAGCTCCGGCCCGGATGGCGCTTTCCGGCGTGGCGATGCGGGCCTGATCTTCGGGGGCGGCCCCGGCCGGCCGGATGCCGGGGGTGACGATTACAAAGCCGGGCCCTAGAGCGCGGCGCAGGGCCGCTACCTCCCGCGGTGAGGCCACCACGCCGTCGAGCCCGGCTTGACGCGCCAGCCGCGCCAGCCGGACCACCGCCTCCTCCGGGCTGCCGGAGATGCCGAGTTCGCCGAGGTCGTCGCCCGTCAGGCTGGTCAGCACCGTAACGGCCACCACCAGCGGCCGCGACCCGTCAGAGCGGCCCGCCGAGCCTTCTTGCGCGCCCGCGAGCGCCGCCTCCATCATCTTGCGCCCGCCCGAAGCGTGCACATTGAACATGCTCACGCCGAGCTGAGCCGCTTGCCGCGCCGCCGCCCGCACGGTATTCGGGATGTCATGGAGTTTCAGGTCGAGAAAGACCTTCTCCCTGACGGTAACAAGAAAGCGGGCCAGCACCGGCCCTTCCGCCGTGAAATTCTCCAGGCCCACCTTGAACATCCCTACATGGCCGCGCAACCGCTCAGCCAAGCGTAACCCGGCCTCCGCGCTCGGAACATCCAACGCCACAATCAGTTTGTCTCTAGCAGACATCGCTCCTGCCCTGGCGGCGGATTCAATCCCCCACCTCGTTTTGGCGGCGTAAAGGCGCCGCCACAAAAGCCCCATTCTGGCGGCATAAAGCTGCCTCTACAAAAGCGCAGCCATTCTAGTGGAAGGACATTGAAAGTTGAATCGGAAAAGTGGCTTGGCCGGGACAGACTACGCTTCGCGGGCGGGGCGGGACGTATTGGCCAGGCCATGATCATCCGAAAACAGCCGCTGGAATTCCTCCGACTGCTTGCGCAGCTCCAGCCAGTCGAAGAACAGATCGGAAGTCTCCAGCCAGACTCTGAACCAGTTGGCGATTTCTTGTTTTTCGCGCCTTTTCTCGGGGCGCACACGGGAATTGGCTGCCAGGCTCTCCGCTCGCTGCCTCCCTTTCAGGACCAGCGACCGCACCAAAGTGGTTCCCACGCGGTCCGAAGCGTCCCGATACTCACGATAGATCGTGTCCAACTTCTGGAGAGACGCTTCCGCGCTTTCGCGGTCATGGAACTGGAGGGCACCCTGGAGCCGGCTCGCGTAAGGCTCCTCCATCAACGGGTCCACGTAGCGGTCCTCGTAATCCACACGCCTGCCCGCCTGGCGAAGCACGTTGGCGATATACGAGCGAGAAGTCTTGTCGTCGGGTCCCAGCCGCCGGCGGAGCTCAGCCTGGAGGGCGCGTATCTCTGGTTCCCCCACGCGTTCCAGACCCCGCGCTTGGCAGAGATCGAGGATGAGTCGCTTTTTGCTGTCGGCCTTGGCCACCTTGGTTCGAAGTTGTGGTAACGCTACTTTCCCCGCGCCGCCCGCGGTCGGAGGCCTGCTTCCGCGGCTTCTCTTTCCCTGCGGCAACACGGTGAAGCGCCGCCACTTCTCGCCGATATCGTGCCACGTTTCTTTGATGTTCCGCAAGAGTTCTGGAAAAGATGTGCCCGCCGCGGTTGTTACTGACGAAGTAAAGAAAATCCCCGAGCTCAGGGGCAAGCGCGGCGCGAATCGAAGCCTCGCCCGGGCTCGCAATCGGCCCCGGCGGCAATCCGGCGTAGCGGTAAGTGTTGTAGGGCGAATCGAATTCCAGGTCGGGCTGGGTGATGAGACCCATGGGGCGATGATTCAGGTGAGCCGCATAAACCACGGTGGGGTCGCACTGCAACGGCCAGCGCTTTTCCAGCCGCCTCGTAAACACACCTGCGATGACCGGGCGCTCGCTGGGCGTAGGGGTTTCCTTCTCCACCAGCGAGGCGAGAGTGATGACGTCGTGCAGCTGGGCTGGCGAGGAGTGGAGGTCTGCCGGGAACTTGGAATCAAGCACCTGGCGAAAACGCGCCAGCATCGTCGCCACGACCGCCGCGGAGCTCACCCCGCGCGGGAATCGGTAAGTGTCGGGGAAAAGGTAGCCCTCCAGCGTGGCCGCCTGCGGGTCGAGGTCGCGGATCGCCGAAGTCTGCTCACTGACGCGCAGGAACACTTCAGGCTCAAGACCTAGTTGCTGGTGAAAGATGCGGGCCATGTCGAACCGGTCCGAGCCTTCCGGGATAACCACGGCGTGGAGGTACACATCGCCCTGGATGAGCTTCCGATAGACGTCAATGGGGCGCAGCGGCCGGTCGAAGAGGTATTCGCCGGCCTTGAGGGTATGCCGCGGGCGGCCCAGCCAGTAGCGCAGGAGAAATGGCCAGCGGCGGGCCAGCACCCCGCGCTCGACCAGCATCGTTGTCGCTTGGGAGGCATGCGTGCCGGGTCCGAGCACGAGGATCAAATGGCCGGAGTAGCCCCGATAAGGACGATACAACTCTCGCCACGTCCAGCCCAGCGCCACCAAGGCCAACACGGCGAGGAGGACCGCGAGCCGCTTCGTCATGATCCCGCCCCGGAAGCCTGACTCCGCTGCTTCTCGTTGGCGCGGTAATCCAGGTAGCTTTCGAGGAGCAGAGTGGCCGCCACGCGGTCCACTGCTCTCCGGCGCTTCTCGATGCCGAGGCCCGAGGCGCGGAGCATCCGGTTGGCCTCCGTGCTGGTCAGGCGCTCGTCCCAGAGCTCAACCGGGCAGGCGAGGCGCCGCCGCAGCTTCTCGGCAAACGCCGCCACCCGCCGAGACATCGCGGTTTCGCTTCCCGCACGGCTCACGGGGTTGCCGAGAATCACCCGCTCCGCCGCATGTTCCTCGACGAGCTTCTGGATTTGCCGGAGGTCGTCTCCCAGTCGCGTGCGCTCAAGCGTCGGAAGTCCCTGGGCGGTGATGCCGAGGGCGTCCGAGACAGCCAGACCCATCCGCTTCAGACCAAAATCGATGGCCACGATTCGCCCCGGCACACTTCGCCTCCCTTGTCATGATACACCGAGCAGTTCCTCTGTGTGGGATGGAACAAGCAAGAGTGAGGTGCTGGGGTGGGCTAGGCGGAGACTCTGGTGCCGTTCCAACTATTTGGAGCTATTTCCCGGAGCGATACGCCAAGAAGCTATGCAGCGGCGTCAATTCAGCGACTCCTCCCGTTCCAACTATCCGGGGCCATTTAGTGGGATACAACGATCCCGTGAGTACACTTGGAACGGGACTCCGCGAATTAAATTGGAACGGCACTGGCAGACTCCAGGCGGGCCTCAGTCGCGAACGCGGTGCGGGTGGCAAGCTCGAGGGCCATGACCCTTTCATCGCACTGGAAGTACTTCGGGCACTCGAGGCAGTCGCGCCAGACCTTGGTGGGGAAGCGTTCGCGGGGGACCTCCCGAAACCCCAGTTTCTCGAAGAAACCCGGAACGACGGTGAGGGCAAAGACGGTCTTCAGGCCGTAGCGCTCCGCCTCGCTCAAGATTTCCTCGCTGAGGGCGCGGCCCAGGCCGCGGTTCCTGATGCCCGGCGCCACGCAAAGGGAACGGATCTCCGCCAGCTCGGCGCTATAGAACTTGAGCGCCCCGCAGCCCAGCAGCTCCCCGTCCTCTTCCGCCACGGTGAATTCCCAGATGTTTTCGTACAGTTCCACCCGCGGCCGCGGGAGCATCACCCGCTCGGCAGCGTAGTGGCTGATCATCCTGAACAGCGCGGGCACATCGCGCAACTCGGCTTTTCGAACCGTCAGCACCGTGTCCTTTCCGGTAGGGGAGGGCCTTTACGGCCCTCCCGTTGGTCTTGGCGCGAGCACCATGAAGACGCTCCCCCACAGTGCCCGGCTGAAACCCGCCGCTACGCGCGCCCGTTCTGCAGCAGCAGAAGGAGCAGCGCCTTCTGCACGTGCAGCCGGTTCTCAGCCTGGTCAAAGACAATGGACTGCGGCGAATCGATCACCGCGTCCGTCACTTCCTGGCCCCGATGGGCGGGAAGGCAGTGCATGAAGAAGGCAGCGGGCTCGGCGGCCGCCATCAATTCTTCCGTGACGCGGTAGGGCGCGAAGACCTGGGTGCGCAGGTGCGCCGCGTATTCCTGCCCCATGCTGGCCCAGACGTCCGTGTAAACCGCGTGCGCTCCCGCCACGGCCTCCAGCGGATCGTTGAGCAGGTGGACTTTTGCGCCGGTCCTCTTGGCAAACGCCTTCGCGTCCTCGACAACTTCCGCTTTGGGCTCAAACCCCGGCGGCGTGGCCACGTTGACAGAAACGCCCAGCTTCGCCCCCGTGATCATCAAGGAGTGGCAGACGTTGTTGCCGTCGCCCACGAACGCGAGCTTCAATCCCTTCAGCCGGCCGCGCTTCTCCCCCAGCGTGAAGTAGTCGGCCAGCGCCTGGCAAGGATGGAGCAAGTCGGTCAGGGCGTTGATGACGGGAATCGAAGCATGGTCTGCCAGTTCCTGCACCGCGGCGTGCGCAAACGTGCGCGCCACGATGCCGTGCACCCAACGCTCCAGGTTCCGGGCGATGTCCTTGACGGACTCGCGTTCGCCCAGCCGCGGCTTGGTGTGGTCGAGGTAGATGGCATATCCCCCCAGGCTCGTCATGGCCACTTCAAAGGTGACGCGCGTGCGCAGCGAGGGCTTCTCGAAGATGAGGGCCAGTTGCTTGCCCTGGAGCGCCTGGGCGAAAGACCCGGGCGAGGCCTTGACGCGCTGGGCGAGCTGGAAGATCAGCTCCAGATCCCGGCGCGTGAGGTCGCGCTCTGCGATCAAGTCCGGCACGCTGAGCGTGTCCTGCTTCTCTAAGGTCATTACCGGAGTCATGCGGTCACCCCTTTCTTCTCGGCGAGCCATAGGCTTGCCAGAATCGGCCGCAAGGCCGCGATCAGTTCATCCACCCGCTGCCGCGCGATGATAAGTGGCGGCAGAAAGCGCAGGACCGTTTCTTGCGTACAGTTGATGAGGAAGCCGGCCTCGAGGGCCTGGCGGACCGCCGCCTTGCCCGGCAGGGCGAGTTCGGCGGCCAGCATCAACCCTTCGCCGCGCACCTCGCGAATCAGCGGAAGCTCATCCCGCAGCCTTTCCAGTTGCGCGCGGAAGTAGCCCCCGACCTCACGGACGTGCTCGAGGAAGCCGGGCCGCGCGAGAATCTCCAGAACCTTCAGCGCCAGCCGACATTGCAGCGGGCCGCCACCGAACGTCGTGCCGTGCATGCCCGGGGAAAAAGCCTGGGCTGCCCCCTCGCGCGCCAGGATGGCCGAGAGCGGCAGGCCAGCCGCCAGGGGCTTGGCCACGACCACCACGTCGGGCTTCAGTCTGTACTTCTGAAAGGCGAACCAACGCCCGGTGCGCCCCAGACCGCACTGGATCTCGTCACAGACCAGCAGCGCATCATTCGCCCGGCAAAGCTCTTCCGCCGACTTGAGGAAATCCTCCCGGAGTTCCACCACCCCGCCTTCGCCCTGAATCACTTCCACAAGCACCGCCGCGACGCGCGGCGTGAAGCTCTCACGGAGGTGCGCCGTGTCATTCAGCCGCACGAACCTCACGCCCGGAAGCAGCGGCTCAAACGGCTTGCGGTACTTTTCCGGCCAGGTCGCGGAGAGCGCCCCGAGCGTCCGCCCGTGAAAGGAATTCTCCACGGCTAGAATCTCAACGCGCTCGAAGGGTTCCGCGGGATGATGCTTGCGACCGTAGGCCCGCACGAGCTTGATGGCTCCCTCGATCGCTTCCGTCCCCGTGTTCCCGAAAAAGGCGCGGTCGAGCCCCGACAGCCGAGTCAGCGCCTCGGCCAGCGGAGCCTGGTGTCGGTGATAAACCAGGTTTGAGACGTGCAGGAGCGATTCGGATTCTTCCCGCAGCACCGTGAGGATCTCCGGGTGGGCGTAGCCAAGCGAGTTCACCGCCAGGCCGCCGAGGAAATCCAGATACTTCTTCCCGCGGTCGTCGTAGAGATAGCAGCCCTCTCCCCCGACCGCCAGGATGGGCAAGCGATCGTAGGTAGGGATCAGGACCTGCTTCTCGAGTTCTGCAATCAAGTCAAAGTTCATGCCTGTTTCACAATCCGCGTGCCCGCCGGATCCTTTCCCGCCACAGCCCGCAGCAACACCTTCGGCGCGGCGGGAGGGAGGATGGCGATTTCGCCCACGTCGTGGCGGAGCGTGCGCGCGCAGGAGCGGAGTTTAGGGATCATTCCGTCGCGAACGACGCCGCTCCGAATCAGGCTGGAGATTTCGCCCAACTTCACCACCGGCAGCAGGCGCCGCTCGGCGTCCCAGACGCCGCCCGACTCGGCGAGATAGAGCAGGCGGTCCGCCGGGAGCGCCGTGGCGAGAGCTGCGGCGAGATCATCCGCGTTGATGTTGAAGTACTCCCCTCCCGGACCGGGCGCCACGCTGGCCACCACCGGAACAAGCCCGCTCCGAAAGGCCATCTCCAGCACCGCGGTCGAGACCTTGCGGGGCCGGCCGACAAACCCCAAGTCTTTCACCTGCCCGTTCGCGCGAACCCAAGCCCTCCGCGCTACGACCAGTCCCGCATCGCCACCACAGATCCCCAAGGCCCGCTGGCCCTGAGCTCCCAGTTCCGCCACCCACTGCTTGTTGACAATGCCCGCGAGCACCATCAGCGCCACATCGCGCGTGGCGGCGTCTGTGACGCGCAGACCCTCTTGAAATTCAGTGGGAATGCCCAGACGCTGGAGAGTCTGAGTCAGCAGCTTCCCCCCGCCATGCACTACGACCACTTGATGGCCGGAGCGGCAGAGTTCGCTGATCTGCCGCGCCAGGTTCCGGCGCAGCCCCGGGGCTTCGACTGCCTGGCCGCCGATCTTGACCACGATCTTCATACCAGGGCAGTCTCCTCGTCGAAGCCAAACATCAGGTTCATGTTCTGGACCGCTTGTCCTGCCGCGCCCTTGCCGAGGTTGTCCAGAGCCGAAATCACGATCAGGTGATCGCGGCCGGAGTCAAGCGCAAAACCCACATCGAAATAGTTGGTGCGAGCCACCGCTTGAATCTCCGGCAGCGCGCCCCCGCCATACACGCGCACCAGGGGAGCGCGGGCGTAGAACCCCCGGTAAAGCGAAACAAGCTGCTCCAGGGTGCGGCGGGCCAAGAGCCGCAGATAGATCGTG
Source organism: uncultured Acidobacteriota bacterium (assembly GCA_964495535.1). GTDB lineage: Bacteria > Acidobacteriota > Terriglobia > UBA7540 > UBA7540 > JALHUF01. The sequence goes on along the minus strand of CAZBWJ010000007.1, from coordinate 24,229 downwards.
CTCAGGATGCCGCGATTGATGGGCAGCAGGTGCGGAGTAAAAATGAAATCCTTTTCCTCCAGCTCAAGGGCCTGAAGCATCTCCGGCACGTGGCGGTGATGGAAGAGGCTGTAGGCGCGGAGGTTCTCATTCACTTCGGGGAAGTGGAGCCCCTCGCTGGGTGTCCGACCCGCGCCGCTGGCTCCCGACTTCGCGTCGCAGACAATGCCTGTCGCCAGGTTCACCCAGCCCGCCCGTACCAGCGGCGCCAGGGCAAGGATAACGGACGTGGCGTAGCAGCCAGGATTGGCTACGAGGCGGGCGCGGCGAATCTCCGCGGCGTGCAATTCCGCTGAACCATACACAGCCTCGGCGAGCGCCCCGGCCGCCTCGTGGTCGAAACCATACCAGCGAGGATAGGCGCCCAGATCTTTCAGGCGGAAGGCGGCGCTCAGGTCAATCACCCGCAGGCCCCGGTCGAGCAGAGCGGGCACGACATCATGCGAAGCCTGGTGCGGGGTGGCGAGAAAGACCAGGTCCAGCTCGTTCGGCCGAAGATCGTCGAAGGAAGGCAATTCGCAAATGGGCAGGGCTTTGCCCCGCAGCGCGGCATGAGCCCGCTCGATGGGCATGGGTTCCTGGATGTCGGCCATCAAGCGGGCGACGCGCGCGAAGGGATGGCGCAGCAGGAGGGCGAGGAGCTCGCCCCCGGCGTACCCGGTGGCTCCGGCGACGGCCACGCGTACCACCCGCGGGGGGCGACCGTTGGCTGCCACCGAAGTTGAAATCTCCGCCTGAAGCGTCGTGCCCTGCCTGCTCACCTACCCTGCCTTTCCCCCATAGAATAATTATACACTGTACGTATAAATATGCTTTTAGCGCTAAGGGCCGCCGGCTGTCAAGAAAAAATTTTCCTCGCCCCGCCACGTCGCGGGGTTCTGGGGACCCGGCGGCGCGCGCTCCCCGCTCCTGGCTCTCTCCAACCACTGGAATTTCGCCCCCCGGCAGGCTAGAATCCTCAGGGGGAGCTTGGCCCATGCCGGAAACGAAGCGCGAACTGTCGCCTGCCACCGCAACCAGCCTGAGGATCATCGCCGCGGCCATCCTCTGCGCCTGCATCTACTACGCCAGCTCCGTGGTCATCACCCTGCTTTGCGCGATTGGTATCGCTTTTGTGCTCGACCCGGGCGTCAAGCTGCTGGAGCGCCTGCGCCTGCCGCGCTGGTTGGCGGCGCTCCTCATGGTGCTGTTCACTCTGGCCGTGATCTACCTGTTGATCTACCTGGTTTACGACCGCATCGTAGCCCTTATTGACGACCTGCCGCGCTTCGCAGCCCGGCTGAGGCAAATCGTGGCCCATATTCAAGTCACCACCAAGAGCATCCAGCAGAGCACCTCCTCGATCCTGCCCTCGGGCGCTGACGCCACTCTGCCCGCGGTGCGCGTGCAGCAGGAGTCTCCCTGGGTCCAGTTCGCGCTGCGGGGCATCGGCTCGCTGTACGCTTTCGCGGTCACGGTGATGTTCATTCCCTTTCTGGTGTTTTTCATGTTGACCTCGAAAGACCAGATCTGGACGGCCACACTGAACCTGTTTTCACTGGAGCGCCGCCAGCAAGCTGAAGATGTCCTGCGCGGCATCACCAGGATGGTGCGCGAGTACGTACTGGGGAACATCCTGGTAGCGCTGATTTCGGCCGCGATGATTACGCCCGTGTTTGCGATCATTGAGCTGCGCTACGCGTTGGTCATGGGGCTGCTCGCCGCCTTCCTGAGCCTGATCCCTTACATCGGCGTAGCGCTGGGTATGCTCCCCCCCATGCTCATCGCCCTGGTGCAATACGACCGCATGGAGCCCTTTCTGACCATCGCCCTGACGGTGGTGGTCGTCCACTTCCTGGCAGTCAACTTCCTGACGCCCAAGCTGGTGGGCTCGCGGGTCAAGCTGAATGCCTTGACGGTAACCATCGCCATGATGTTCTGGGGCTGGCTATGGGGAGCGATCGGGCTGGTGCTGGCGGTGCCCATCACCGCCGCCCTCAAGGCCGTGTGCGACAACGTGCGGGCCCTCAAGCCTTACGGCGCGTGGATGGGAGAGGGGTAGGCGGCGGGGTCAGGAGCCAGGAGTCAGAAGCCAGAAGTCACAAGCCAAACTCAGGTCTGCGCGCCCACACCGCGCGTAATTCCCGCACGCGACCTTCGAGCGACTCGCAATTCTGGAAGATCGAAATGCCGGCAATGCCCGTGGCGCCGGCTTCAAGGCAGAGCCTCACGCGATCCACCGTGATTCCACCCAGGGCGAGAACCGGCATCTTCACCTGCGCCGTAACCCCTCGCAACTTTGCCAAACCGAGCGGCGGACCATAGGGGAGTTTGGAAGGCGTCTCGAAGATGGGACCCAAAACCGCGTAGTCGGCGCCCGCCAACTCCGCGCGGAGCGCCTCCTCGAGCGAATGGCAAGAGACGCCCACCAGGAAATCTCTTGGCACCAACTCGCGGACCACGCGAGCCGGCAATGATTGAGTTCCCAAGTGAACCCCGGCAGCGCCCGCCGCCAGCGCCACGTCCAGCCGATCGTTCAGCACGAGGCGTGTGGCAGTCCCCCGAGCGGCATCCACCGCGGCCCCGATTAGCCCCAGGAGTTCTCGGGTTGCCAAATCCTTCTCGCGGATCTGCACCAGATCCACACCCACGCGGATAGCCTCCTGGATCCGAGGAAGGAGCGGCTTCGGCTCAAGTGCTCGCCGATCCGTGATGTAGCACAGCTCAAGCGCGTGGGGCATGGAGTCGAGTCCCGAAAATGCCGGTCAAGACCTGGGGGGCTCCGCAGTGCCGTGAAGCTTCGTGCTAATTCGCGTGCCCGCCCAGCGTGAGCTTATCGCGACGTGCGTGTATGGACCAGTCCCAACTGCCGCCGGAAACGCCACAGCTCGTAGATCGCCAGCCAGATGTCCGCTAGACCGATCCCCGAAACCGCGCCGCGAACAAAGTAATTCACCGCAATCGCGGAGACCCAGGGATACTGCGCCACGAAGAAGTTATGGCTCCACCATGAAACCCAAGGAAGAACAAACAGGAAGACTCCCATCTCGAAGCAGAAGAGGACGTAAATGATGGTCAGGGCTCTGCTCATGCTTGGGAGCGGGGATTCAGCTTCGAGCCGGGCAGTAGGGCAGGTGCCCGGGCGGGACGCCTATTGCGCCTTCTTTTGGAGGGTGCGTATTTTCTCGGCGACGTCGCGGTAGTCGATGTTCTGGCTATACACCTCGGAGAATCTCTCCAGGGCGGTCCGGGTGTCACCCACCTGCTCATAGGCCACTCCCAGGTCATATTGGAGCGCCAGGGTTGACTCGTCGTCAAGGTCAGGCAACTCGAGCGCGCGCTTGTACCATTTGGCCGCGATGGCTGGCATCCCCTTGTCCATGAAGCAGACGGCGAGCAGGCTGCAGGCCTGAAGGAAGTTAGGCGGAAACTTCTCCTTCTGCGCACCCTTTACCACCTTCTGAAACTCGCCAATCGCTTCGTCCAGCAAGCCCATTTCGCGGAAGGCCACGCCGAGGTTGTAGTGCTTCTCCGGATCTTCCTCCGCCTCGGCTGCTGCAGCCCCTTCGCCCAGTTCCTCCAGTAGCCCGCTAAAGAGGGACGCAGCTTCAGCGCCCGGCGCGGCAGCTTGGGCAGGTGGTGCCTCAGCCGCTCGCCCCGCCGCAGGAGGTGGGGTCGGCTCCCGAAAGCCCTCCAAGCCGGCCTCGAGTTCCCCAACCAAGCCGCCCAGGAAATCGCCGCCTGCGGGCGGGGCCTCAGCGCTCGTGGGACCGGCCGCCACGACGGCAGCCTCCGGAGGTGGTGGCGGGGGAAGCGGCTCACTGACTGCCGGAGGCACAGGCGCTTCGACAGGCGGTGGTGCAACTTCCGGAACCGCCTCGACTGGGCCTGGCCCTGCGAACGTCGCGGGCAATTCCCATTCCGCTGCCGCAGCTTCGACCGGCTCGACCGGAGGTGGCGTAACCTCGGCAGGCGCTGGCGCGCCGGCCTGTGCCTCCACGCGCTGGCGGAGTTCGGCCACACCGGGATCTCCGGGGAACTTCTCCTCCAGGGTTTGGATGGCACTCTGCGCCTCCTGCAGAAGCCCTTGCTCGAGGTAGAAATCAATCTCCACCCGGGTCTCCTCGTAATCAAAGGGAGGGATTTCCCTCTCAACGACAGGAGTCTCCGCCGTGGGGGTCAAGGCCTCTAACTCAGCAGGAAGCTCCAACTCTTGGGGCGGGACTTCGGGAGGCGGAGCAGTCACCGGAACTGACAAGTCCACTGAAATCTCGCGCGGAGCCTCCTTAGCAGGCTCTTCCGGCGCACTGACCGGGAACACCTCCGACAGGTCGAATTCCATCCCTACCGGTGCAGGAGCGGGAGGCGGGGGCGGTGGCGGCGCAGCTTCCACCGCGACCGGCGGCAGGGGGATTTCCGGCGCGGGCACGCCGCTGGCAAGCTGCGTAGCCAGCTCCTGGTACTTCTTCGCACTGGCCGAATCACCCTGCTTTGTGTGGATTGTTGCCAGCGCCTCGGCCGCCTGACTGGCCCGCGCTGGCTGGCTCCGGTGACAGATCTCCAGGATCCGCCGGTGGATATCAGCCTGCTCGGGGTAGACGGCCAGCACCTTTTCCAGTTCGCCCACGGCTTTGTCCACCAAGCCATAACGAGAGAAGAGGTCGCTGTTCTCAAGCGCCTCCTTCACCATCTCCGCCTGCGCAGCCTCTGCCGCGGGCGTAGCCGGGGGAGCCTCCGCTTCAGGAGGAACCCCTATCGGGACGCCGACAAGCACTGCGGCCGTCGGAGCCACAGCTTCCTTGCCCTGCTTCTCTAAGACCTCCTTCAGCAGGCGCTGGTAGGCTTCGTTCCTCGGTACCCGATTGACGAGGTCACGATAAACCGCTTCGGCCTTCTCCAAGTCCCCGGACTGTTCGTAAGCGTGGCCGAGCGCTCCCAGGACTTCCGGCAGCGCAAACTCGTCGGCTGTCTCTTCACAGATGCGATGGATCAACTCGAGCGTTGCCATGTGCCCGGGGTTCTTCGCCCAGATCTGGCGCAGGATCTCCATCGCCGGGGCTGTCTCTTTCCGCTCAATCTGCACGTCGGCAACTTCGCCCAGAAGCTTCACGACCGCGTCCACGTTGCCCTTCTTGATGCACAACCCTGAGAACGACGCCACAGGAGAGAAGTCGGCAGGGTTGGCACTGAAAACGTCCACCACCAGCTTCTCCGCCATCTCCAGCTTCTGCGCTGCGACGTAAGTTTCCAAGAGAAGTTGCCGACCAGGGGCGCTAGTCTTCAACTCGGGCGTGGAATCGATGATCTTCTCAACCTGCCCGTATTCCTGCTTGTGGAGCGCCAGGCGGGCTTGAAGGAGAGAGGCCTGATTACTCTTCGCGCCCAAGTCAAAGGCTTTTTTCAGCGCGGGCTCCCCGCCCGCGATGTCACCGCCTCGGAAGGCGACTTCCGCCACGTCCAGATAGGCTTTTGCAGCCTCTTCTTTCCGGCCTGACTGCTCGGCAAACTCGGCCAGCCGGAGGCAGTACGTTTTGTTTTCCGGATCCAGGGCAACGATCTTGTGGAAAACCTCCAGAGCCTTATCAGGTTGCTGCTTCTTCTTGTAGGATTCAATAGCCTGAGCATAGTGCTCGCGTGCTTCCCGGCCGAGCCCCTGGAGGCCGTATAATTCTGCGAGCTTGATGAGAGGTTCGACGCTGTCCGGGTCAATCTTGTTGATCTTCCGGTAGATGGCAATGGCCTTGACCGTAAACCCATCCTTCACAAAGGCGTCGGCCAACTTGTGGAAACACTTCAGAGCCTCGGCGACGTTCTTGTCACGGTAATAAAGGTCACCAATGGTGTTGAGGAGGGAGACTTCGGTGGGATCCTTTTCCAAGGCGAAGTTGTATTGCTTAATCGCCTGGGCGATCTTTCCCTGGCTGACAAGCTTCTCAGCCTCCTGCATCGCTTTGGCTTTGTTAAAAGCCATTCACAGGCTCCACCGCCAGCTAAGCTTGCGGGCCAAGCAACGTACGCTAGCACACGGTCCGATTGAAGTCAACGGATTCAGCCTGCCCATTCCGGCCATTGCCGCCTCCCTAACCCCTTGGGGAGGTTGAAGTTGCCACGAATTGCGGACACACGTCGGCCGGCTGCTGGCGCGCTTACTCCCGTTCGACAACTAGCCCACAGGTTGCTTCACCCAGAGCTTTCCCCTATAATTGTGATACCTACATAAGACAGGGTGCAAGTTATGCCCGCGCAGATCATCAAGAAATTGCAGGATGAAATCCAAGGGCTGGAACACGAACTCAACCACGAGCTGCCCAAGGAATTGAAGCGGGCCCGCGCCCTGGGCGACCTGAGCGAGAACGCCGAATTCATTATGGCTAAGCAGCGCCAGGACTTTGTGGGGGCACGGTTAGCCCAGCTCAAGAAGCGTCTGGCTGACCTCTCGCTCATCAACATAAACAACATCCCCAGGGACCGTGCAGCCTTCGGGTCCAAGGTCGTGCTCTACGACGTCGACCGCGGCGCCGAGGTCGAGTACCGACTGGTCACGAGCGAGGAGGCAGATGTCAGCAAGGGCTTGATTTCCACCACCTCGCCGATTGGCCGAGGCCTGATGGGAAAAAAAGTGGGAGACACTTGCAGGGTGGCTACGCCCAACGGCACGCGGGAATTCGAAGTCCGCGCCCTGCAAACCCTCTACGACGAAGTGTAACGACATCCGCCGGAGAGTGCCTGGCTGGCGGGCACGCCTCGGCCAACGCGAACTGTATGATCACTCGTCAGATCGGCCAAAGCTGCAACTACCCGCTGGCGGCGATAGTGCGAGCCCTTGCCGCTACCGGCATCAGTCCCAACATTTTGACCGTGATAGGTTTCGCCATCAACCTAGTGGGAGCCTACCTGTTTGCCTATGGGTATTTTCGCTGGGCAGGAGTCACCGTCTTCCTCGCCGGACTGTTCGACATGCTGGACGGTCGCGTGGCGCGCCTCACCAACCGCGTGACGCCCTTCGGCGGTTTCTTCGACTCGGTGCTAGACCGATACTCCGACCTCTGCCTGATGATCGGCCTGCTGGTCTTCTACGGCCGCATCAACCGCTTCTGGTACGTTGTGCTGGTGGCCGTGGCCATGATCGGTTCGCTCATGGTGAGCTACGCGCGAGCGCGCGCCGAAAACCTCATCCGCACCTGCAAAGTGGGTTTCCTCGAACGGCCCGAACGCATGGTGCTCATTATCATCGGAGCGGTGTTTGACCGTATGGCGCCGGTGCTATGGATCATCGCGGTCTTCTCAACCCTGACCGTCATCCACCGGGTCGCCTATACCTGGCAGGAAGCCCGCAGACTCCCCAACCCATAGCCAACTCGTTAGACCTTGCTTTCCACTAAGATGGCCCACGAACTGGTCAGTTTGTCCGTTTCCTCAGCAAGGGCCAGCGCTGAAAAGGAATAAATGTCCCTTCTTCGCCCCGAAGAACTGCCGGAAGTAATGCAAAATGGGATGGGAGGATGAGCGTCCCCAGCAAGCGAATCTCGACTCGCTGGGAACGTGTGGGCGCGCTCATTTCTGGGGCATCAGCCGCTCGATTTCCTCGACCGTGCGCGGCAGGCGGCGGGTAAGGAGTTCCGATCCGTCCTTCGTGACCAGAACCAAGTCCTCGATGCGTACGCCGACTTTCTCTTCCGGGATGTAGATGCCGGGTTCAATCGTCACCACCATGCCCGGCTGGAGAGGTTGGTTGTAGTCGAAGGGGTCGTGGACGTTCAGGCCCACCGAGTGGCTCAGTCCGTGGATGAAATACTGGCCCAGCGGCTGACCGTGCAGATCTTTGCCATGCGTGTTGATGTACTCGTAGGCTATCTGGTGAAGCCCTTGCGTGCCGCCTCGGCCCAGCATCATGCCCGGCTTGACGGCCGCCAGCGCAGCATTCTGCGCCGCCAGCACAATCTCGTAGAGCTCGCGCTGGCGCGGCGTGAAGCGGCCGCTGGCAGGCAGCGTGCGCGTTATATCGCTCGAGTAGCCGCTGTAGGCGCCGGCCACGTCCATCACCACCAGGTCGCCGTCCGCCAGCTGCTTCGAGTTCTGGTCGTAGTGCAGCACGGTGGAATAGAAGCCCGAACCCACAATGGGCGGATAAGCCGGCCACTCGCAGCCCAGGCGCTCGAACTCATACTTCATGCGCGCCGCCACTTCATATTCCCAAGCGCCCACGCGCACGGCCTTGAGCGCCGCCAGGTGCGCCTCCATGGAGGCCTCCGCGGCCTTGCGGATGAGCGCGATTTCCCCCGGCGACTTCACCATCCGCAGGCGGGTAAGGATCGACCGGAAATCGCTGAAGCTGGCGAGCGGCGCGAGTTTCTTCAGCCGCGAAAGCATCTCCGGTACAAAGCACTCTTCACCGCTTTCCGGCTGCGGGGTCTGCTCGGTGTAGATCTTGCCGAATGTCTTGAGCGCTTCTTGAAGCTCGGAGGCGAAGAGCGTTGTGCTCCTCGCCGTCGGGAAGCCAGTACGCTCGACCGCCTCGGCATCGTCGGGGCCGAGTTTTGGCCCAGTCCACTTTTCCTGCCGGAAATCGTGGGGCGGGATGAAAAGGATCTCTTTATCCAACTCCGCCGCCTGGCTCGCGTCCTTGGCGGCTTTCGGAACCAGGAGGAGGATTGCGTCCGGCTCGGTCCACCCCGTAAGGTAGTAGAAGTTCTCATTCTGCCGGAACGGTGTGGTGCTGACGCCGATATCCTGCTCGCGATAGCCGAAGAGCACGACGACGCCGTCGCCGCCCGTTTCCTTCACCAGCCGCACCCGCCGCTCGTGAAAGACCGAAAGCGGCTCGCGCTCCCAGGCCGCGGCCGGAACGACCGTCAGCACTATAGCCACAAGCGCCAAGCCCGCCCAAAACCAGAACACACCCCGCCGCATTTCTCGTCGCATGTTCTCCCCTCAAGTTGAACTCTTAGCATAAACCTCGCGTCAAGCGGTAGCAGCAGCGTCCGCGAGGGGTGACCGTTTGCGCGCCGATTCTCAATTGATTTCATGAGGGTGAGGGAGTAAGCTGCCCCCACAATCAGGAGGTTCCCGCCATGAAGAAGTGCCCCTTTTGCGCTGAGGAAATCCAGGACGACGCCAAAATTTGCAGGTACTGCAATTCCGATTTGGCGCTGGCGGCACCACCAGGCCAACCGCTTCAACCTGAAACCAGCGGGAAAGCGATCGCCAGCCTCATCCTTGGTTTCTTTTTCATCCTCTTTCCGGCGGCGATCCTGGCCGTAGTTCTCGGCCACATGTCGTATTCCGACATAAAGCGCAGCGCCGGGCGCTTGACAGGAAAAGGAATGGCGCTGGCCGGACTGATCATGGGCTATTTCGGCGTGGCGCTCATCCCGTTGCTGATCATCGCCGCGATTGCTATTCCCAACCTTCTGCGTTCCCGAATAGCCGCCAACCAGGCGTCAGCGGTCGGATCTCTGCGGACTATCAACACGGCAGCCATAACCTATGCGTCGACGTATAACCAGGGCTACCCAACTAGCTTGGCGGCACTCGGACCTCCACGGAGCGGCGCAGCGCCGGACGCCAATGCCGCCGACCTGATCGACGAGGTAATGGCATCCGGCACGAGGTCCGGCTACGTTTTGACGTACGCTCCCGGGGAAAAGGGTGCCGACGGGCGCGTGGATAAGTACACGCTCCACGCGGACCCTGTTATTCCCGGTAACACAGGCATGAATCACTACTTCACCGACGACACTGGCGTCATCCGGCAAGAACCTGATAGGCCGGCGTCCAAAGAAAGCCCGCCTATCTATTGACCCTGCGTCGGAGGTGATTTGTGAAACGTTGCCCCTTCTGCGCCGAGGAAATCCAGGATGAGGCGATAAAGTGCCGGTACTGCGGAGCGGCGCTCGTGCTTGGTGGTGCCGCGGGCACCGCTCCCGTCTGGGCTCCGCCTGCGAGCTCGCGAGTGAGCGGCATGGCCATTGCGAGCCTGGTCCTGGGCATCGTGTGGTTCTACTGGATCACATCAATCCTGGCTCTCGTCTTCGGCTACATTGCTAGGAGGGAAATTGACACAGACCCCACGCATCTAAGCGGGCGGGGCATGGCGACGGCAGGGATAGTCCTCGGATGGGTCTGGATGGGCGTACTTGTCGTGGTGATAGTTGTCGTCGTAGTGGTATCCCTGCGCAGCTAGGTCCAGGAACTGGCCACTCGGGCCGTTTCTCTTCCGCCTTGTTTCTTGTTCAGCCAACCTTAGGGATTTCCACTCCAGGGCTGGCTCTCCATCGGCTGGTTTATCCCTCTTGACTACCACGTGGCGGGGGAAACGGCGTGCGGCCGGAGGAGGGCAGGCAGTGCGTTCCAGAGCCGACGGAGAGGTGTCTGAAGCAGCGACATCGTCCCCATGTAGGAGTAGCCAACGAAGAAGAGCATTAGGAACGGCGTGGTGAGATAGTTCTCGCTATAGACCGAGAAGGCCGACGTGTAGGCGAAGTAGGCGGCCAAGCCGAGCTCCACGGCGGGAATCCAGCCGCCGCGCTTGAGGTATTTCTTGCGTTCCCAGTTGTCGTGGCGCCCCTCCACGCGGAACTTGGGCGTGCGGACAAATTCCGATTCCTTCCCGAGCAACGCTTCGACGACAGCCTTGGCGTTGTTCATGGCGAGGCCGATGCCGGTGGCCATCAAGAAGGGTACGTACTTGGACCGGCGCCACCAGCCACGCGGGTCGAGTCCGCGCTGCGCCACCATGTAGAAGGTCGAAACGGAGCACGTAGCCGCCAGGAAGAGGGGTAAGTCCAGATAGAGCATCTGGAACCAGCCCTGGTAGAAGCGCACAATCAAGGCCGGCAACAGAAGCAGCGAAAACAGCAGCATCAGGGGATAGGCGATGTTGGCCGTCAGGTGAAACGTAGCCTCCAGCTTGATGAAAAGCGGCTGCCGGCTCCGCCAGATGACCGGAAGCATTTTCCGCGCGACCTGTATCAAACCCTTGGCCCAGCGCGCCTGCTGGGCCTTGAAAGCATTGATCTCCACCGGCAGCTCGGAGGGGCATTCGATTTTCGGGTCGTAAATGAACTTCCAACCGCGCAGTTGGGCGCGGTAGCTGAGGTCGGTATCCTCGGTAAGGGTATCGTGCTGCCAGCCGCCCGCGTCCTCGATGGCCGACCGCCGCCACATGCCCGCCGTGCCGTTGAAGTTGAAGAAGCGCCCGGAGAGGTGGCGCGCGCCGTGTTCGATGACGAAGTGGCCGTCAAGCAGGATGGCTTCCACTTCCGTCAGGTTCGAGTAATGGCGGTTGATCCACGTCCAGCGGCCTTGCACCACCGCCACCTGCGGGTCGGTGAAGTAATGGATCATCTGGCGCAGGACGGTGGGCGGCGGCACGAAGTCGGCGTCGAAGATGGCGATGAACTCGCCAGTCGCTTTCTTCAAACCTTCCGCCAGCGCCCCGGCCTTGAAACCCTGGCGGTTCCCGCGGTGGAGGTAGGAGATGGGGCACCCGGCGTGCGCGTACTCGCTCACCAGGCGCGAGGCCACCAAGCGCGTCTCGTCGGTGGAATCGTCGAGTACCTGGATTTCGAGTAGCGCGCGCGGGTAATCCAATTGGGTCACAGCTTCCAGCAGCCGCTCCACCACGTAGCGCTCGTTGTAAAGAGGCAATTGGACGGTAAGGCGCGGCAACTGCTCGAAGTGCTTCTGGGGCGTGGGCGACTTCTTCCGGTTCTTCAGGTAGAGATACGTCAGATGATACCGATGCAGACCGTAGATCGAGAGGATGATAAGAATGGTAAAGTAGGGAATCAGGAACGCCAGATCGAAGGCGTTGGGCTGGTAGAGGCCCTGAAACGGGTCGCGGTGAAAGATGTGCCGGACGTAGCGCACCAGCGGGTTCGCGTTGGCAACGAGCATCGCGAGGAATAAGTGCGACATGTTCCCTGTTAGCCGAACGTCAGTGGTCCGTTGTCAGTTATCCGTTGCTCCCCAGCCCGCGCCACATCGGGTGGGGCTGCTGCTGATTCTTCTTGAACGACTGACGACGGACAACGGACAACGACCATATCAAACATAGATGCGTGAACAATCTATCACACCAACCTGGCTGCCTACGCTGGGGCTGCTGGTGCTTGCCGGCGGCCTCTCGGGCATTTTCTACTACCTTAGCCGCCAGCCGGATCTCAAGAGCCGCACCCCGGAGTTCATTGCGTTCGCGCTGGGAGCGAGCCTACTTTACCTCTTCGGGGTTTACCTTGTCGAGCGTCACGCGCTGGGCCGCGTGGCCCTGCTCATCATCCTGGCTGGCGCGGTGGCCTTTCGCCTCTTCCTCTTACCGCTCAGCCCCTCGCTTTCCAGCGACGTGTACCGCTACCAGTGGGAAGGGCGTGTCCAGCGAGCCGGCGTCAACCCTTACGCGACCTACCCCGCCGCGCCCGGTCTAGCTTCGTTCCAGGACTCCGAACACCCCCTCCAAGTCGGAAGTACTACCCCCACCCTTTACCCGCCGCTCAGCGAGATGTCTTTCTCCTGGGTGGAAACGGTTTCAGGCTACAAGCGGCTTTACACGGGGCTCGACCTGGCGAGTGTCTTCGTGCTCTTACTGCTCCTGCTGATTCGCCAGCAGCCGCCGCAGCGCGTCCTGGCGTACGCCTGGAATCCGACGGTAGTCGTCTCCTTCGCCCTGTGCGGCCACCACGATTCCCTGGCGATTCTGATGCTCTTGGCGGCTATCCTTTTCATTATAAGTCACCGGGCCACGCTGTCAATTGTGTTTCTGGCGCTTTCTTTTCTTTCCAAGTTCTTTGCGCTGCTGCTTTTGCCTGTCTTTCTCAAATGCACGCGCTGGGCTTATGCCGCCCTGTTCGGAGCACTGGCGGCCCTCGCCTATGTGCGCTACGCTGACGCCGGCTGGAAGCTCCTCGACGGCCTCTCCAGCTATGCTGCCGGCTGGGAAGGCAATGATAGTCTCTTCCGCATCATCCTCGGCGCCGGGAACTCCAAGGCGCAGGCGGGATTGATTTCCGTCGTGCTGCTTGTTGCGCTCATCGCATATGTTCTGAAGCGGCGGATGGAGCCCCTGCGCGCCGGGCTCTTCCTCACCGCGGGATTGCTCCTGCTTTCGCCGAGCGCTTTCCCCTGGTATTTCACCTGGACGATTCCCTTTCTGTGTTTCTACCCCAGCCGGCCGTGGCTGCTGATGACCGTGACGTGCGTGTTGGGCTATGCGCCAGTCGTCGCCTACGCCGCCAGCCAGCCCTATGAGGATTCACCTGTCATCTTGGCGCTCGAATACGTGCCGGTGTACGGTTGGCTTGCCTATGAAGGCTGGCGGGAGGCCCGAAATTCGAAGATCGAAACTGGACCCGGTTGCTAACTGCACCGAGTTTCGAATTTCCAGTTTCTAGTTTCCTGGTCAGACTTCAACGGTGGCCCTGGTTTCCGTGCGCCGCACCGGCCGGTAGAGCGTGTCGCGCTCGATGGGTTCGTGGCCGGCGTCTCGAATGAGGCGGATGATTTGCCGGCGGGTCAGGGCCTGGGGGCTCGAGGAACCGGCGTCGTGGTAAATCTTCTCCTCCACCACAGTGCCGTCCAGATCGTCGGCGCCGAACCGGAGCGCCACCTGTGCCACGCGGGGCGTCAGCGACTGCCAGTAAGCCTTGATGTGGGGAAAGTTATCCAGCAGCAGACGTGAGACGGCAATGTTCTTGAGGTCCGCGAACCCGGTGGTCTCGGGAAGGTGAGCCAGCGCGGTGTTCGCAGGATGAAACGCCAGCGGAACGAAGGCGAGGAACCCATGCGTCTCATCCTGGAGCTGGCGCAGTTCGAGCAGGTGGTTCACGCGGTCTTCCGCCGACTCGATGTGTCCGTAGAGCATGGTGGCCGTCGAATGCAGGCCGAGTTCGTGCGCCGTGCGATGGACTTTGAGCCACGCGTAGGCGCCGATCTTGTGGTCGCAGATGACGCGGCGCACCTCCGGCGCGAAGATTTCCGCGCCGCCTCCCGGCAGTGAGCCTAGCCCCGCGCCCTTCAGCTTTTCGAGGACTTCTCGAATCGAGAGCCGCGTGAGCCGAGAGAAGTAAGCGACCTCGACGGCCGTGAAGGCTTTCAGGTGGACGTGGGGAAAGCGCTGCTTGAGGCCGCGTAGCAGGTCCAGGTAATACTCAAACGGCAGGTCGGGATGCAGCCCGCCCACGATGTGGAATTCGGTGACGGCCTCGGTCCAGTTCTGCCCGGCAATCCGGAAGGCTTCCTCGAGCGCCAGGGCGTAAGCGCCCGGCGCGTCGGGCTGGCGCCCGAAAGCGCACAACTTGCAGTTCGCCACGCAGATGTTAGTGGGATTGATGTGGCGATTGACGTTGAAGTAAGTACGCTTGCCGTGCAACTTCTCGCGCACACGGTTCGCCAGGTATCCGAGGGCCAGGAGGTCGTTCGACCGGTAGAGCGCCACGCCGTCTTCGAAGCCGAGCCGCTCGCCGGCCAGCACCTTCTCGGCAACTGGTTGAAGCGCAGGATCTTCCAGGCGCAAATTCAGCATTTTCGCCCTTGGTCAATCGAGTACGTTGAGCCCGGGCTTACAGAACATTCTACGCTGGCGGTCTGGGCTTGGCAATTGCGGGCCAGCAAACGAATTGCCAATCTCAACTTGGCATCTATCTTGCTAGTGCCCGCCCCCGCCGCACCCGCATAAATACTGGCTTGCGGGGCTTGACAAAGGCCTCGGTCTGTGCTTTCGTTTTTCATTCGGCGCCGTCGAAATCTCTTTACACCGACCGGAATCATTTTACGATTCTAGATGGCGGCTTGCATGGCAGCGTTAACGGATAACCAATTCGCCGAACCGCAGCATGAAGCAGCGTTTTTCTACGGCCTCTTCTTGCGCGGTTATCCGCTCCAGAAACTCCGCGAGGACATTGACGTGTCGCCGCAGGTCCTCGAGCGCTGGAAGCGGCAGGCCGAGCGCGACCCTTGGTATCAGTTCAGCCTCGAAAGGATCCTCTCCTACCGGAAGCACGTCCTGGCCATCTTTGATTCCCTGATCTTCAAGGAAATGGAACCCATTGAGAGAATCCAGTGATTGAGTCATTGATTCATTGAATCATCGAGCCATCTAAGGGGCGGCCCGTAGTCCGTCCTCAGTCGCGCCTTGCAGCCGACCGCCCACCAGCTCCCTTCAATGAATCAATGATGCAATGATTCAACGGATCAATAGGTCCCCGGCCCAGGTGATGAAGAACAGCAGGCTGATGAAGCCGTTGACCGTGAAGAAGGCGGCGTTCACGCGCGAAAGGTTGGAGGGTTTGACGAGCGCGTGTTCGTAAGCGAGTAACGCGGCGACCACCGCCAGGCCCGCCGCGGCTATCCACCCCAGGTTTTCCATCCGCGCCACCGCGATAAGCAGGCCCAGTGTCCCGACGTGCAGCAGCGCTGAAACATAGAGTGCGGCGCGGACCCCGTAGCGGCGGGGGATGGAATGCAGAGCCAGCGCGTGGTCGAACTCGACATCCTGGCACGCATAGATGATGTCAAAGCCGCCCACCCAGAGCGTGACCGCCGCGCCCAGCAGGACAACACTTGCGCTCAGGTCACCGCGCAGCGCGATCCAGGCGGCGGGTGGCGACATCCCCAGACACAGCCCGAGAATCAGGTGGGAAAGCACCGTGAAGCGTTTGGTGAAGGAGTAGCCCAGCAGGATGATGATGGCTACCGGCGAAAGCTTGAAGGCCAGGGGGTTCAGTTCGTACGCGGCCAGCACGAGCAGGGCGCACGAGACAACTGTGAACCCGACCGCAAACCGGGGGCTGAGTTGACCCGCGGGCAGCGGACGCGCTTGGGTGCGCGGGTTCAGCGCATCAAGTCTGAGGTCAGCGATGCGGTTAAAGGTCATCGCCGCGCTGCGCGCCCCCACCATGGCGACAACAATCCACAACAGCTCACGCCACGTGGGCAGCCCGCGCCGCGCCAGCAGCGCCCCGGTCAGGGCAAACGGCAGGGCAAAGACCGAATGCTCGAACTTGATCATTTCGAGCGTGAACCACAGCTTGGCCCGCACGCCAGCCGTCGCAGGCGCCCCGTCCTGGCGCTGCCCAGGGGTCAATTCGTCGTCGAGGTTCCCGCCCATTGGCAAGAGTCTATCTTGCCCGACTTCGCGGGCGCCGCGCAACGCTCCGCAGGTATGGCAGGGAAGAGCCCTCATGGCTCTCCCCCAGCGTCACTTCTTCGGATACCCCACAGTTTGCGCGACAAGGATCTTCTGGTCCGGGCGCAGCTTCATCAGCTTTGCCAGAGCCGGCCGGTCAACGGTCCCGCGCACCACCGTGGCCAGTCCCGCGGAAGCACAGAACAGGTAAACGTTCTGGCTGATGAAGCCCGCATCCACGGCCGTGTAGAAATTCTTATCCTCCGGGCTCGCGTCGCCCGTCTTGGTGAGGTCCGCCACATAGACCAGGTTCACAGGCGCTTCCTTGACGAAGTCCTGTCCCCCCGTCGCCGCGCGGACATCTTGTGCCAGGACCGGATTCAGCCCGTGCGCCTTCGCATCATAGACGTAAAGCCCCTCGGCCAGAGCGACGTAAATATCGATCTCCTGCCAGTTCCTCGCCGAGGGCGCAGTGCGCTTTCCGGAGTCGGGGCGATTCACGCCGAACGCGGCCCAGAGCAGGTTGGAAAGGACCTGCAAAGGCAACTTGTCCGGCTTGAACTCGCGCGTGGTGTGGCGGTCCTTCAATACCTGCATCAGCGGCCGCCCGCCGTCCATTTGCGGCCTGGGAAGTTCGAGGGGCTTAAGCTCCTGCGCGGCAGCGATCCACGGGTAAAGCATGAGTGCTGCGCACACGGTGGTCTTGCACAGGAATGACTTTGGACTCATGGGAATGTCTCCTCAGTCTTGCAGCGCGGACCCGCTTTGTGAGTCCGCGGTCCTTATGAAACTCCAACTGCCGCAGACCTGGAATACAGGTCTGCGCTAGATCTGCAATCGACAATCTTCAATCCATAATACCCAGCCCCTAGCACCAAGCACCCAGTCCCTACGTCCGTTCTCCCGCCCACCGAAATTGCTGCGGTTGCTCCAGGTCCAGGTGGGCCAGCACGCGGCAGCAGAACTGGGTGACGAGGTCGTCGATCGTTTGAGGTCGATGATAGAACGACGGAATGATGGGGAAGATATCGGCCCCCGCAGCCTGCGCCCGCAGCATGTTTTCCAGATGCACGCGGCTGAAAGGCGCATCCCGGACGGCAAGGATCAGCTTGCGGCCCTCCTTCAGGCAGACATCCGCGGCGCGCTCGATGAGCGTGGAGGCAATCCCGTTGGCGATCTGCGCCAGGCACCCCGTCGAGCACGGGATCACCACCATGCCATCCACGGGGTAGGAGCCGCTGGCAATGCTCGCACCAATGTCGGAGTCGAGCAGATAGACCGTCTTGCGCGTCCGCCCGTCCGCCAGGAGCGGAGGAAGGTCCGCGCTCTTTGAAACGTTCAGGCCCAGTTCCTCTCGCAGCACCTTCAGCCCGCTATCGGAAATCACCAGGTGGATTTTCCCGACACGCGCGTCAGCCTCCAGCATCTGGAGCATCTGCCGCGCGAAGATCGCCCCGCTCGCCCCGGTGACACCCAGGGCGATACTCTTCTTCCCCGCCTTGCTCCGAGGTCCCCTGCCTGGCATGGTGCGCGATGTTAGTCGCCGCCTGAACCGAAGTCAAGGAAGGGGGAAGCTGAGAAGCGCTCGACTCCCTGTTATACTGGCCACTCGGAACGGGTAGGGGGGCCTTTATGGCCCTCCCGGCGGGAGCACCGTAAAGGTGCTCCCCTACCTGGGGGGAGGAAACGAAATTGACAGCCGAAGAAATCGCCAAAATGCTCCGCCAAGTGCGGCGGGGAACGCTGAGCGTGGAAGACGCCCTGGATCGCCTGCGCCACCTGCCGTACGAAGACCTGGGCTACGCCAAGATTGACCACCACCGCTCGCTGCGCCAGGGGTTCCCGGAAGTAATCCTCGCGCGCGGCAAGGCTCCCGAGCAGGTGGAAGGCATCGTGCGCCGCATGCTCGCCCACCGCCACAATATCCTCATCACCCGCAGCGACGAAGCCCTATTCGAGTGCGTTCGCGGCCTGGACCGGCGCGCCGAATTCCATCGGCTCTCCGGCGCTATTGTGATTCGTCGCGAACGGAAGATCCGCGGCAAGGGCACGGTGTTAGTGGTTTCCGCCGGCACATCCGACATGCCGGTGGCGGAAGAGGCGCTCGTGACCGCGGAGACGATGGGCAATCGCGTGCAGTCACTCTACGACGTCGGCGTGGCGGGCATCCACCGGCTGCTGGGCGAGAGCCGTCACCTGCGCGAGGCGCGCGTGATTGTCTGCGTGGCGGGAATGGAAGGCGCGCTGCCCAGCGTCGTAGCAGGCCTGGTGGGCGTGCCGGTCATTGCCGTCCCCACCAGCGTCGGCTACGGCGCGAGCTTCCACGGGCTCGCCGCGTTGCTCGGCATGCTGAACAGTTGCTCACCCAACGTCTGCGTGGTCAACATCGACAACGGCTTCGGCGCGGGTTATCTCGCTAGCGTCATCAATCGCCTGTAGCGCAAGGTCCGTTCTATGACCTTGCGGCTTTTCCGTTGTGTCGGCCGCTGGCGCAGACCTTTTCACGTCTGGGCGAGGTGGCGCATCTATGAAGGGGGCGGTGCAGTCAAGGGATTTTTGCAGGTCTTTGTTTTGTGTGGCGGAAGGAGCAGCCCCCCCTTCAGTTGAAGACGGGGGAATGCGAGCGAAGCCACACGTCACGCCTCGAAAACCGCCCGCCTTCGGTGGCAGGCAGACCGGGGCGGTTTGAGCTTGAAAGGCGAGAGCGCTGCGTGTACGGTATTGCTGAGAGACAAAGTTGAAAAGAGAAATTCCGATAGGGAGGAGGAGGCGGCGATGGCAGAGCACTTTGGTCATGAAATTGGGATTCCGCAAATTCAAATTCCGCGAGGGATGGGGAAAAAGATTGTCGTTCTTGGGATCGTAATTGTCGCCCTCGTTTTGGTAGGGGGAACCGTAGGCACGGTCGGCGCGGGAGAACGAGGCGTCTTACTGCGTTTTTCAGCCGTGACCGACACGGTCTTCGAGGAGGGTCTCTATTTCAAGATTCCTTTCGTGCATCAGGTAGTTCTGATGTCAACCCAGATTCAGAAATACACCGCTCCTGCCACCTCGTCCAGTAAGGATTTGCAGGTGGTCACCACCGAAGTCACCTTAAACTACCAGTTGACACCCAGCCAAGCGGGGGAGATTTATCGCCGTATGCGACAGGATTATCAAAACCGGGTCATTCAGCCGTATATCCAGGAGGCGGTCAAATCTACCACGGCCAACTACAACGCCGAGGAGTTGATCACCCAGAGGCCCGCGGTGAAAAATGCACTCCAAGATTTGATGAGTGAAAGGTTAAGTCCACTCGGTATTGCCGTTGTGCAACTCTCCATCACCGACTTTCAGTTCTCAGGGGCCTTCCAGCAGGCCATCGAGGCAAAGGTGACAGCCGTCCAACAAGCCCTCGAGGCAGAGAACGCCCTCAGGCGCGTGGAGTTTGAAGCAAAACAGCAAATCACCCGGGCCACTGCCGAAGCCAGGGGACTGGAGCTCCAAAAAGCGCAGGTGACACCGATGCTGCTGAGTTTGCGGCAGATCGAGGTTCAGAGCGCCGCCGTGCAGAAATGGAACGGAGTCATGCCCCAGGTGGTCACCAGTGGCGGACCGGTGCCCATGTTGGATGTGTTTAAGGCCCAGCGGTGAAGCGATGGCGGGTCGTCCGGCGCGCCTCAAGCATCTCCCGCAGCCGTTTAAGCCCGCCCTGCCGAGCGTTGTCGCCGGCATGCTCGGCGTCCGCGGCATTGCGGTCCCCACCAGCGTCGGCTACGGCGCGAGCTTCCGTGGCCTGGCCGCGCTGCTCGGCATGCTCAACAGTTGCTCGCCCAACGTCTGCGTGGTCAATATCGACAACGGCTTCGGCGCGGGTTACTTGGCGAGTGTGATGAATCGCCTGTGATTCGCAGGGGCGCAAGTTAGCGGCACACCTCCGGGTCGCGCTTGACGAGCGCCTTGAATTCTCCCGTGCCTCTCACCTCGGCAGGGGGCTGCGCGCCGCCCTGTTCATTTCATCATTTGATTTCCAAATAGTCCTTGTCCGGCAATTTGGGGAACGGCGCGTGCGGCTCGGTCTGGTACCAGTAGGCCACCGAGGCGATGTCGTCTTGCAGGGGCAGATAACGTCCGCCGGAGCGCCAGCCTAGGGCCTGAATGGTCACTTTCAAGTCCTGCTCGAACCGGATCGGGTCCATGATGTGCCAGCGATAGAGGCCGAAGCGCTGCTGGGAGTCATAGAGACCGTCGGGGCGAATCACCTGCGCCAGTCCCGAGTAGGGCGTCGTGAACTCCTGATAGTGCCGGGCGTTTTCCGGTCCTGTCTCGAAATCGTAGGAGCCGCAGAAGTAGTCTTCGGTGCCCGTGCCGCAGATCGTGGGGAAGGTGCCGTCGCCGTCGATGAAGAACTTGATCTCACCTTCTCCCCACCACCCGGTGTTGTGGACTCCCCAGGCCAGGTAGGTTCCCACGTAATGGCCCCACCCTTTCACTCCGTCCAGGATGGTGTAGTCGGATTTATAGGGCAAGGGATTGGTGCGCCGGAACTGGGCGTGAAAGTACGCGGCATCCGCGGCCACTTCCGTGAGCGTGTAATCGATCTGGTAGTAGATGGTCATCTTCTCTTCATCGATGTTTTCCAGGGTGATCTTTGCGGACTTCCGGAAAGGCATCTCCCAGTAGGAATTGAAGGCGCTGCCCGGATTGACGCACACGGCCAACGAAGAGATCTGCGCGTATCTCCCCCATCCGCAGGCGAAGAAATCGCCGACCGGGGCTTCCACGGAGGGCTCGCGCTCGCCGTCCCAATAGATGCGCAGAATGGAGTAGCGCCAGTTTCCCGTGGGCGTCATCCAGATGTGCTGGATAGCGCCGGGACCCTGAATCTCCGCTAGCGTGAAAACCTGCTTGGGCTCGATGTGAACCGAGGGCGAGATTTTCCATCCCTGGCCGAGGTCGCGTGCGGCCCTCGCACCCGTCCCTTCCGTCGCCATGCCGCCCTTGCCTTTCTCGCCCGTAGAGTTCTCCGGGCTGATCGATCGCGTCTTGGCCCGCGAAAGGCGGGAGAGATTGCCCAGGCTCATGTTCAATCCACTAAATCCTGCTTTCTGCTCTTCCCCCAGCAAAGCAGGAGCACCCGAGGTGAGCAGAATCACCAGCACCCACATAATCTTTTTCATCAGAATATCCTCGTCAACGAAGGTGCGCGGTCGCGAACGGCCGCAGCGTAAGGGCGCGCACGCTGCGCTATGATTTCCCAAAAACTCGATGGAAGATCTCGTCCACATGGCCGAGGTAGCGCGCGACTTTGAACACTTCGGCGATTTCAGAGGGCTTCAGATACCGGCGGATGTCGCGGTCGCGCTCGACGAGCGTCCGGAAATCCTCCCGCGTCTCCCACACCTGCATGGCGTTCCGCTGCACCCAGCGGTAGGCGTCTTCGCGCGATGCGCCCTTGGCAACGAGCTCCAGCAGCAGTTGGCCGGAAAAGATCAGCCCCTTGAGCGCATCCAAGTTCTCCTGCATGCGGTCGGGGTAAACGAACATCGTCTCGACCAAATTCGCAGTCTTCGCCAGCAAGTAATCCAGCAGAATGGTCGAGTCCGGCAGGATGACGCGTTCCACCGAGGAGTGCGAGATATCGCGCTCGTGCCAGAGCGCCACGTTTTCGAGCGCCGCCTGCGCATTCGCCCGCACCACGCGCGCGAGGCCGCAGATTTGCTCGGCCGTCACCGGGTTGCGCTTGTGCGGCATGGCCGAGGAACCCTTCTGCTCCGGCGAAAAATACTCTTCCACTTCCCGCACCTCGGTGCGTTGCAGGCCGCGAACCTCGAGCGCAATCTTCTCCAGCGACGCGGCAATCACCGCCAGCGTGCACAGGTAGAACGCGTGCCGGTCGCGCTGGATGACCTGCGAGGAGACCGGCGCGGGCTTGAGGCCGAGCTTGTCGCAAATCCTCTTTTCCAGCGCCGGCGTCGAGTGACCGTACATGCCGACCGCGCCGGAAATCTTCCCCACGCGCATCTGCTCGGCGGCGTAGGCCAGCCGTTCCGTGTTGCGCTCGTTCTCTGCGTACCAGATGGCCAGCTTGCAGCCAAAGGTGATGGGTTCCGCGTGGATGCCGTGGGTGCGGCCCATCATGGGCGTGTGCTTGAACTCGAAGGCGCGCTTTTTCAAGACTTCGCCCAGCCGCGCCAGCCCCTGAAGCAGCAACTGGGAGGCCTCGCGGATTTGCAACGCCTGCGCCGTATCCACGACGTCGTTCGCCGTGAGGCCGTAATGCAGGTAACGCGCCTCACGCCCCACGTTTTCGGCGACGTTGGTGGTGAAGGCGATGACGTCGTGCTTGACCTTCTTCTCGACTTCCAGAATGCGCTCCACCGAAAACGCGCCTTTGCGGCGGATGGCCCGCGCCGCGCTTTTGGGGATCATTCCCATTCCGGCTTCCGCTTCCGCCGTGGCGATTTCCACTTCCAGCCACTTGCGGAACTTGTTTTCGTCACTCCAAATCTGGCTCATTTCCGAGCGGGTATAGCGAGGAATCATGGGATTTTGGATTTTCGATTTTGGATTTTCGATCCCGCAGAGCGGGATCGAAGACGTCATCGTATCACAAGGCGGGAAGAGAGAAATCAAAAGGCAAAAGTCAAAAATCAAAGGGCAAAAACGCCGCGCGGCTCTCCAGGCCCGCGGCTCTTCTCATCAGTGTTGCTTTTTGCCTTTTGATTTTCGATTTTCCTTCTCCGGTAGGGGGGCCCCTCTGGGCTCCCGTGGGAGGGCAGAGCCCTGCCCTACGTCAAAACTGGAAAACGGGCGTGGGTGTGAACTGGCTGGCGAGATGCAACTCAAGCGGGGCGGGACGTGTCCGCCGGCGGAGGGCTTCCTCGGCGCTCAGGCGGGCGAGTTCCGGATGGTTATTGGTCTGGCTCAGGTGGGCCAGGACGAGGACCTGCGCCGTGCCGTCGAAGTCCTCGCTCAGGAACTCACCCGTGGTCCGATTAGAAAGGTGCCCGTGGCGGCTCATCACGCGCTGCTTGACGTACCAGGGATACGGCCCGATCTTGAGCATTTCCAGGTCGTGGTTCGACTCGAAGACCAGGCAGTGGCAGCCGCGCACGTGCCGCTTCACCAACTCCGGAATGTAGCCAAGGTCGGTAACCAGGCCGATGCGGATTCCCTTCGCCTCCAGGGTGAACGCGACCGGATCGGCGGCATCGTGAGGGATGGAGAAGGGAGTAATCTCGATATCCCCGATGGTGAACTTCTCGCCGACAGCAAACAGCTCGAAGGCGCGAAGGCGCGGGTCCCAGCGGACGGCGTCGCGCGTCCCGGGCGAGATGTAAACGGGCACGTGCAAGTCGAGCGCCAGCGCCGCGAGGCCTTTGATGTGGTCGGTGTGCTCGTGGGAGATGACCAGGGCATCGAAGTCGTCGATCCTCTCGCCCACGGCCGCCAGGCGCGCGTAAGTTTCTCGCTTGCTGAAGCCGGCATCAATCAGCAGCCGCGTCTTCGCCGTCGCCACCAAGGTGGAGTTGCCGCCACTGCCGCTGCCCAGCACCGCGATGCGAACGCTCAACCAGCCTCCCTTTCGCCCAAGCATGTAGCACAAGGTCCGTCCGCCGCGGCGCATGACCTTGCGGCAATTCAACCTGACAAGCCGCACCGTCACGTAGCGAGCGGCGCGCTACATCTTTCCGACGATTATAGAGCAACCGCGAGAAAAATCGGCAGAAGACGCCGCCCCGCTTCGCGTGCCTCGATGGCATCGTGGCGGCGTCCCCGCCGCCGGATACCGGACGCTTTGAATTCCTCGGCCCGACAGCCCCGATGGCGCAGGCTTGGGTGGTCTTCCTGGTGATGTGGTGCCTTTGGTACTGGCTCTACCGCAGGAGAATCTTTTTCAAACTGTAGCCAGGTTTGTGGAAGGGCAAGGCCTCGGCGGGTGCGGAGGCGGGATACAATATACTTTTCGAATTCTGTGCGTTCGCGGCGTTTGACCGACGACAGTCTCATCTGCTATCTTAACTGTTTGTATTCTTGCGTTTGGAACGCAGCCCAGGGATGCCGAGCATTCTAATCACCTTCCCCGACGGGACCTCGAAGGAATTCCCC